>VERN01000320.1 GCA_018882635.1 Beijerinckiaceae bacterium | reverse complement strand
CTTCTTCCGAAAGGAGCTGACGCTCCTTCAGAGGGGTGAGACCCGGCTCGATAACGACATAGTTTTCGAAATAGAGAATGCGCTCGAGATCCTTGAGCGGCATATCGAGCAGAAGGCCGATGCGCGAGGGCAGCGACTTCAAGAACCAGATATGAGCGACAGGCGCGGCGAGTTCGATATGGCCCATGCGCTCGCGACGGACGCGCGAGAGCGTAACTTCAACGCCGCACTTTTCGCAGATGACGCCCTTGTATTTCATGCGCTTGTACTTGCCGCACAAGCATTCGTAATCCTTGATCGGCCCGAAAATGCGCGCGCAGAACAAGCCATCACGTTCCGGCTTGAACGTGCGGTAATTGATCGTCTCAGGCTTTTTGATTTCGCCAAACGACCAGGACAAAATCTTGTCCGGGCTCGCGATCGAAATCTTGATCTGATCGAACGTCGGCGGCTGAGACACCGGGTTGAAGAGATTCATGACCTCTTGATTCATCGCCGTCTCCTGGCTCTCGGCAAGGTCTCATCTGAAGACCGGCCGGTTGAATGCGTAAATTGCGATTGCGCCGGATTGGTGGCCCGGCCGGCGGGACGCGAACGTCCCGCCTCCTGATGTGTTTTATTCAGCAGCTTCCGAAGGCGGCAGCTCGGCATTCGGCTTCTTCGACGCGGTGAGTTCCACGTTGAGACCGAGCGAGCGCATTTCCTTCACAAGCACGTTGAAGCTTTCCGGAATGCCCGCTTCGAAAGTGTCGTCGCCACGAACAATGGCTTCGTAAACCTTCGTGCGGCCCGCGACGTCGTCCGACTTCACGGTGAGCATTTCCTGCAGCGTATAGGCAGCGCCATACGCCTCGAGCGCCCACACTTCCATTTCCCCGAAGCGCTGTCCGCCGAACTGCGCCTTACCACCCAGCGGCTGCTGCGTGACGAGCGAGTACGGACCGATCGAACGGGCATGGATCTTGTCGTCGACGAGATGGTGCAGCTTCAACATGTAGATGTAGCCGACGGTCACCTTACGATCGAAGGCTTCACCGGTGCGTCCATCGTAAAGCGTGACCTGACCCGATGTGGCAAGGCCAGCTTCCTGCAACAGACGTTCGATATCGCTTTCTTTCGCGCCATCGAACACCGGCGTCGCAATCGGCACACCACGACGCAGATTGTCGCCGAGCGTCGCAGCACCCTCATCATCGAGATCGACGACTTGCGGGTTTTCGCCATAAACCTGCTTGAGCTTCGCCTTCAGCGGCTTGGCATCATGCGTGCGGCGATAAGCGTCGACCATCTCGCCGATCTGCTTGCCAAGGCCCGCGCAGGCCCAGCCGAGATGCGTTTCGAGAATTTGACCGACGTTCATGCGGGACGGCACGCCGAGCGGGTTCAGCACGATATCGACATGCGTGCCGTCTTCGAGGAACGGCATGTCTTCGATCGGCACGATGCGCGACACGACACCCTTGTTGCCATGGCGGCCGGCCATCTTGTCGCCCGGCTGAATCTTGCGCTTCACCGCAACGAAGACTTTCACCATCTTCATCACGCCGGGCGGCAATTCATCACCGCGCTGCAACTTCTCGACCTTGTCGAGGAAGCGCTGCTCGAGGCCCTTCTTGGCTTCTTCATATTGCTTGCGCATGGCCTCGACGGTCGCCATCACGGCGTCGTCATTGACCGCAAACACCCACCATTGCGAACGCGGGAATTCCGCGAGCGTTTCGGCGGTGATGGCGCTGTCCTTCTTGAAGCCCTTTGGGCCCGCAAGACCGGTCTTGCCGATGAGTTCGTCCTGCAGACGCGCATAGACGTTACGGTCGAGGATCGCGAGTTCGTCATCGCGGTCTTTCGCGAGACGTTCGATTTCCTCGCGCTCGATCGCCTGCGCGCGCTCGTCCTTGTCCACACCGT
>VERN01000128.1 GCA_018882635.1 Beijerinckiaceae bacterium | reverse complement strand
GTATAGTGTCTTCTGGATATGGGTTGGCAATATGTGATCCGTTCACAGCTGTTGAATTTTCTCAAAGGAATGTTGTTTTGCGACCATTTAAGCCAGATATCCCTTTTGAATTTGGTGTTTTATTGCCATCTGGCGAGAATTTAGAAAGGGTTGCACAAGACTATGTGAATGAATTTATTCAATATCTAAAATACGAAATGCGCGATTATCTTTATGAATCGGTCTAAGCATCTTTCTTATTAAAGAAGGGTGAGGCTATACAGTATGCATTCAAAGGTTAGCTGAATTCATCAGCGTTCTAAGCTCTGTCGGTAGAGGCTGTACCTCCTCTCCAAGGCAGACGCGCCTTAGTAAAAGGCTGCAACAAAGCATTAGCGAGATATCATTCAAAAGGATAAGCAGCCAAGTGTGTAGGGATCTCTGCCTAAACTGGCTATCTTGGAAAATATGAACGATCATATTTTAAGGCCATTAACGAGCAACATAATTATTTGCATATTTTTATGAAATTTATAACTAATTGTGACGATCTCATGGAGAGATCATATGATCATACGTGAAACTTAGTGTGCTTATTGATCAGGCTGCCATACGTCCAATTGTGCAATGCAACAGGCTAATCAACCTGCGCAGGGCGACTTTAAGGATCGGCGTTAATGTCATTCTGAGTACTTTTTCCAGCTGATTGGGGTTGCATCATATTGGCTGAAGGCGTCAAATTCCCGATCAGGTTTGTTGGTTGAGGCTTTTGACCGCAATGTTCCAAAACACGGGTTTGATCTCTCTGATTGCAGGGATTGTTCTGCTTGTTTGGAGCATTCGCTTTATCCGCGACCAAATGTTGCTGACATTCGGTGACCGCTTGCGCGGCATTTTACGCCGGGTTGGGCAATCAAGTCTGTTGGCCTCGTTGATGGGAGTAATGATTGCGGCTGCGTTGCAAAGCGGTGCTGCGGCGAGCCTTATTGTTACAGCATTTGCTGAACGGGGGTTCTTATCGAGCGTCGCCGCCGTGTCGGCTGTCTTCGGTGCGGATCTTGGCTCAGCATTGATGGTGCAGCTTTTATCTCTGCGTAGCGCCGTGCTGGCGCCTGCATTACTTTCAATCGGTGGTG
Source organism: Beijerinckiaceae bacterium (assembly GCA_018882635.1). Taxonomy (GTDB): domain Bacteria; phylum Pseudomonadota; class Alphaproteobacteria; order Rhizobiales; family Beijerinckiaceae; genus TNE-4. Next base: position 7,150 of record VERN01000128.1, on the reverse strand, counting down.
CTGTCGCACTAGGCTTGCTGCGTGACAATGCCAAGCCCTATGGCACCATTGCTTTTGGTTTCGGGCTTGTTTTACTGGCGCTTTCGATCATCGGTGTATCCCTATCGGGCATAGCATATGAACCGCTTTTCATTGCAGTACTTGAACGGATTGGCAGCGAACCGCTGATCGGAATGGCGATTGCCGCATTGATCACTCTAGCCTTGCATTCAAGCGTCGCCATGATTTTGGCGCTGTCCGCTTTGGCAGCAACGGGTGCGCTAGACAGTGCCGCATGTCTCGCGCTCGTGCTGGGTGCCAATATTGGATCCTCATTAATTCCGCTGATGTTGTCTGCACGTGCAGGTGCACCCACGCGACGGGTGCTTACAGCCAATCTTTTAGGCCGTATTGGGATGGCTGCAATTTTCCTCATCGGCGCAACCGTAACGCCTCATATATTTGATTTATGGACAGGGCAGGCCGCACGCTTGGTGGTCGATGTGCATCTTATCTTCAACCTTACGATCGCATTGGTCGGCTTGCCGATAGCACGACCTCTGGCTGCAATGCTTGAGAAAATTTGGCCCGATTCAGAGAATGATGAAAGCCGTATTCGTGTTCAGCATCTTGATGAACTCGCGCTTAAAACGCCTTCCCTCGCTCTAGTCGCAGCAGCACGCGAGGCCCTTCGTGTGGCCGATCGCGTTGAGAGGATGCTGGAGGCGGCGATGCGCTATTTCAAAAACCACGATAAGCAGAGCGAAAAGGAGTTGAAGACACTCGATGATGAGGTCGACTTTTTGCAGGAGGAGATCAAGCTCTATCTGGTGCGCTTAGGGGGGCATCATCTTGAGGATGAAGATCGCAATCGTGCGTTCGAGTTGATCCTTTTCACAACCAATCTTGAACATGCTGGCGATATCATCGACAAGAGTTTGGTGCCGCTGGCGCGCAAACAAGCCCGCCTTGGTGTGCGCTTTTCAGAAGATGGCTGGCGCGAGATAAAGCAGATGCATGCGGCCGTTAGCGCGCAATTGCAATTGGCGATGACTTTATTCTTCTCACGAGACCTTGATCAGGCGCGCCATCTCGTTGCCGCCAAAGACGATATAAGAGAACGCGAACGGAGTGCGATGAGGTCTCATCTTGATCGTCTAGAACGCGGAACACCTGAGACAATTGCTACAAGCGCACTACACCTTGATATTCTAAGAGATCTTAAAAGGATCAGCGCGCATCTCACCGCTATTGCATATCCTCTTCTCGAGAGATCAGATCAGATTCTAACCACGCGATTGCGGGCTGTAAAATAAATTCGTTCAATACTTAAGCGGATTCTATTTAATTTTTGTTATTTTGAATCTCTTATATAATATTTTTCACTATTGATTTGGCCAATCGACGTACTCGAGTAAGTCGACATTTATTGATGTGTCATGTGCGTTTTTTTGAGGAAATCCGCACAGTCAAATACCCAAATAAGTAGATCATATCTTTGTTGAAAGTGATGCCTATTCGCTTGATTTAGAAAATCTATCCGCCATCAAAGTCTGCGCGACTGATACCACGTACGAATTGAAGTGTTTAAAAATAAAGGGCGATAGTCGATTAATCTTCATTAGCCTTAATACGCTTGAGGCAGGCTTATCCGAAAGAACGCCTATTGATGTGGGGAATACCATGCAACAGGATAGCAGCCAAAGTTACGAATATACTCTTCGCAACTTTCTGCATTGGAAAGTATGATTGGACGGCTATTTTGAGCAGCAATGCCGTAACGCTCGTTTAAAGTTATGGCTCTGTTCCTTATCAAAAATTTGAAAGGAATTGTGTCAATGGTTAAAAGATGAGTATTATAAAATAATATATTTTGTATGGCGCCCTTATGTGGCTTGAGCTAGATCTAAAAAAGTCTAAGGCGTAATAATAAGCTGGTCGCCAAGACAACTTTCGGTGCTCGAGGTTTGACATGACCTATCTTACGTCTCTTGTTTTTCTGGTCTGGTTTGCGATCGCCCCCGTGGCCGCAGCCGACCTATTGCCATCATGGCGTTCAACGGAAGCGAAGCATAAGATGCTCTCATTCGTCAATCAAGTGACGACGCCAGGTCAGCCTGGCTATGTGCCGCGGGCCGATCGCGTTGCGGTTTTTGACCATGATGGGACGTTGATCATCGAACAACCGATCTATATCGAGGTCGCACTCGTGATGGATCGGCTGAAAGAAGAAGCAACGAAAAATCCAGCCCTCAAGGATCAGGAGCCTTATAAATCGGCGATTGCGGGTGATGTTAAGGGCTTAGCAGCGGGCGGAAGTGGCTCGCTCATTCCGCTGGTTGCAAAGACCAATGCGGGGCAGACATCTGAAGAGTTTCAAAAATCAGTCGATGCGTGGATTAAGAAGACACGGCAACCCCGTTTTAACAAGCCCTATGATCAACTAACCTATAAACCGATGACGGAGTTGATCGCCTTTTTGCGTCAACGCGGTTTCAAAGTTTATATTGTGAGTGGATCAAATATTGATTTTGTTCGGGCCTTCTCGCAGCGCCTTTATGGTATTCCGCCTGAGCAGGTTGTGGGTTCCCTATCCAAGCTCGATCTCGTGATGCAGGATCATCGACTTGAGGTGATCCGCGCACCACAGATTGAGATGATTGACGATGGCCCTGGAAAGCCCGTGGGCATTAACCGCCATATTGGCAAGCGCCCCATCATGGCCTTTGGTAACTCAGACGGTGATTTCGAAATGCTGAAATGGACGACCGATGGAAAGGGGCCGCGTTTTGGTGCGCTCGTTCATCATGATGATGGTCGGCGTGAATATCAATATGATCGCGACAGTTCCGTCGGTCGGCTCAACAAAGCACTTGATGCGGCACCCGCTCATGGCTGGTTGGTGATAAGCATGGACCGCGATTGGAAGCGCATCTTCCCCTAGTTTGGCAGTAAAGTTCAATGAGTATGACAATGTTTCCGAGTAGTTTTTTCTACGAAGTCGTGACCCTCTATGTCGTGCTTGATCCTATCGCAGCGGTCCCAATCTTCTTGGCCGCGACGAAGGGGCTTGATCAGCGTGCGCGCATTAAAGTAGCCGCTTATGGCGTCGCTGTTGCTTTTTTGATTTTTCTCTTTTTCATTTTTATTGGTCATGCGTTGCTTGAGGCGCTTCACATCCCCATGGCGTCTTTTCAGCTTGCGGGCTCGATTGTCTTGTTTTTGTTTGGGTTACAGATGGCGCTTGGTAATATGCCGGAGCCAGCGCCATCGGAGGAAGGGGGCGGCTCACTGCTGCAGCGTGCCATTTTCCCACTCGCGACGCCATGCATTGCGGGGTCTGGCTCAATCATGACCATCATGATGCTGACGGATAATGTCGCGCGAACGGCTGCAGAAAAACTGCAGACCATTCTCGTTTTATCACTGTGTCTAGGTTTTCTCTTTTCGGTTTTGGCGCTCGGTGGCGTGATCGCACGCATTCTCGGTCGCAACGGGATTGAAGTGATCAGCCGTGTCTTCGGCCTCATCCTTATCAGCATCGCCGTGACGAATATTATCGTCGCGATCAAGATCAGTTTTGGTTTGAGCTAACGAGCTCACTCAGTTGCGGAAGACGACAGTCTTCGATCGGTTAAGTAAAACGCGGTCTTCAAGGAAAAAGCTCAAGGCGCGTGCCAGCACACGGCGCTCAATATCGCGTCCCTTTCTAACAAGATCATCCGGCGTATCATCATGGCTGATACGTTCAACATCTTGCTCAATGATCGGGCCTTCATCGAGATCAGCCGTGACGAAATGGGCTGTGGCACCGATCAGTTTCACGCCGCGTTCATGGGCCTGATGATAGGGCTTGGCCCCTTTAAAGCCCGGCAAGAAGGAATGATGGATGTTGATGCAGCGACCATTCAATTTTGCCGACAAACCATCCGACAGGATTTGCATATAACGGGCCAGCACAACGACATCGGCCTGCGAGACTTGAATGAGAGCCCATAATTCGGCTTCCCGTTCAAGCTTGGTATCGCGCGTCACCTGAATGTAATGGAAGGGAATGCCGGTGAAATCGAGATGGGAATAAGTCTCACGCGGATAGTTTGCGACGATGCCAACAATATCCATCGCCAGTTCACTCGTCCGCCAGCGGTAAAGAATGTCGGACAGGCAATGATCGAATTTGGAAGTCAGTAGAAGGACCCTCTTGCGGGCATGACGATCGCGGAAGGCCCACTGCATTTGTAAATCTTCAGCGATGGCCGCAAGGCCAGCTTCAATCCGTGCCGGATCGGTACCACCTAAGATGTTGAACATCACGCGCATGAAAAACCGGTTCGATTCCGTATCGTCAAACTGGTTAGCCGCAAGAATATTACAGCCATTTTCAAACAGGTAACTGGTGACCCGGGCTACAATGCCGGGCTTGTTTGGGCATGAGAAGGAGAGAACGAAAGTGGGGCCGGTCATGGTGTCAATACTCGTTTTCTGCTTCCTTAAAGAACCTGGCTTAAAAATGCACGTGTTCTTTCGTTACGTGCGGCTTTGAAAATTTCGGTCGGCGTCCCGGCCTCGACGATCCGCCCCCCATCGGTGAAATAGACATGGTCGGCCACTTCCGAGGCAAATCCCATTTCATGGGTCACAAGGACGCAGGTCATGCCTTCTGCGGCAAGGTCGCGGATTGTGAACAACACTTCCTTTTTTGTTTCTGGATCAAGCGCCGCAGTCACCTCGTCGAAAAGCATGACCATAGGGTTCATTGCGAGCGAACGTGCAATTGCTACACGCTGTTGCTGTCCGCCTGATAATTCTCCGGGATAAGCATCAGCCTTTTCAGAGAGTTTGACTTTAGCAAGAAGGCGGCGCGCGTTCTCATAGGCTTCATCTTTTGGCCGATTGAGAACGTGGATCGGGGCCATCGCGATATTTTGGATCGCTGTTTTGTGAGGAAACAGATTATATTGCTGGAAAACAATGCCGACTTTACGGCGTAAAGCCAGCTTATCGAGATGGGGATCGTTCACCTCAATCGAGTCGACTAAAATTGAACCGCTCGTGACAGGCACCAGCCCGTTGATACAGCGCAACAGGGTTGATTTGCCGGAGCCCGACGGACCGATAATGCAGGCGCATTCCCCTTTCGCAATGGTCATCGAGATATCGCGTAAGACGGGCATGGTACCAAAGGATTTTTCGACATGACTGATCGTGATCAAGGGTTGCATGGCGATGTTCCTAGAATTTGACAGCCACGCGGCTCTCGAGCGATTGAGTGAGGCGAGCGATGGGGTAGCAATATGCAAAAAACATGAGCAAAAGCATCATGTAAAAGGGCAGGTACAAATCGAGCCGCCCCTCAGCGACAAGAGCAGCTTTTGTGAGCGTCATGGAATCTTGAATTCCGACGACGGAGATCAGTGTCGTGGCCATTGTGAGGATGGCGTAGAGGTTCATCCAAGGCGGTATCATACGCTTAAACGCTTGCGGCAGGATGATTTGCCATAGTATTTGGCGTCTTGAGAAGGCGAGGCTTTCAGCCGATTCCCATTGACTGAGGGGGATTGATTTGATGCCGCCGCGAACGATTTCGGCAACATTCGCCATGACCGGCAGAGCAAGACCGATAATGGCTTTGAACCATGCCGGCAATGGCACTGTCACACTCCCGATCTTGAGATCGAAAGGCAGCAGAAACATCGCAAAGAACAGCAGGACCAGCCATGGTGAATTGCGGAAAAATTGAGTCAGAAACCAGCTCGTTTTCGAGATAGGGCGCGAGGGTGAAATCTGACCTAGACCGAGAAGAAGGCCACTCGCCGTGCCAAGCGCCATCGAAGCAATGCTGACGGCTATATTAAAAAGGAAGCCACCAAAGACCAGCGGGGCCCATTTCAGCAGCACATCCAGAATTGAAAGACTTGGCTGCGCACCGGCGGCAGAATAGGCGGCGCTGATCCCACAAGAGATAAAGAACGTGCCTAAAAGCGAGACGAACAGCAGGCGCGATTGGATGATGGCTGTCAAAGACGGCAACGGGTCGCGTGCCGTGCGATTGGGTGTGAGCAGGACCGGGAGAGATGATGATTGCACGGGTCTCATGAAACATATCCCGGAACACGAAGTGATTTCTCCCAGCGCTGCATCACGGCAACAAGAATCGCCACTAAGGCAACATAAGTAATCAGCAAAAGAACCATCATCTCACGGACATTCATCGCCTCAGACCAAATCTGGGCTGACGCATAGAGCAATTCCGGTACACCGATCGCATAGGCTAAGGTGGTTGTTTTGACGAGGTTGACAAGGTTATTGCCAAGTGAAGGCAGGCAGATGCGGAATGCAATGGGGATGACCACAATTCGGTAGATTTGAAACCGCGTATAGCCGAGTGATTCAGCGGCTTCTGTCATTGCGGAGGGAACAGCCTCAATGCCGGATCGAAAGATTTCGATATTGAAAGCGCCGGCAAAAAGCGAGAAGGAAATGATCGCCCAGCCCAGATTGTTGATGAGCGGTGTCTGGGCCCCAAAACTATCCGTGACCGTTGGTAAGAGTGCGCTGACAGCATAATAGAAGAAAGCGAGTTGGACGAGCGGCGGCGTATTGCGAAAAAACTGCACAAACATCGCCGTGCCGACACGCGCTGCGCGAATGCGCGAGCCCTGAAGCCATGCACCGATCAAGCCGACAAGAATGCTGAGCGCGATACAGGCGAGCGAAAGAATGATCGTTGTCTTGAGCCCTTTGAGAAAAAGGGTCTGATCATAATTGTCGAAAAAAACGCTATAATTAATGCCGTGTTGATTGGACAGCCATTTAAACCAATGCGCAATCGCGTCCATCATCGGTTGAGTGCCAATCGTTTAAATGAGGATGGGAGGCAGGGTTCATGAGAACCCTGCCATGAGTGTCGCTCAGCTACCCTTGAGCTTCTTGTTCGTTTCGATCAGATAGGGGCTCTGTTTGATGCCCCATTTCTTTTCAAGCTCGAGCAAATAGCCGGTCTTATGCCAATCAATGGACATATCCTTGATCAATTGCCCGAATGGACCGTTCAAATCAGAGAGACGAACGCCGATGGCCCACAATTGAGGATCTTCCGAATTGAGCGGCATTTCATAATTAGCCCATTTCGGATCGCCCCCTGACAGTGTGGAAACGATCAGCGTGTCGT
>VERN01000127.1 GCA_018882635.1 Beijerinckiaceae bacterium | reverse complement strand
CTTCTGAGGTGTGATCCGACGATATATGATCATCAGCCTGCCTTTATAGGACCGCTCATGAGCCACAGCTCTTCCCAAGACGGCTTGCCCCCGCCAGAACGCCGGATTGCCGCCGCCTCGCTTTGGGCTGCAATCGTTCTTGTGGTTCTCGATGGATCAATCGTGAATGTCGCGCTGCCGACCTTGGCCAAGGTCTTTCAGGTCAGCGCAGCCGATACTGTGTGGATCGTTTCATCCTATCAGATCGCTTTGATTATCGCGCTACTGCCATGTTCCGCTCTGGGTGAAAGCATCGGCTATCGCCGTGTTTTCATTGGCGGTGTCGTTATATTCACAATTGCTTCCGCCTTATCCGCCTTCGCACCATCAGTGACCGCTCTTATTCTCGCGCGTTTTTTGCAAGGTTTAGGCGGCGCGGCGGTGATGTCCGTCAATGCTGCTTTGCTGCGCTTTACCTATCCGGCCTCGCTTGTTGGCATCGCCATCGGCTGGAATGCCATGGCCGTCGCGCTTTCATCGGCTTCTGGTCCTGCCATCGGATCTCTCATTCTTTCTCTGGCGGAATGGCAATGGCTTTTCGCACTCAACATTCCAATTGGTATCGGTGTTCTGATTGCCGCACGTTTTCTCCCAAGCCTTCATGGGCATCGACGTCGGCTTGATTATCGCAGCATCGCGTTGAACGGGCTCTTCTTTGCAGGCCTCATTTTTGGATGCGATATCTGGCCAGATCGGCCCCTGCTTGGCGGATTGCTCGTGAGTATCGCTTTGGGTGCGGCTTGGCTTTTGTTTCAAAGAGAACGCCGCAAAGAAGCGCCTATGGTACCGATTGATTTGCTCCGCAATCGGCAAATTAGAATGTCGGTGATTGCATCCGTTTTATGCTTCTGTGCGCAAATGAGCAGCTATATAGCGCTGCCCTTTTATCTTGAGCACAGTCTGAATCAGCCGGCTATGACGGCCGGTTTGTTGATGACGCCATGGCCTCTAGCGGTGGCAATTGCCGCGCCGATTGCAGCGCGTGTCGCTCTGAAGGCGCAAACTGGCATGCTTTGCCTTATCGGTTGCTGCTGTCTCAGCTTTGCCTTGTTGCTGATGGCATTATGGCCTGTTGGCGATCATCTCTGGCCATTGATTGCATGTTCGACATTGGCAGGGATCGGCTTTGGCTTTTTTCAAACACCCAATAACCGCAACATGCTTTTGGCCGCTCCGAGGGAGCGATCAGGCGCAGCGGGAGGCATGCAAGGCACGGCGCGTCTGCTTGGTCAGGCCTCGGGCGCGGTCATGATTGAATTGTTGTTTTCGCTCATTTCTTTAAAGCACGCGCCACAAATAGGGCTCGCAATCGCCGCTGCTTTGGCCTTACTTGCAGGAATTGTGAGCGCATTGCGCATTCAAAAAGAGGCGTAGATTGGTCGGTTCAACTGTATTTTGTCCTTGTTTGAGCCATCCTTAGAGCGAAGTTGAGCAGCGCCGATTTATATTAGCTTAATTTAATGTACAATATCAGGTCTTGCTAATTCAATGTGGGGCATCCACGTCTTCCGTGTCGCAGCAAGAGGTCTTGGGTCTCACCGCACAGGGCTGCTGAAGGCAGGCAAGGTGGAAACGGTCCCCGAAAGCCCTATCATTTACGGTCGTGGGGCCTAACAGTGCCGTTTATGGCTCTTTTTGACGTTGCTTTTGCAGAATCCGACTAAAGTCATTATAGGCAGGCAAAGCGACGGAGTGAGAGGCGCGCGTGAAACCGATTTCGGCATGGTTGAGCCTGGCAGCGATGGCGACCGCGTTGGCGGTGGCGCCCGCCTGCGCAGGCAACGCGGCCCCTCCCGCGACAGCCAACAGCGCCGCTGCGCCTAATCCTGCTGAAGCCATTAAATCGGGGGATCTGCCCGAAGCAGCGCGCCAAGCGCGCCTTCAGGCCGAAAATGGCAGTGCCGAAGGTCAGTTCAACCTTGCGCTGTTCTTTTGGCACGGTGTGGCCGTGACCCAGAACTTTCAAGAAGCGATGCGTTGGATGACGCTCGCTTCTGTTGCCGATTATCCGCGTGCCATTAAGGCACGCGAAGCGATGCTCAAGACGACCGACCCCACACTCGCCAAATCCTCCATGGAATGGGTTCGGGCCCGCCTGCAGAAGCAGGCTGAGGCCGGCGATAATAGGGCGCTCGTCTTGTTGTCGAATTCCTTCGCGCCTGAATTCGGTTTTGAAAACCCCGGTGAAAGCTATTTCTGGTCTGTTCTGGCTGTGACATCTGGACAGATTGATGCAAAGCGCCGGCGCGATGCGCTGGTAACGACGCTCAAACCGGCGGACGTTATCAAGGTGCAGGACAAAGCAGCTGAATGGTATAATAAGCACCGTTCAGCCACGCGCAGCTAATTGAATTTGAAAGGCAACCGAGGATCATGTTGAACAGCGGAAAATGCCCCCCGCAATTTGTGTTCGAGATGATGGCGGCGCAAGCAACGCGCCGGTTTCTCGAAGGCCAAGATTCGGCGGAAGAGATTGTTGCCGCCATCGTTGCATTGTTTGCTGACGATTATGACACGGAAGGCCTTGATCAAGATTTGATCAAGGCAATGGAACGCATGCTCGTGTTCATTGAATCGGTTGAGGTCTCTGATATCGATTTGCTCCTGCTGTCCTACATTTGGCAGCAGATCAACTTCGAGGATCTTGTTACCAAGCGTAATAAGAAGCCTCTCTTTGGAGGCCTTTTGAAAGGGCGTGCCAAGCAGAGTGATCGCGTCTATCTGACCGCGAAAAATTTTAAGACCTACACTTTCGCTGTCGGCAATGGAAAGACAGCGTTAAAGCCGGATGATTGGACGCCAACCGTCGAAGTCGAATTCGAGCCAGTCCTTAAGCATCTTTTTCCTGATGCTTTTAAGCCAGCCGAAGAGGACTGAACGCCTTAGCCTCAGCAACCGGATTGCGATCGCGCAAAAGGGGCGCGCAATTGGCGGCGAACAGCCGCTCGAGGACAAAGGCCAAACGGTGCTCGCGTAATTCGCTTTGCTCGAGGCAATGGCCCACAAACGCACTCGCATTGTCGTCTGATGTCAGCGTTGCGATTGAAGACGCGATTGTTGCAAATGCCTCGGGCCGCTTGTCGCGCAGCGCATCAATGATTTGCCGGTGCATGTGATTATAAAAGCGTTTGAACGCGCCGTGGAACGGATCGTCCGATCTGTCCCCGAGCCCCTCACGCAAAAAATTGATCACCGAGAGAGCCCGGTTCGCGCCAGCCTTAATCCGCTGGGGTTCGGTTTCCTGCGCGAGATCCGTCAGCGTATTTTTCAACAGGCCGAACAGAATGAGCACGCGCTCTCCCGTTTCCGCTTCGCTGATGAGGTCACGAAACAGGCCCTGCCGTTCTGTCTGCTCGGGCTCCTGCCATACTGCACGCATTGCTCATCCTCACGCCTGTCCTGATGAAGACGGCGCCAAGAGCCATGGATTTAGCCACGACCCTCTTAAGAGGGGATCAAAGGGTTGAGGAACGGGAATTCCGGCACACGAACGTCAAAGGCTGACCGGTTATGATCGATGAAACGCAGAACCCCGCGCATGCGGCCAGAAGGCGTGCCCAAAGGGCAGCCGGATGAATGGGTAAAGGACTCACGGCCCTTAACCGTTGGCTGCGTCCCATTCACGCCCGATCCATGGATTTCGTAGAGCTTGTTAGCTTGATCGTGGACCACCCAATGGCGCGATGTGAGATAGATTTTCACATCGCCGAGATTATGAATCACGATGTCAAAAGACCAATAATAGTACTTCTTCTCGGGCTGCGACCGCTCAGCATGATAGACGGGGTAAACGTCGACCTTCACGCCATTGGTCGTCGCGCTATACATTTGCGGTTCGGTAGCCCCAGCCATCGCCATCCAAATCCCCTCGGACACTGAGTATAGCGCTAAATCTCCATGCGGTTCCACCGTCAGAAACTCATTATGGGTTTTGTCTCAACCTGGCGTCCTTATGGCGCGGCCTCCATGCCCTTCTGCTGTAAGACAGCTTTAGCTTCTGGCCCCTGCAGATAGGCGAGGAGCGCACGCGCCGCCTCCTCTTGCGTGGTCTTGGCCGCAATCGCTCCTCGATAAACCGTGTAATTTTGGATCTCTGCTGGCAAGGGACCGACGAGGCGCGCGCCGGGCACGGCCAGAATTTCGCTGATCTGATGAAGCGCGAGGTCGGCCTCACCATTCACGACCTTCTGCGCAACAAGTCCACCCGGCACCAGCACCAATTTCGGTTTCAGCGTCTCGGCAATGCCCCATTTCTGAAACAAATCCGCGAGATAAAGTCCGCTTGAGCCGCCAGCCTTCGGATCGATCACGGCAATCGATTTTGCATTCAGCAACGCAGCCTTAAAGGCCTCCGTTGTACTGATGATTGGTGCGGGCGCACCATCCTTAACGGCAACGCCTATTGCGACACGCGCCACATCCGCTTGCGGTTGCGCCGCCGTGAACATGCGCTGCGTGAGGCCAGCGAGCGATGCGGGCGGTAGAAACGTCACATCGAAGGCCTCACCATTTTCAATCCTTTTGGTGAGCCCACCGGCTGTATCATTGTCGATGATCAGCCTATGCCCTGAACGTTTCTCGAAATCAGGTGCCAAAGCCACAACGACAGGTTTAAAGGCGCCGGCTGTCAGCACTTTGATCTCGGCGCTCTGAACAGGTGCTGCGGCAAGGTTGCACGCGACGAACAAAACAAAAGAAAGCCATTTCATTGGAAAGCTCCCACTTAGACCAAAATCAAAACACCGCGTGTGCGCCACGATCATCGGCCATCTCCTGCCGGATAAGACGTTCAAAATAGTTTTGCAAAGTCTCGTGCCCTGTCGATGGTGTTGCATCGGCATCGTAGCGGCCCGTTTCTGGATGAAGCAACAGCATGGATTCCGTTGCGTAATAAAGTCCAATACTGGCGAGTTCCGCTTTATCGGCGAGAGATTGATTAAATCGCCCAGCACCTGACAAGAGCGCACGGATCGCTTTCAAAAATCCGATTGGGACGCTGCGAAAATGTGGCTTACGCCCCAGTGCCGCAAACAGCATCTCACCTTGCTCGCGTGGTGTCAGCGCCTTGCCCGGGCCGCCGATTGGCAGAATACGATTCCACCGCGTTCCATCATCAAGACAAGACGTCAGATAGGACGCGAGGTCATCATCGCTAATTGGCTTGCAAGCATTGAGCTGTCCATCACCAAAAATAAGATAGGGCTTCCCAGCCTTCACACGCGCGACTTGTCCCGACAGGGATTTGAAAAAGGCGGTGGGCCGAACAATGGAATAAGTAACACCAGATTCGATTAATTCTTTTTCGAACGCGAGCTTCGCATGCTGGAAAGGCAATTGCGGCTTCTGCACACAGATGGCGGACAAAAGCACCATCTGCTTGATGCCATGATCGCGTGCTGTGGTCAGAACGGCCCCATGTGCTGCCTGATCAATTGCCCATGCCTCGCGCGCTCGCCCAGTACGGGAGGCCAGCGTCGATACCACAGCATCAAAGGGTTCATCGCAAAACCCGTCGGCCCCCAGTGATAGGGGGTCACAGACATCACCAAACCGGATTGTTGCACCCGCAAGCGCGGGATTTTCAGCCGCTTGACGATCGCGGACAAAGCAAACGACATCATGCCCTTGCGCTACCATATGGCGCACCGTCGCGCGGCCAATTGTGCCCGTCGCACCGATCATAAAAACGCGCTTGCTCATGAAGCCCTTTGAAACTACCACCCACTAAAAACTATAGCACATAGGTTTACCGCGCAAAGTCCATGTTGGACCTCGCAACTCATGAGCAGGAGTGCTGAGGATTCCATCACGACGGACGCTCTCTACACATATGTCCGGATTATTGTGTGAGTCGTTTCTCCATGGTGTCCATTTAGGCAAACCGCGTTCTTCCCGTGTGACCGCTTCACCTTGGCCAAGATCGCGATCTGTTTATGGATGCGGGAGGTCATAAAGGAATGACGTGCGAGTTTGCAGTCTACTAATTGGAGTTTGGTCGCAGAAACAAGCGATAGGGACTTATTGAGAGATATCGGATACTCATTAATTTACTGATGTCATACTGTCTAAACTTACGGAAAATAGATCTACGGTATATCAACCACGTATATCACGAGCAAAAATTGGTACTACTTGGAATTCTTCATGGAAAGTAAAACAACTACATGATTGCAAAAATCGTGAAAAGGTATCCATTTACACTTATGCGTGAAGATCAGATAACAAATTTGAGAATATTAAGTTTTTCCTTTGTCCAATGCAAACACGTACTTTCATCAACCTTAAACCAATGACTCGCATCTTGGTCGATGGGTTCAGAAGCAATTGTATTGATCGGATTTGTATAAGTTTCGGTAGCACGAGTGTGCGGTGTGCCGTAGTAAAGCGATGGTGAGTGATTATCATTAGAAAATCTAAAAGCCCAAATCTGATGACCATCGGTCACTGCTATTGATGCTCTAAGAGGTTCCGTAGACTTTTTTTGGTTCATAATATCTAAAGCTAATTTTAACATTTTAGTAATGGCGTTAATTGGATTGTTAACAAGGCCAAGACTAAGTGCGACAAGAAACATCGCCTCGCTGTCCGTCGTTCCCTCACGATGGTAATAAAAATCTTCATCAATATATTTTTCAAATTCTTTACGGCAAATATCCCAATTTCCAATTCGGCCATTATGCATAAATGTCCAATTGCGCCATATAAATGGATGACAGTTAGATCTATTCACTGAGGTGCCAGTCGTTGCTCTCACGTGAGCAAAAAACAAGGTTGTCTGAACATGCGCTGCAAGGGACTTCAGATTAGCATCATTCCAAGCTGGTAATACATCCTTAAATAAACCAGCCGCAGTTCTCTTCGTGTACCAAGCCACTCCAAATCCATCACCGTTAGTAGTCCAGACAGATTCTCTGGCAGCTAAACTCTGCTGAGCTATTGAGTGATCTTGATTAAAGAGAATGTCTTCAAGATATATTTCAGGACCAGCATATGCCACCCATCTGCACATCTTCTATCTCCAAATTAGTGCTGATAGCGACCAAGTTGATTATTAGTTGATTAAAAAACAAATTATTAGAGTAAGCAAATCAAAAGTACGTCTCAGCTTTTCCGAACTAAATATAGAATTGAACTCAAACGTCTGGAAAAACAATAAGTTACACTAGGCTTTATAATAGGGCTTTATAACTTTTTGGGCTTTTCCTAAATGCCTGAAAAACTAAAGAAGTCCGTCGATTGAGCGGCTCGGATACTTCCAAGCATTTCAATCTACAAGGTAGAGAAAAGCCGATTCTGGCACGTCATAGTCTGCGACAGAGAGAAGAAGCGATACGTGGTCAAAGGGACGGGTGAGACGTCCTCTGTCGCTGCCAAGAAGATTGCTCAGGACCTAGCGATATCCCTCCTCAAAAAGAAGACGCCGACTGAGAGGGAGTTCACCTTCAAGACCTATGCGCTACGCCTCGTCAAGAAAGAGGAACAGGCAGCGAATAAGGGAGATAGGAGTGTCGGGTCCTACAAAGCAATGAAGTGGTGCCTCTACAACGAGGACTGGGGTCTGATTAAGCGGTTCGGGGAGAGGGATGTCAGAACCGTCACCACAGGGGATTTCAGGACCTACATGGATTACCTCGATGAGACGAACCCGAAATGGGCACCGTCTACTAAGAACACCATCCTCGCCACGTTCAGGAACGTCTTAAAGGTCGCCAGAGAGGACAGCATCATCGATGGGGTCCCCGATACCCCTCGCAGTAAGCAGAGGGATAACCCCAGACCCTTCTTCCGCTTCCATCCTCTCGTGCCGAAGAAGCAGGACGCTTACAAACTGGTCCTCGATACCGCCCAGAAGATGGTTGAAGAAGAGGAAGTCATCAGGTGGATACCTGTCACCGATGAACTCTATGACCTCATCATGTTCGTGACGCACACGTTCGTCCGTCCCATAGCCTCAGAACTCTACGCTCTGCGTCACAGGGACATCACGATTGCTGAGAACCCAAAGCGTCTCCTCATCAACATCAGGGACGGGAAGACTGGCTATAGGGTTTCAAACTCTATGGGTGCGGCTGTTGCTGTCTATAAGCGGATAAAGGAACGCTATCCGCAGCAATCCAAGCCAACAGACTTCCTCTTTCTGCCTGACTACCCCAATCGGTCGACAGCCAGTCGCATCGTTCAGAGACAGTTTAAGCGGCTACTTGAACTCGCCAAACTCGAAACTGACCCTTTTACTGGGCAGAAGCACTCACTCTACTCTCTACGTCATACAGCCATCTGTATGCGCATCATTCTGTCAAAGGG
>VERN01000126.1 GCA_018882635.1 Beijerinckiaceae bacterium | reverse complement strand
TCTATGTTGATCCTGCCTATACCAATGTTGGTAAAGGAACTTTGGCTGTTCTGCGCAGCGATGTATCGGTTGGCGCACCGCCAATAGCATCAATGCTTGATCTGTTTAAGCCGAATGGGACCGACACGCTCAGCTTTCGTTCAGATGGTGTCACATTCACGATCCCAGCTGGTGCTCAAGATGTCACATTGTCATCCTTGGGGACCCTGTCGTCTCTGGTTTTCTCTGCATCGGCGTCCGATATTGGGAGCTTGACACAAGGCGGTTCGGTTAAGCTCTCTCTGAAAGTTGATGGAACAACGCAGATCCTGAATTTCAATCCGCAGGATACTTCGCCTGCGGGTATCGCTGATGCAATTAACGCAGCTGCCAAAGCAAATTTCTCGCAGTCTTTCGCGGCTTCTGTCAGTGAAGGCCGGATCGTCATTACGGCGCTTAATGGGCATACTGTTGCAGCCGGGACGATCAGTGGAAATGACGGCTCTGGGAAAACGCAAAATTTCACGGCAAGCCAGCAATCAGCGAGCGGTCCGTCTGATATTGTCATCTTCACACGAGAAGGTGTTCAGATTTCAGGGCCGCAGCTCGATCCGCAAGAATATTCAAAATGGCTGACTGTATCGAACGGCTTTTTGCCGACCGCGGTCTATTCTTACAGGCCCGACCCTACAGCGCCAGGTACTTATCGTAATCTGCCGATCGCAAGCGCAAGCGCCCCGCTCTCTAGCGTCGTCAATTCTACGTCTGTCTTATCCTTTGACGTAACGAATGATCCAAATCTTGAAAGCGCCTTTACATCACAAAGTGGCACTTTCCGGGCTGGTACTCTTTATGCTGTAGACCTACAGGGTCTACCGTCAGTGCGTCTTTCGGGCGATCAAACAGCAGGTCTTAACGCCGATGATATCGCGGACCGGCTGGTTAATGCGTTAAACGATTTTGCGACGACACAATATTGGACTGGTAGTGCCATTAATTTTGCTGCAACGAGCCAGGATAATTTCAACTTCACCGTCACACTCAATGGTGAAGATTATGCGATCAATTTTGCGCGCTCCCGCGACGAAAACGGTGCGCTCATCGATTCAGGTACATTCACTGTCGTCGGGCCACATGAACTTTCTGTGAGCCTTGTTGATAATAACGGCGGCAAGCGTATTGCGATTGCTTTGCCCCAATCACTGAATACAAGCCCAACCACACTCGCTGTTACTGCGGGCGCAGATGCGAAAACGCTTGGCATTGCTGACGGCGCCACAAATCTCCTCACGTCAAATTTAAAAGGTAGTAGCACGGTATCAAGTGCTGCTCTTGTCGCTGGCCGTACGCTGAGCTTTGCGGTTGCGGGGCAAAGCAACCCGGCGACGGCAGAAATCAAAGGGACAGGAACGAGTGGAACGTCTGATCTCAAGATCGGCGCCCAAACAATAGGACAATTGTCGTGGTCGGTTGTGAATGGCAAGCTACAAATTGCATCGAACGTTAACACGCTGCAAATTGTTTCAAGTACTGCAAGTGATCGCCAAGCGGCCATAGATCTTGGTTTCCTCGGAACTGACCTCACCGTTACAAAGGTCGATGGTCTCTTTGCCGGCGCAGTGCCGCAGGCCAATGCCCTGAATGGTACAAACCTGACAGTGCGAATCGATGGCGAAGATCATGTCGTCCGCATTTTTGGGAATTCTGGTTCGGCCGTGTCTGACCAATCAGGACGCGCGATCCCGCCAGTGACGTGGTCTGTCACAGACGGAAAGCTCGTTCTTCAAAGTGCTACCCAGCCCTTCCAATTGGTAACAGACACAGACGATCAAGTTCTTGCAGCTGGCAAACTTGGATTTACCACCGGCAACCCGGCCATGCTGGGCACCTCCACGCGCCTTCGGGTTTCCTCGCTCATTTCAGCGGGTGTGACAGGAAATCTAGGTTCGGTGGCTGCTTCGGCTTCACCAGCCGGGACACGCTTGACGATTGGCTATACCTCGGAAGATTTAATTGTAGGTTTGCGTTCTAACGGAATCACTGACCCGGCACGGACCTTATCCGTGCGTTATCCGCCTGAGACGGAAAGACAGCAACCAAAGGTCCCAGATTTTAGTGTGATCATCGACTCGCTATCGCAATTGCGTATTGTGAAGTTCGATCCCACCGATTCGTCAAAGATCCTTGAGACCTATGCTGTCCGAAACTGGACGCCACGGGAACCCGTCGAATGGCTGGGTATGCAATTCACGATCGACGGTGCTGTTGTCGCGGGCGATCGTTATAATATCACACAGGGTCAAGAGCGATCGGGCGATAATCGTAACGCCTTGGCGCTCGCTAAGCTTCAGTCTTCAGATATTTTTGGGAAGAACCAAGGTTCTTTCCAAGATGTGTACGCCTCCGTGTCAACAAAACTTGGAACAACAAGCCAGTCGGCTGCTAATGATGCTAAAACGGCACAAGAGGCAGCGACCAATCTGAAATTGGCATTTGACGGGAAAACGGGTGTGAACCTTGATCAGGAAGCCTCTGATCTCATTCGCTACCAACAGGCCTACCAAGCTGCAGCTCAGGTCGTGAAAACAGCACGTGATCTGTTCGATACGATTATTCGGATTTCGTAAGGAATAATGTCATGCAAATCAGCACGGGCCAGTTTTTTAAGTCGCAGAACGAAAACCTAGCAGATCTGAAGACTGGCGTTGCAAAGCTGCAGCAGCAGATTGCAACAGGAAAGCAGATGGAAATCCCCTCTGATAATCCCGTCGCCTTCTCAGATGCAGCGCGTCTGAAGCATCAATTGGCTAAGCTTGATCAATATGGTCGCAATATGACCAATCTGATGCAGCGCATGAAAACAGAAGAAACGACATTGTCAGATGCAACCAATATCCTGACGCGTATTCAAGAGCTTTCTATTCAGGGCGCCAACGACACGCTTTCACCAGAAAACCGCAAGACAATTGCGGGTGAAATTTCACAATTACGTGACTCGCTTTTACAATTAGCAAATGTCAAGGATAGTGCTGACCAATCAATCTTTGGCGGTTTTAGCGGGACATCGACGCCTTTCCTTCAAGATGAACAGGGAAATGTTACCTTTGTTGGCGACACCAATGTGCAAAATGTTGAGATTGCAAGCGGTGTAGAAACGAAGGCGAGTGGCAATGGTTTTGAAATTTTTATGCAGGTTCAGGTCCCTGGACAGGCTGGTGTAAAGTCTGTCTTTAAGCTTATTCAGGATACGGTAGATCAGCTTAACCTTGGTAAATCGTGCTCTCCTCAAATGGGGGGTATCACAGCTTCGCTAGACCAGGTCAACAATGCTCAAATGCTTGCCGGCACACGGATGGCAAAAATTACGCGTCAGCAGGAAGCGCTTACCTCAGCCCAGACGCAGGCTAAAACCATGTTGTCTGTTGTTGAAGATACCGACATTGAAAAAGTTGTGACGGAGCTTAAGCAGAAAATGTTGAGCCTTGAGGCAAGCCAAGCCTCTTTTGTGAAGATTGCCGATCTTTCACTCTTTAACTACATGGGTTGATTGTGTTGGTGTTTCGTTCTCGAACACAGTCGCAACGTAAAGTTTCTTCAAGGTTGGCATGCGGTCCAGATATTCGGCCCATTCAAGGTCAAAGGGAGCGCCCATCCATTCTTTGGCGATTACAAGGCGTTCATTCAGCGATTTGACGGCGGCTCGTGCAGCCTCGATTTGCTGAAGCATAGCCTCATCGAGAACAGGTTCTGAACTTTGGTTGAGTTGGACTTCCATTAGCACCAGCGGATCGAGCCATTGCGCACGTTCCTGGCGCAGGAGTTCCGGCTTTGAATCTTCAATCTTGGCCAATTGCGCTTGGATGGCTTGCAGCCGCCGCGCTTGCTGCGAGTAAGAAATGATCATGGCTACGCAAACGGCCAGAATGATCAGTGCAACCGCAACAAAGCTAAGAAAGTCCATCGCGAGCTCCCATTCCGCAATGCTTAGCCTGTTCGCCCTAAGGTGCCAAGCCAGAAAATTCAACTTGGCCCGGAACTTGCTGGATTAGTCCAAACCTTGTGAGGGACAGAAAAATGAAAGTTGATCCTTCAGTCGTCTATACCCGCGAGCAGGTGGTCGCCAATCTCAGGCAGGCTGTCTCTTCGAGCCCGGTAAGCTTTGACTTTTTATTGAAGCAAGCCGAGGTCGAAAGCGGTTTGAACCCGAATGCCAAGGCATCGACCAGTTCTGCGGCAGGCCCCTTCCAGTTTGTGAACGGAACCTGGCTGCGCATGGTTCAGAAATATGGCGACAATGTCGGCCTGTCCGAGCAGGCAGCAGCCTTGCGCGAAAATAAGCTTGATGATGCAGCGAAGGCTGATCTTCTTGCACTGCGCACCGATGTCGGCATTTCTGGCAAGATGGCGGCACACTTTGCGATCGATAACGCAAAATCACTGATGTCTTCAGGCCTGAATAATATTGGGCCCACAGAACTCTATCTTGCCCATTTCCTTGGCGCTGGTGGCGCGAAGGAATTTCTCACAGCGATGCAGGCCAATCCCAATGCGCCCGCAGCTGATGCTGTGCCGGCTGCGGCGAAGGCCAATACGGGCGTCTTTTTTGTCAATGGTGTCCCGCGTAGCTTCGCTGACATTTATAATCGCTTTGCACAGAAATTTGCTGGTGTATCGGCGCCGATCGCAGGAGTTCCTGACGGTATGGCACAGATGGCCCAGGCTGCGCCGAGCGACGTCGCTAGCGCCAAGAGTGAATTTGATGTGATGGCGCAGCAATCCTTGGCTGAGGCCCGTGCTGCAAATAACGCCGCGCAGCGTGCGCAAACAGAGCGTGTTCAGCAAAGCACGGTGTCGAGCGAAGAGCTGACGGCGAATATGGCTGAGCTTTCCGAGACAGCTCTATCGCACTATCTCCAGGGTTTCGCCAAGGGATCCGATGATCCCAGCAAAGCACCGCTTGTTACATCACAATCCGATCCACGTGATGCTTCGCGCGGCGCAACGGATGAAGGGGCTGATCGTGCTGCCATGGCCAATTTGTTTGGCCAGCAGGATGTAGCGCTCGGCATGAAAATCGTGATGGATACTGCAGGCAAGCGTCCTGCATTGGCAGAGCATGTGGCTGCTGATGCTAAAGTTCAGGCTCCGGCTCAGGCACCGTCAGTGCGCCAGGCTGTTCAGTGGGTGTCGTTATTCTCAGACCCACGCGGCGCCGATGCATCGCAAGCAGGTCGCGCTTAAAGCGCGACCTTTTCATACGCGAACGGCCTTGCCTTTTTCGACGAGATGATCGGCATCTTCTGGCTGGACATCGACAACGATACCAGCAGGCAATTTCATGCCGCGGACCATTTCTGTTTCAAGCAGTTTAACGCTGATCAGAATTTCAAACTCATCGGCGGGCGGCGGCACAAACGGCTTGGGATCGAGAGGCTTTAGGGCTTCTTCCAACGCAACAGGTTGCGCGGTGTGATCCTCTGAACCATCACCTGCTTCAGAACCTTCAACTGGCGGGAAAAGACGTTCCGTTTCTAACTTTTCAAATGGCGGCTTACGATCTTTTTTGACATCAATCACGCGCAATTGCACAAGCTCATGCCATAAGCGCAGCAATAAAATACGGCGCGCTAAGGCCTTTGCGGGCGTTTCAGGCTGAGTTTCCTGTTCTCTCAGGCGTGAGCGAATTTCGAGAACAGCACCGAGACGGTCTTCTTCCGTCAGCCCGCCAAAATCGAGAGCCTCAAGACGAGCAGTTGCTTCATCAAGTGTCAGCGTCTTGTCAGGCTTGGGACGCGAGGGTTTGGCAGGCGCGACCGCTACGGCAGGCTTGGCTTCAGGAGCTTTGGGTTTGCCGTGACCTGCCATTGAAATTTAGTCCTGCGGGGCTGCTGAACTTCCAGCGCCCTGAATGGAACGGGCGCCTAAAACCTCTGGCCATTTCTCAGGATTGGTCAAAACCGAGACCAGATCTTTATGAACCCGCTCTTCAGCCGCTTCGACCGTCTCAGCTTCAACGGTCATTTCGCCTTCGATAATCCATTTGACAGTGAACTGTGCCATGATCCTCTCCGATTAGCCCTTCAGACCAGCGGTCCACGAGGTCATATAATTTGTCAAGCTTTCTTGTGTCTTTTGGGATTGGAGAACGACTTTCTGCATCGCAATGAACTGGGTCAGATAACGCTGCTTTAAGGCGTCCATCTGTTCATTGAGCTTGTCTGTATCGTCCTGGATCTTGTTCTTAACGGTCGTATTCGTCGTGTTGTAAAGGGTCTGAAATGATGATGACCGGCCAAGTACCGTATCAATCAAGGATTTCATCTTATCGATAGCGCCTTTTGAAGACGCGTTTGAGGCCACGGCAGCTTCGAGTTGCTCCGGGTTATTTTGCGCAATCTGGTCGATTTTATAAGTATCGAGCTGAAGAGTGCCATCACGGTTTGTAATAAGACCGACCTGAGCCAATGTGATTGTTGGAACAAGTGTCGAATAGCCAGAGATTGTATCGGTCGTCAGACGGCGCATCTGGTTCAAGAAATCGCGCGCGACCGAGTCATTGGCCAATCCGCCCCGCTTTGTGACATCAGGGTCGTAATTCATTTCTTTTTTGACGGTGGCAAGGAGGTCATTGTAGCCGTCGACGATCGACTTCAGGGCCAGAACAAATTTGTCTGTATTACGGGCCGTTGTCAGGCGCACATCAGTGCTTGAAGTTGCTGTGACATCGATATTGACGCCTGTGATCAGGGTCGAGAAGCGGTTTGAGCTCGACGTGTAAGTCTGGCCATTGGCTTCGATTGAAGCGTCCGTTCCTGTTGAACTCAGGCCGCTTGTATAAACCTTTGCGTTACCTGTCTGTGCGGTTGAAAATGTGACATCTAGGCTTGAGCCGGACAGGTTCGCTGGATTACCAGTCTGTTGGCTGACTTTGGTCTGCAAATCAGCGAGGCTTGAATAGCTAATAGGATTGGTGATGCCTGGAAGAACCAAGTCGCCGCTCGATGGCAAATTGGCGAGGGTCACTGTCGTCCCATTAACCGGCGTCGTCGTAGCCGCGGATGTGTAGGCAGTGAAATTGTTCGCAACGCCTGTTCCCTTCGAAACGATCAGGTCGCGTCCGTTGAGGATGGTAGCAGAGAAGCCAGTTTGAGCCTTGATCCAAGTCGAGAGCTCGGAGAGTGATTGGTAGCTTGTCTCAACAACGCCAGAGCTGGTCTTGAGAGCGAAATTGCCGGACGAGGCCAGACCCGGGAAGCTCACCCTGTTTTCGGAGGCAAGCGCCGTCACCTTAAAGGAGAAGTCCACCTCAGAAGGCTGGTAATAAGAACGAAAAGAGAACGAAGCGACAGCACTGTTTGAGGTCGTTGGCTGATACTGAATAGCCTTGGGGTCGCCATAAGAGGCAAGAGCATCCTGAAAACTCTTGGCTGAAGCCTGGATTTTGCCAATGGCCGAGATCTTTGAATCGGCAGCCGTCGAGCGCGCGTCGATCATGGACTGCTGAGGAGCCCGTGTCGCTGACGTTAGGTTAGTCGCAAGTTCTTGAATGTCGATCTGAGCGCCTGTGAGGCTCTTGATGATGGCGCTACTGGATGAACTGGCTACTGAACTCGTCATGGCGATCCTCCGTGCGCGAAACCAGCAAGTTCCGGGCCATACAAGGATAAAGACGGTTCTAAACCCCAAAAATTAAGGCCGGGAGCCCAAAAGCCCCCGGCCTTATGAGAGCACTTACTTCAGGAGCGTCAAGACGACCTGAGGCTGCTGGTTGGCCTGGGCCAGCATGGCTGTTGCGGCCTGCTGGATGACCTGACGCTTCGCAAGCTCAGTCGTTGCTGCTGAATAATCGGCATCTTCGATACGGCTGCGAGAGGCAGAGATATTGGTCGAGATATTGGTCAGGTTATCAACCGTGTACTGAAGGCGGTTAATGACAGCACCCATATCAGAACGCTTTGTATTGATCGTCGCGATCGTGGTGGTCGCCAAACCAATAGCCGCAGATGCTAGTGACTGAGAAGTAATAGCTGCAGCACTAATGCCACTCATTGCACCGTTAGCGCCGGTTGTCAGATCGGCAAACGTAAACGTCAATTCATTGTTTGCGTTGCTGCTAGCGCCACTAGCACCAATTTGAAACTTTACAACACCGTTCGAACCAGGGCCTGTTCCGTTAAGAACTTCCATGCCGTTCCATTGGGTAGTCGCTGCAACACGAGCAATTTCGGTACGGAGAGCGCCGAACTCACTATCCAAGGCAGTGCGGTCGGCTGAAGAGTATGTATCGTTTGCTGCCTGAACTGCGAGTTCACGCATGCGCTGAAGCATATTTGTGATTTCGTTGGTGGCACCCTCAGCCGTCTGGAGCATCGAGATG
>VERN01000125.1 GCA_018882635.1 Beijerinckiaceae bacterium | reverse complement strand
GAATATTGTTCGTACGTAATCCCTTTGCCGCAAGCAGAGGGTCTAAGGCCCGCTGAAAACTAAACCTCAGTCCGGACCACCAAAGCCAAGCGCTTCAACGCAATCCTAAACTAACATAGCAATTGGATCACCAGAGGGGGGCAGACCATTTTCGTCTGGAACAGGCGCAAGTCGTCAACGGGTACCGATCTTCAGGCCAAACGCACGTGGCAGGGAAGCGATAGCGCGAACAGGCCACGCCGCTTTTTTGTTGCGCTCTTCAGCTTCTTCGCAAGCGATGATGCTGGCGCGGATGACGCGACCGCCCATCGTCCGGAGGGGTTCCGGTGGCAGGCGCGGCAGCCTGCGGGTGCAGAAGGGAAGGCTCGTCCAATCGTCCTTGCGACCTAGCACCATCGAGGAGAGGCACTGCCCGCCAATATAGGTGGCGTTGACGCCGTGCCCGGAATAACCGGCACCGTAATGGATCGTGCCGCCCGGCAGCGTCTTGAAGAAGGGCAAGCGATCGGCTGAAATGTCGATGCCACCGCCCCAGACCTGTGCGACTGGCGCGTTGTTGAACGCGGGCAGCAGACGCCGCAAACCGACCACTGCGCGCTTCGCACTGTCGCGATCCATGGTCAGGGACGGATCGGTGTTGTCGCCGGTGTGACTGATCGGCCCCGAGCCCGAGCCCATTAGCACGCGGCCGTCGCGCGTCGCGCGGAAATAATGCACGAACATGCGAAAGTCTGCGACGCCCTGTCCGCCCGTCCAATGCATGTGTTCCAGTGCGGCCGGATCGGGTTCGGTCATCAGCGCATAACTCGAAAACAGAGTGAGATGCGGCGCGATCTCCGATTCCGATGCCAGCGCCACATTGGTCGCTAGGACGACATGGCGCGCCTGAATCTCGCCAGACGGCGTCACGACACGATTGGGCTTGCCGCGATCGAGTTTGATCATCGGCGTGTTTTCGAAAATCGTGACGCCCTGTTCGAGGGCCGCACGCCGCAGCGCGCGCGCCAGCCGCGCCGGATGCACATTCGCGGCTTCGGGATAAAACACACCGGCGCGAAACACGGGCGATTGGATGCGTGCCGCCACATCCTGTGGTGAGAGCGGAATGGCGCTGTCCGGCACGCCGAGGTCGCGCGCGCAGGCGATTGCGGTTTCGATCTTTACGTCCTGTGCGGGCGCTGCGGAGACACGAATGTTCCCTGCCTCGCGCCACCATACATCGCGGCCGGGGGCGGTCGCGAAAGCGCGCACGCCTTCCTGCGCCTTTGATCCGGCTCGAGCGACGGCGAGCGCGGCATCGGGGCCGAGCGTAGCAGCGATACCTGGCAATGCCGACCAATAGCCATGCACCTTGCCGCCATTCTTGCCGCTCGCCCCGGAGCCGCACAATCCCGCTTCGATCACTGCGATACGGAGACCGGGCGATTTTTCCTTCAGCAGCAGCGCTGTCCAAAGCCCGGTAAATCCGCCGCCGACGATGGCGACATCGGCTTCGAAGCGGCCATTCAGCGATGGTGACGCCGGGGACCGATCATACGCCATTGCATCGTCGAACCACCATGACGTTACGGCGAGGGGAGTGGCTTCGGTGACGGGCATGGTCATGGTGATACTCTGCATTCAGACGGGAAGGATCGTGCCGAGGCCGCGTTCGCGCGCGACGCGATAGATTGCGCTGGCGAGCGCGAGATCGGCGAGGCCCAATCCGCGGAAGATGAACATGGCGCGTTGCTGCGCGTGCGTACGGCCAGGATGCGCGCTCCCCGCAAGTTCAGCGAGGTCCGCATCGAAAGTGCCGCGCGGACCGAGGCCGGGGGCCAGCGGCGGATTGTCAGCCTGCTGTTCATGGCTGTCGGTGACGAGCACATCGAGCGCACGCAGTCCGTCCGGTTTCCACGACCGGCCGACATCGACGGCGGTGACGAACGCGCCCGCGGAGATCCAGACCGGATCGAGAAACGGTTGGAACCCAGGTGCCATCGGCACGGTGGTGACGACGATGTCGCAATCGCGAACGGCGTCCTCAGGACGATCGCTGCTCCGGCCTGTCCAGCCTTGCTTCTGCGCCTCGGCGACAAGCGCATCGGCGGAGCTTCTCGAGCGGCTGAACGCAACGATGTCGTACAGCGATGGCACAGCCGCTTTCAGTGCCGTGAGATGATATCGCGCCTGCAAACCGCACCCGACAATGCCGATGCGTTTCGCATCCGGCCGCGCCAATCGCATAGCGGCAGCAGCCGACATGGCGGCGGTGCGAATGCCGGTGAGCACATTGCCTTCCATCACAGCGAGGGGTCGTCCGGTTGCGCATTCATTCAGAATGATCGTCGCGTGGATCCCCGGACTGTTCGAACCGGGCGGCACGGGAACTAGACCGAGCCATTTGATTGCGGCAAAGCCCTTCTCCTGCCAGCTCGCCATGCGACTCTGGAAGGAGTGGCCGCCATCGAGATCATGCGTCTGCTTTGGCGGACTTGCCGCACGGCCATGATGCATCGCCGCGAAGGCTTCAAGCATGGAATTGCGCGCATCATCTGCCGTCGGTGCGGCCGCCACGATGTCGGCTGCGGAGAGATAAAGAAGTTCGCTCACCGGAAACGCTCCGCGCTGAAGGGCTTTGCGTCGATGCCGGGTTTTTGCCCGGCCGCAAGTTCAACGAGAAGACGCGCCGTGCCCGGTGCCATGCCGATGCCGCTATGGCCATGCCCATAGCCGTGGAAAATGTCGGCGCAATCGCGTGCCGGACCGATGCAGGGCAAACCGTCTGGCGTCGACGGCCGATGGCCCATCCAGCGCGTTGTCTCCCCGATATTCGCAGCGGCGCGCGGCAGCAGGCGTTCGAGATAGGTGCGCATGATGTCGGCGCGGCGCCAATCGGGCGGGGCATCCAAGCCGGCCAGTTCGACCTGACCGGCAAGGCGCAGGCCGGTGGCCGTCATCGTCACGCCCATCTTGCCGTCGCTGGGCATCAAGGGATGACGCGGCGCGCACGCTGGATTCTTGACGACGAGATGGTAGCCGCGTTCCGTTTCAAGCGGAATACGATCGCCCGCCTTGAGCGATAACGCCGCGCTCCGCGCGCCGGACGCAATGATCGCGCGGTCGCAGGCGACCATGCCCCGATCCGTCACGACCCCACGCAGCTTTCCGTTTTCAATCGCGAAATCCGTCGCGCGGGCCATGACATGGCGAACGCCGCGCTGCTTGAGTGCAGCCACGACAGCGGCGATGAAAGCTCCAGGATCGAGAAGATTGCCACCATAGGGGTGGAACACACCAAAGCGATAATGCGGGCCGAGCTCCGGCTCGTGGGTGTGGAGTTCGTCGTTTCCCCATTCGTCCCAACGCAAACCATGGGCGCGGCGAATGCGAATGCCGAGCGCCTCCTTCTCGTATTCCTCGCGCGAAGGAAAGACGAACAGCAGCCCGTTGCGGATGACGAAGCGCTCCAGTCCAAGATCGCACGCCATGGCCTCGTACCGGCCCAGCGTATCGGTGAGGATAGCGCGGCGAGCGTGCGCGCAAATCTCGATCTTTTCGACGCTGTTGCCCGCGCGCACGAATTTGAGCAGCCACGGGGCAACAGAAGGGAGATAACTCCATTTGACCGTGAACGGGCCGAGCGGATCGAGAAGATAGGACGGAACGTCACGCCACAGACCGGGCGTCGACATGGGCAGGAGACTGCCTTCGTAAATCCACGCCGCATTGCCGAAACTCGCCGCCTGTTCGCCGCCCGGCATTTCCGGTTCGATCACGACAACATCATGGCCCTGACGATGCGCTTCATAGGCCGTCCAAGCGCCGATGATTCCGGCACCGCAGATCGCGATCGTGCGTTTCATCTGCTTTGTCCTCCTGAGTCGAACTCGGCCTTGAACTTTTCGCTCACGGCGACTTCGCTCTTGAAGCGCGCGATGCAGAACGCTGCAAGCGGCGTCGGCGTGTGACCGTCGCAGATCCATTCGCTGAGGCACAGTCCCACGCCCGGCCCGATCTGATAGCCATGGCCGCAGAAACCGAACGCATGGAAGAGGCCTGGAATTGCATGGCTTGGCCCGATGATCGGGATCATGTCCGGCAGATAGGCTTCGATCCCCGACCAGACGCGGATCACGCTTGCGTGCGCAAGCGCCGGGATGACGCGCGCCAGAGCGGTCATGCCCGCAAGCGTCTTGTGCGGCGGAACGGGAGCGCGATTGGCGACGGGATCAGACGCGGTGCGTGGATAACCGGCAAGGATGACATTGCCGCGCGGAATTTGCCGCGCGATCACCGAGCCGTCGATTGTCTGGATCGACGGGCCGATGAAATAGGGCACGGGCTCGGTGACGAATTGCGGCGGTCCTGCTGCGAAAGCGGGAACGGTTTCCCCGAAACGCGCGGCGATATCCGCAGCCCAGGCACCCGCGCTGTTGACGAGATGTGTGCAGGAGAAGGTGCGTCCATCGTCGACACGGAGTTCGAAGCCTCTATTGCGTGCCTCAATGCCGGTGACGCGGCAATTCTCGATGATGGTGGCGCCGAGCGCTTGCGCCGCGCGCGACGTTGCCGGCGTGGCAAGGCGCGGATTGGCGACGGCATCGCGCTCCGAGAATGTTGCGGCGATGACTTTTCCACCCATATAGGGAAATCGCTTGTCCAGATCCGACCGGTCGAGGTCCTCGATCGCGATGCCGTTTGCACGCGAGACCTTTGCATAATGGGCGAGCTTCTCAGCTTCCGCTTCGTTGAACGCACAATAGAGATGGCCTGTGCGATCATATTCGCAAGCATCGCCGATTAGTTCAGGCAGGCGTTCCCACAAATCCTGAGAGCGCAGCGATAGCGGATATTGATCGGGATAGCGGCCCTGCAAACGCAGATTGCCAAAATTGACGCCGCTCGATTGCGCGCCCACGGACTCCTTTTCAAGAACGATGACGCTTCGCCCGCGCTTGGCAAGGAAATAGGCGGTCCACACGCCGACTAGTCCGCCGCCGATGATGATGGTTTCGACGGTCGTGCTCATCGCGGCATCTCCGCCGCCGACAGCGCAATCGGTTTGATCGGCGCCTGGGTGCGCAAACGGCCGACAGTTGCAACGGGCGCGCCGCTCTGTGCTGCCACGATTTCCTGCAATGCCGGTCCGCACATGCGGCCTTGGCAACGCCCCATGCCGCAGCGCGTGATGGCTTTTACGCGATTGAGTTCCGGCGGGATGAGGCCCACACCAAGCGCCGCGCGGATGTCGCCCGCGCTGACATTTTCGCAGCGGCAGACAATCGTTTCGCCGGGCAGTGCGCCTGCGTCACGATGCGGCCATGCGAATGCCGTGGCGAGGCCGCGCTGAAAACGGCGCAATCGTTTGATGCTTGCACGCAGCCGGTCGATTTGGCTTTGAGCAACGGTGTGCCCCGTATCCGCCAGCAAAGCGAGAGCGGCGAGGGTGCCGCTGGCTTCCGCGGCATCGGCGCCGCCGATCGCTGCACCGTCGCCAGCGAGATAGAGATCGGGACCGGCACGGCCATCAGCGTCGATGACGGGCAGCCACATTCTGAATGATTTGTCGAACGCAAATGACGCACCCGCAAGTTCTGCCAATTGCGTCTCGGGCTTGAGGCCATAGCCGAGCGCGACGGCATCGCAATCGATGTGCATCTCACGTCCCGTGCGATCGCGCAGCACGAGCGTCTCGACACGATCGCAGCCTTCGATGCGGACTGGTTCGATGCCAAAATGCAGGGGTACGCCTGACATACGCAATTGCGCAAGATAGGAAAGGCCGCGCAAGGCCGTGTGAGGCGCATGCAGCAGGTGCGGCACGGCGCGGATTTTTGCGTAGAAGGGCGCCGTGTCGAAAACGCCTGCGACGGTGGCGCCCGTCGCCTGATATTGTTTCGCGGCCAACGCCAGCAGGGGCGAGGAGCCGAGGAAAGCGACGCGGCGGCCAATTAACGCGCCTTGATCCTTCAATGCGATCTGTGCACCGCCAAGCGAGAAGACGCCTGGTACGGTCCAGCCTGGCAGCGGAACGATGCGGTCCGTCGCGCCGCTTGCAACGATCAACGAATCGAAGGTGAGGACATTGGTATGGCCGTTCCGTTCGATGAAGAGCGTGTGTCCGTCGATCGCCCAGACGGAGGTGCGCTCGCGGTAATCGATTGTGTCGCGGGCCGCTTCGAATTGCCGATGCAAGCGCTCATATTTCGCCTTTTGCGACCCCATGAGGGCGGCGATGTCGAGCGCGATTCCCGGAGCGGGCGAGCGATAACCCTGTCCGCCGGGCCGCGCGGCCTCGTCGAGGAGAACGGGTTCCAATCCATGCTGCGCGAGCGTCATGGCCGCGCGTAAACCGGCTGGACCACCTCCGACGACGATCGCTTTCATGTCACACCTGCTCCGGTGGAGGAGGTGAGCTGAGAAGGCGCATGCCGTCTGCAAGAGGCGTGGTGCATGCGCGCAGCCGCGTGCCGTCCTCGCACCAGACCCAGCAATCCTGACATGCGGCCATGATGCAGAAACCCGCGCGCAGCGTGGCGGAAAATTCAAACTGGCGCACATGGCCGGTGTTGCACAACAGGGCCGTCAGCACGGTTTCGCCTTCGAAGCCGCTCATCGCTTCGCCTTCGAAAACAAATTGCAGGCGCTTGCCATTGCGTGGAACGGCGCGAATGAAACGGGCATGGGGCAAGGGTTCATCCATGGGCTTATGCAGGCGACATGGTATGGGCGGCGGCCACGACGAGCGCGCCGAAACGTTGCACCATTTCGTCGGGCGTGAAGCGCGAACGCGAGACGGCAAGATTGACAGCACCTTGCGGCCGCCCATTGGCATCGACGATCGCGGCCGCGATCGATGCGTCGCCGAGATAGAATTCCTCGAATTGCGTGGCATAGCCTTGCTTGGCGGAAAGCCTGATCTTGTCGATCAAGGCGGCGCGCTTGACCGTCGTATGCTCCGTGTAGGCAACGAGGTTCGAACGATCGATAAGGGCGATGGCCTCGTCTTCCGGCAGGCGCGAGAAAATCGCGATGCCAGGCGCGGTACAATAGGCCGGCATGCGCGTGCCGATCACCACATCGGTGTTGAGCATGTGACGGCTCATGAACCGCGCGACGAAAATGATCTCCGTATCGTCAAGCAGGGTGAGATTGACGGTTTCCTCGGTCTCTTTGCTCAGATGCATCAGATAGGGCATCGCGTTGTTCACGAGCCGGTGTCCGCCGAGAAAATGCGACGCGAGATCGAGCGTTTTCGGCGTGAGCGAGAGGCGCCGGGTTCCCGGATCCTTGTTGAGATAGCCAAGTGCCAGCAAGGTGTGGGTGAAGCGCTGCGCACCGCTGACATCAAGGCCCGTCATTTCAGCGATTTGCGATAGGCTTAATTCCTGCCGTCCTGGACCGAACACGTTCAACACGCGAAATGCCTTTTCGACCGACGCTACCATCAGTGGATCGCTCTGGCGGGTCGGTGTCGCACGTTTTATGCGTTCTTTTGTCTGGGCTTTGGCCATCGCTTTCGAACTCCATTCTGAATAATCGTCATTGACAAGCGGCACCGTCAATAGTTCAATATTATTTATTGCAATGCAATAAATCAAAAGGGCGCATCGAATGGCTGAATTCATCCTTCGCGAAGTTCGCGGAAATATCGGGATCGTGACACTCAATCGCCCGAAGGTAATGAATGCATGGCACACAGCGATGCGCGAAGAACTCGTCGCCGCCTTCAACGAAATGGAAGCCAACGACACGGTGCGCGCCGTCATCTTGACGGGTGCGGGAGAACGTGCCTTCGGCGCTGGCCAGGATCTCAACGAGACGAAGACCTTCGATCCAGATCGTGCTGAAAGCTGGATGCACGAATGGGAGCGGCTCTACGATTCGATCCGCTTGCTTTCAAAACCTGTTATCGGCGCTCTCAACGGTGTTGCTGCAGGATCGGCCTTTCAGGTGGCGCTACTGTGCGATTTGCGCGTCGGTCATTCCGGCGTGAAGATGGGTCAGCCAGAAATTAATTCCGGGATCGCGAGCGTGACCGGTCCTTGGATCATGAGGGAGATGCTTGGCCTTGCCCGCACCATCGACCTTACGCTGACGGGCCGCATGATGGATGCAGAGGAATGCTATCGTATCGGCTTGATAAACCGCCTCGTTCCTAGGGAAGAGGTGATGGATGCTGCCTTGAAATTGGCTGGTGAGCTTGCCGAAAAGCCACCTGTAGCGATGCGATTAAACCGTGCCCGGTTCCGGGAAATCACGCAGCCTGGTTTCGAAGATGCAATGGCTGCAGGAATTCGTACACAACGTGCCGCCTATGCGACGGGTGAACCCGCCCGCATGATGGAGGCATTCCTCGCCACGAGGGCAGCACGCAAGGCTTGACCGTGTCCGCTGGGGTGGCTC
>VERN01000319.1 GCA_018882635.1 Beijerinckiaceae bacterium | reverse complement strand
TAGACAACGCGACGGACTGTCGAATCCTCGATCACGAACAGTGTGACCTGCGCCTGAAAAGCGTAGCCACGATGCAGCGGTTCAATCACGAAGGGCCGGTTCTCACCCGACCAGATTTGCGCTGAGGGCAGCGCCCGAATGCCGATATAGGATTCGTAATTGAGGTTGTTGAGCGGATCGGGGAGATCGCTGGGCGGCGGTGTATAGGCGCGCTTCGATAAGAGGCGCGCAAGATCCACAACAAGTGAGGGTGCGAATTTCTGCCCGTCGCCCAAGGTTTGTTGGATTGCTGTCTGCGCGAAGGTCTGTGCTTGCGCTCCCGGCGCCAAAGCCGCCCATGCGCCAGCACTCAAAGCACCTGCTCCCAGCCGCAACACGCTGCGGCGATCCAGTGCCGAACCGGGGGCAGGGGGAGGCGAAATGGCAGCAGCCATCGAATCAACTTTGGCAACAGGAAGGGATAGACCGGAGAACCAGCCCTTTTTTACCCAGCCGCCTAAGCTTTGGGCAGGCGAAGGGCTCGCAACGCATATCACATCCCGTTCGGCTTGCGAGCGGAAATTGCATGCTTTTTCAACCCTGTCTCGAAAGAACCTTAACGCCATAGCGTCATGGCAGCCGTCCGGCACCCAAGCCCTCTGGCTTCCCTCCGCGGCGAGGGTTACAACGCGCCGGGTCCTGTTGAGTTTACTAGTTTTCAGGGCGCCCAAAGGGATAAAGCCAGCCATGTCGAAGCCGCAGCGCCGCCTCCTCGCCATCATCCTCGCCGCCGGTGAGGGAACGCGGATGCGCTCGCAGAAGCCGAAGGTGCTGCACACTGTGGCCGGGCGACCCATGCTTGGGCATGTCTTGTTGGCCGCAAAGGCTGCTGAACGTGTCGTGGTCGTTGTGGGGCCGGGGCGCGAGGATGTCGCGGCTTACGCCCTGACGGTTCGGGATGACGTTACGATTGCGGTTCAGACCGAACGGCGCGGCACGGCACATGCGGTGCTAGCCGCCGAAGCTGCGGTTCAGGAAGCGGTCGCGGCCGGGATCGACGATATCGTGATCCTGTTTGGCGATACGCCGCTGGTGACAGCGGCGACACTCGATCGCTTGCGGATCGCGCTGGCCGATGGGGCCGTCGTCGTCGCTCTTGGTTTTGAAGCGAGTAACCCCGCTGGCTATGGCCGTCTGTTAATGGATGGCGACAGCCTCGTCGCCATTCGCGAAGACAAGGATGCCAGCGCGGCAGAACGTGCCGTCTCGTTGTGCAATGCCGGTCTTTTGGCGATGGACGCCAAAAATGCGCTTGGCCTGCTGAAACAGATCGATAATGCGAATGCGCAGCAGGAATATTATTTGACCGACATTGTCGGTTTAGCCCGCAAAAGCGGCGCGCAGACAAAAGCGGTGATTGCGGACGAAGACGAGGTGATGGGTGTCAATGACCGCGTGCAGCTCGCAACCGCTGAAGCGGCGATGCAGAAGCGACTACGCGAACAGGCGATGCGCGACGGCGCCACCTTGATTGCGCCAGACACTGTTTTCTTTTGGGCCGATACAAAACTCGGGCGTGACGTGATGATCGAGCCTCACGTCGTGTTCGGCCCCAACGTGACGGTGGCTGACAACGCAACCATTCATGCGTTCTCTCATATTGAGGGCACAACGATAGGCGAGGCTGCGCAGGTTGGACCTTTCGCTCGGCTCCGCCCGGGCACTCAAATTAGCTCCCGCGGCAAAATCGGTAATTTTGTCGAAACCAAAAATGCGCTCATCGGTGATGGCGCGAAGGTGAACCATCTCAGCTATATTGGCGATGCCACCGTCGGCGCGGGTGCCAATATCGGCGCGGGAACGATCACCTGTAATTATGATGGTTTCGGAAAGTTTAAGACAACCATTGGCGCGGGCGCATTTATTGGTTCCAACTCCGCCCTTGTCGCACCCGTGACGATTAATGACGGCGCCTATGTCGGTTCGGGTTCCGTCATTA
>VERN01000318.1 GCA_018882635.1 Beijerinckiaceae bacterium | reverse complement strand
GACATGACGTGAAGGTGAAGAGCCCATCGCGCGCACGATGGAATCATGGGCGATGCGACCCAGCGCGATGATCGCCTTCAGTTTCGGCATGGCGGACAAGGTCGCGCCGAGAAATTGTCGGCAGGTGACGATTTCTGCGCCCGTCGGCTTGTTCTCTGGCGGCACGCAGCGCACGGCATTGGTGATCATACAATCGACCAGCTTCAGCCCGTCTGCCGGATCGGCGCGATAGGTTCCCTTGGCGAATTTGAACTTGAGAAGCGTCGCGTAGAGCAGATCGCCAGCATAATCGCCGGTGAAGGGTCGCCCGGTGCGGTTCGCGCCATTGAGGCCCGGTGCCAAGCCCACAATCAAGAGCCGTGCATCCTGATCGCCGAATGACGGCACGGGCGCATTATGGGCGCCCGGCAGGCGTGTTTCGGCGTCCCGCCGGAAATCCACAAGGCGAGGGCAGAGCGGGCAATCGCGGCGAGGCTCCGTCCCGGCAGAGGGAGTGGGTGTTCGTCGAGACGGGGTCTTTTTAGAAACTGGGGCCATAAGGCCTCTTTATTCCTCTTCGTCCTCCTGTTCCACCGCGGAGCAATCGCCACATTTTGTGGCATGTTGCGCCCGTTTTGGATCTATTGAAGAAGGGCTTGGACAGGAAGGCCCCGCTTTGGGTTGCATAAGCCAGCCGAGCGGTGTATGGCCTCGGACCTGCCCTTTTACCCATTCGGACCACCGGAGCGGCCATGGCGCGCGTCACCGTCGAAGATTGCATTGAGAAGATCGATAACCGCTTTGAGCTCGTCCTGTTGGCGAGCCATCGGGCGCGCATGATCTCCTCGGGTTCGCCGCTGACCATTGAACGCGACCGCGATAAAAACCCGGTCGTGGCCCTGCGCGAAATCGCGGATTCGACCGTCTCGCCGGAAGATCTGAAGGAAGACCTCATCCACACGCTCCAGAAGCATGTCGATGTGGACGAGCCGGAAACCGAAACCGTGCCGCTGCTCGGCGCGCCCTCTCAGGGTGGCGACGACAATCAGGTCGATTTCGACCGCATGACGGAAGAAGACCTGCTGCGTGGCCTTGAAGGCCTCGTGCCGCCTTCATCATCGGCTGACGACGAAGCCGAATAAGGCGCGGTTACCCGTCTTTTGATCAGGCCCGGCCTTGTTGCCGGGCTTTTTCGTGTCTAACGCTTGCCGAAATCGCCTGCTTTCCGCGATACTCGCGTTATGACGGCGGCAGCCCAACGAAAATCTTCGCCCATGATGCGGCAATATGAGCTGGTTGATCGCGTGAAGCGGTATAACCCGCACGCGGATGAAGCCTTGCTCAACCGCGCCTATGTCTATGCGATGAAGGCCCATGGGACACAGACGCGCGCGTCGGGTGACCCCTATATGTCGCATCCGCTCGAAGTGGCGGCCATTCTCACCGATCTCAAACTCGATGAAGCGACGATCGTCGCTGCCGTGCTGCATGACACGATCGAGGATACCGACGCCACCAAAGAAGAAATCGAGACGCTGTTCGGCCCGCAGATTTCTGAACTCGTTGATGGTCTCACCAAGATCAAAAAACTTGATCTCGTCTCGAAAAAAGCGGCGCAGGCTGAAAATCTACGCAAGCTCTTGCTCGCCATTGCCGATGACGTTCGCGTTTTGCTCGTCAAGCTGGCTGACCGTCTGCACAACATGCGCACGCTGCATTATGTGCCGCCCGAAAAGCGCGCGCGAATTGCCGAGGAAACACTCGATATCTACGCACCTCTTGCAGGCCGCATGGGCATGCAAGACATGCGCGAGGAACTCGAAGACCTCGCCTTCCGCCATTTCATGCCGGAAGCCCACGCCACGATTACGGAACGGCTTGATGAATTGGGCCGCGCTGCCGGTCCCGTGATCGAAGAGATTGAGCGCGAGCTCACCGCCAAGCTGGCCGCTTTCGGATTAAAAGCGGATGTGTCGGGTCGCCTGAAACGTCCTTACTC
>VERN01000124.1 GCA_018882635.1 Beijerinckiaceae bacterium | reverse complement strand
TAAATCGCTCGCCTTCGGCGAAGTGGCGCTGCAGGCCTATATCGCGCACAAATTCTCGGGACAGCAATTGGAGCCGGGCTTGAAGGAAACCTCCTTCTACGACCCGACCAATTTCACCTTCCCGGCTGGCGTGCATATTTGCGAAGTGGAAATCGATCCTGAAACCGGTGTCACGAAAATTGATCGCTGGACGGCGGTGGACGATTTCGGCGTCGTGATCAATCCGATGATCGTCGAGGGGCAGGTGCATGGCGGGATCGCGCAAGGTGTTGGCCAAGCGCTGCTCGAAGGCGCCCATTACAATGCCGATGGCCAACTCGTGACGGCGAGCTATATGGATTACACCATGCCGCGCGCAGATGATTTGCCATCCTTTGCGGTGGGGACGACGTCGACGCCGTGCCCCTCCAACCCGCTCGGCATCAAGGGTTGCGGTGAGGCGGGCGCGATTGCCGCGCCTCCGGCCGTGATCAACGCGATTACCGACGCGCTCGGACACGAAAATATTGCCATGCCGGCCACACCTTTGCGGGTGTGGAAGGCGGTTCAACAATCCCAGCGTAAGCTGGCGGCGGAATAAGGAGACATCGCATGTATGCTTTTAACTATCAGCGCCCGAAAACGGTGCGGCAGGCGGCGGGCCTTCTCGCGAAGGCAGGGGGAGACGGCAAATTGCTCGCCGGGGGGCAGACACTTCTGCCAACGATGAAGCAGCGGCTCGCTTCGCCTGCGATGCTGATCGATCTCGGTCAGGTCGAGGGCATGTCGGGCGTCGAATTGAAGGGACGTAATCTTCATATTGGCGCGATGACCAAGCACGCTGATGTTGCCTCTTCGCATGTGGTGAAGACGGCCATTCCGGCTCTGGCCGCCCTCGCCGAAGGCATTGGTGATCCGGCTGTGCGCAACCGCGGCACGATTGGTGGCTCAATTGCCAATAATGATCCGGCTGCCGATTATCCGGCCGCGTGCATTGGCCTCGGCGCGACGATTGTCACCAATAAGCGCAAAATTCCGGCCGATGAATTCTTCACGGGCATGTTCGAAACAGCGCTCGAAGATGGCGAGATTATCACCAAGGTGATTTTCCCGGTGCCGCAGAAAGCCGCTTACGAGAAATTCCCGAACCCGGCGTCGCGTTACGCCATGGTCGGTGTGTTCGTCGGCAAGAAGGGCTCAGACACGCGCGTGGCTGTCACGGGTGCAGGGTCGAATGGTGTGTTCCGCGTGCCGGAATTTGAAGCGGCACTGAAGGCGCGTTTCAACGCCAAATCGTTGGACGGGCTGTCGGTTCCTGCTTCAGGCCTGAACGGCGATATTCATGCATCGCCTGACTATCGCGCGCATCTGATCGGCGTGATGGCCAAGCGCGCCGTGAACAAGGCGCTCGGCAAGTAATCCGACGCTGATCAAAGCAAGCTCATGAATGCCCGGCCATGCTGCCGGGCATTCGCATTTACCGCGCATTTCTCGGAGTGAAGCATGGCCGCGTTGCCGCAATCGATCGATGACACGCTGGCTTTATTGCAGAAGGGCGATTACGTCGCAGACCGTGCGCTGGCGACGGTGATCTTTCTCGCGTTGAAGCTTGGCCGTCCTATTCTTCTA
This sequence comes from Beijerinckiaceae bacterium, assembly GCA_018882635.1. Taxonomy (GTDB): domain Bacteria; phylum Pseudomonadota; class Alphaproteobacteria; order Rhizobiales; family Beijerinckiaceae; genus TNE-4. Next base: position 6,995 of record VERN01000124.1, on the reverse strand, counting down.
GAAGGGGAGGCCGGTGTCGGCAAAACCGAGATTGCAAAGGTTCTCTCAAAAACGCTCGGGCGCGATCTCATTCGCTTGCAATGTTATGAAGGCCTTGATGTCGCTTCCGCTGTTTATGAATGGAACTATGCCGGACAGATGATGGCGATCCGTCTTGCTGAAGCGGGTGGGGCGACGGACAGAACCGAGCTTGAGAACGATGTGTTCTCCGAGAAATATCTCATCAAACGGCCTTTGTTGCAGGCGCTTGAGCCGCATGTGAATGGTGCGCCGATCCTGCTCATCGATGAGCTTGATCGGACGGATGAAGCGTTTGAAGCGTTTCTTCTCGAAGTCTTGTCGGATTTCCAAGTTACTGTGCCTGAGCTTGGTACCATCAAGGCCGATCATGCGCCGATTGTGATTGTCACATCCAATCGCACGCGTGAAATCCATGATGCATTGAAGCGCCGTTGCCTTTATCATTGGGTTGGTTATCCCGATGCCGAACGCGAATTGAAAATTCTCAAAAGTCGCGCGCCCGATGCACCAGAAAAACTCTCGCAAGAGATCGTTGCGTTTGTGCAAGCCATCCGCAAGGAAGATCTGTTCAAGGCGCCGGGCGTAGCGGAAACATTGGATTGGGCGCAGGCCTTGGTCGAGCTCGATGCCGTCGCGCTCGACCCTGAACTCGTTACAGATACGCTGGGTGTATTGTTAAAATATCAAGACGACATTCAGAAGATGCAATCCTCCGATCTCAAAGCAAAAATTGAATCGTTGAAAGGTTGATGTGATCATGAACGACCGTGCTGCGATTGACGCCGTGATCAAGGATTATCTCGACGGCCTTTATGAGGGCGATACGAATAAGCTGGGTCGCGCTTTCCATCCCACAAGTGCGTTGACGCATGTGAACGAGGGAAAGCTCGTGATCGTGCCACGCGATGATTGGTTCAAGGCGGTCAATTCACGCCCGAAGCCCAAGGATTCAGGGATGAGCCGTCATGATGAGGTGTTGTCGGTTGATATTCTCGATGATCGGACAGCGCTGGTGAAATTAAAATGCGCACTGCCGCCCAAATATTTCACCGATCTTCTCTCGCTGTTGAAGATTGATGGGCGTTGGCAGATTGCGCAGAAGGTTTTCACCTTCGAGGTACGCTGATCATGGCGGGTCGGCTGGCCGAGAACATCACGTTCTTTGCACGCGCCTTGCGCGAGGCCGGCTTGCCGATTGGACCGGGCGCGGTGCTCGATGCTGTTGAGGCTGTGGAAGCGGCACGCATTGGCACCAAGCAGGATTTTTTCTGGACGCTCCATGCGGTGTTCGTCAAAAAGCACGAGCATTCGGCGGTGTTTGAACAGGCCTTTGGCCTCTTCTGGAAACGGCGGGCTTTGATTGAAAAGATCATTGCGTCGCTCTCGCCGCGTTCCCCGGGTGCGCCGCCTGAAGATAAGAAACCTGATGCCGGTGCCTTGCGCGCTGCACAGGCGCTGTTGAAACAATCGCGCCAAGAAGAGATCAAGGAAGAGCAGATCGAGTTCAATGCGCGGCTGACGATGTCAGAGCGCGAGATTTTACAGCGGAAAGATTTTGCGCAAATGACGGCCGATGAGGTGCGCAGCGCGCGCCGCCTCATTGACCAGATGCAGATGCCGGATGATTGGGTTGAGACGCGGCGCTTTAAGCCCGATCCGCGTGGACGGCGCATCGATGCCCGGCGCAGTTTGCGCGCTGCTTTGCGTTCCGGTGGTCAGGCCATGGTTCTTGAGCGGCGTGAGCGCGGCCTCGTGCATCCGCCCGTCGTCGCGATCTGCGACATTTCTGGTTCCATGGCGGAATATACGCGCACCTTCTTGCATTTTCTTCACGCGCTGACGGATAAGCGCCGCCATGTTGAGACGTTTTTGTTCGGCACGCGGCTCACCAATGTGACTCGCGCCTTGCGCCGCCGTGATCCGGATGAGGCGTTGGCGCGCTGCTCCGAGGAGGTTAAGGATTGGGCGGGTGGAACGCGCATCTCAACCTCGCTGCATCGGTTCAATGTTGATTGGTCGCGGCGGGTTCTGACCCAAGGCGCGATTGTGCTGCTTTTTACCGACGGGCTTGAACGTGATGGCGTTGAGGCGTTGGGCCGTGAAATGGACCGGCTCCATCGCTCCTGCCGGAAGCTTATCTGGCTCAATCCCTTGCTGCGCTGGGATGGGTTTGAGGCGAAGGCGGAAGGCATCCGCGCTATGCTGCCTCACGTTGATGAGTTTCGACCGATCCACAATCTTCATGCCATGAAAGTGCTGGTGGAGGCTTTGTCGGCAAAGCCTTCGGCGGCCACCGATCCCAAACAATGGCTCCGGCGTGTCAGTTGAAGAGCAAAGGCAAGTCCCTAAATTGAGGGCAAAGGAGAGATCCGATGCAGGCCAATGACGAAGACATTCTGGCAGCCGCTGAGGAATGGCGTCGCGCTGGGCGCGAGGTCGCGATTGCGACGGTTGTCGAGACATGGGGATCCGCCCCGCGCCCTGTGGGTTCGCGGCTTGTGATTGATGGGGACGGGAATTTCCTCGGCTCCGTGTCAGGCGGCTGCGTTGAGGGTGCCGTTGTAACCGAGGCGCTTGATGTTATCGCGGCAGGCGCGCCTAAACTTGTTTCCTTTGGCGTGGCTGATGAAACTGCGTGGCAGGTTGGTTTGTCATGCGGCGGCCGCATTTCGGTTTTTGTTGAAAAGGTCGCAGCGTGAAACTGGAAACGCTTTCAGCGCTGAATGAAGCGCGGCGCGCGCGGCGTCCAGCTCTGCTTGTGACGGATCTTTCGTCAGGTGATGAGCGCCTTGTCGATGTGGCCAGCGTATCATCCGATCCATTGGCGACCCATCTTGATGCGGCTTTGCGGATGGGCAAGAGCGCGCTGATTGAAGATGGAGATCAGCGCTATTTCATCAGCGTGCAGACGCCGCCTTTACGGATCCTGTGTGTTGGGGCCGTCCATATTTCGCAAGCCTTGGTGCCGTTGGCGCGGGTGTTGGGCCATGATGTCATCATCGTTGATCCGCGGACTGCGTTTGCCACGCCGGAGCGCTTTCCCGGGGTGCCGCTTTATGCGGAATGGCCCGACAAGGTGATCCCGACGCTGGGGATCGATCGTTACACCGCGGTTGTTCTGCTAACGCATGATCCGAAAATTGATGATCCGGCTCTTCATCTCGCCTTGCATTCCGAGAACTTCTATATCGGTGCGTTAGGTTCGCGGAAAACGCATGGCAAGCGGGTTGAGCGTCTGCAAGCGGCGGGTTTTTCAGCTGAAGCGATTGCGCGTATCCATGCGCCAGTGGGCCTTAACATTGGTGCGGTCTCGCCCGCGGAAATCGCCTTGTCTGTTCTTGGCCAAATCACTGCGGCGTTGCGGCTGAAGCCTGATGGAAGCAAGGCTTAATGTTTTTTGGATCGATCCCGGTCAATAAAGCTGAAGGGGCAATCCTGGCGCATGCGGTGCGGCAGGGTGAGCTCGTCATGAAAAAAGGGCGCATTCTGTCAGCGATGGATTGCGCGGCTTTAGCTCATGCCGGTGTCGTTTCGATCATTGGAGCGCGGCTTGAGGATGGTGATATTGGCGAGGATGTGGCCGCGGCACGCGCGGCTGCGACACTCGCGGGCGACCATTTACGCTGTGAGCCCCCTTCAACCGGGCGCGTCAACCTTTTTGCGGAACAAGCGGGAATTTTAATCGCGGATTCAGCGCGGATTGATCGCTTCAATTCTATCGATGAATCATTGACCTTTGCCACGCTCTCGCATCTCAAACCTGTTGAAGCAGGTGAGATGGTTGGCACGGTGAAGGTTATTCCCTTCGCTGTGCCGGAAAGCCTGTTGGCGCATGCGATTGCGGAGGCAGGTGGTGCAGCCTTACGGGTGGCGCCGTTCAAGGCCAAATCGGTTGCCGTGATTTCAACGCTGTTGCCGGGCTTGAAGCCATCGATCGTTACAAAAACCGTAAGCGTGCTTGCGAAGCGTCTCGCCAAGGCGCAGGCGCAAATTATTGCGGATGTGTCATGCGATCATCATGAGGCGGCATTGCAACGCGCGTTGCGAGACGTAGCGCAGCTGAAGCCGGATCTGATCATTGTGTTCGGCGCGTCAGCCATCACGGATCGGCGCGATGTGATACCCGCAGCCCTTGAAGCGGAAGGCGGCAGCATCACGCAATTTGGCATGCCCGTTGACCCCGGTAATCTTCTGCTCATTGGTTCGCTCAATTCAATTCATGTGATTGGCGCACCGGGTTGCGCGCGCTCGCCAGCAGAAAATGGATTTGATTGGGTGCTCGACCGCTTGCTCGCCGATATCGAAGTATCAGCACAGGATATTAGGCGATTGGGTGTGGGCGGCCTTCTCATGGAAATCGTACAGCGTGGACATCCGCGTGCAGGAGGCGAGCCGTGAGCGTTGCTGCCATCGTTCTCGCCGCTGGCCGGTCGACGCGCATGGGTTCGCAAAACAAACTCTTGCTGCGCGATGGTCATGACAGTCTTGTGCGCCATGCGGTGAAAATGGCGATTGCGTCGCGATTGAAACCCGTCATCGTCGTGCTTGGGCATGAGGCCGAGGCGGTGCGTGCAGAGCTCGCGGGTCTTGATGTCAATTTCGCTGTTAATCTGAATTTTGCGCACGGACTTTCGACATCGCTCCGCTGCGGTATCGCGGCTTTGCCTGTCAATATCGATGGTGCGGCTGTGATCCTCGCTGATATGCCGGATCTCGACACATCACTGCTTGACCGGCTCTATGCGGCCTTTGAGACGGAACCCAAAGCGCTCGCCGCAGTGCCCGTTCATGAGGGTGAGTGGGGCAATCCGTGCATCCTTGCGGCAGCTTTGTTCGCCGAGGTGGAGCGCCTTTCGGGTGATCAGGGGGCGAGGAAAATTCTCGAGGCCCATCGCGATTGCGTGGTCGAGATGCCGGTCTCCTCGGCGGCGGCATCTCTCGATATCGACACGCCGCAGGATTGGGCTGATTTCATTCGAAAATAAGGCTGAGGCCCGTGATGTGAGGTGCTGGGGCCTAAGTTGCGTCTCAATTCTTCGCCTTCGCCGCGCGGCATCGGTCCGAGCAATAGCGGACCTCATCCCAGACCTTTTCCCATTTCTTCCGCCATGTGAAAGGCAGGCCGCAGCTGGCACAGGTTTTCTGAGGCAGATCGGCTTTCTTGCGCATCTTCGGCATGGTCAGGCAATCCGGGCGGTGCGGGTGTGCGTATTCTCCCCACAATCTGGTGCGCAGGTAGGAAATGTCCATGACAGTGTTGATTTTTGGCGGAACGGGCGGCATTGGCGCGGCTTTGGCCCGGCGGTTGAGAGCGCAAGGCCGGTCGGTTCATCTGGTGGCACGGAACGAGGCCAATCTTAAAGCGCTTGCGTCAGAGATTGGTGCGTCTTGGACGGTGTGCGATGTCAATGATCCTGCGGCGATCCAGAAAGCGGTTGCGGATGCTGGCGAAGGGCTGAGCGGGCTTGCTTATGCAGTTGGCACAATTAATCTCAAGCCAGTGGCGCGTTTAAGTGATGCCGATTTCGAGCAGGATTTCCGTGTCAACGCGCTTGGTGCGGTGCGCGCCGTGCAAGCGGCTTTGCCCGTTTTCAAAAAGCAGGACAGCGCCTCAGTCTTGTTGTTTTCGACGGTTGCTGTCGCGCAGGGTTTCACCGCCCATGCCTCGGTTGCGATGGCGAAGGGTGCAATCGAAGGATTGACGCTGGCGCTGGCGGCTGAACTTTCGCCGAAGGTGCGCGTCAATTGCATTGCGCCGTCGCTCACGAAAACGGATCTCGCTAAAGCGTTGACGGCGAATGAAACCATGGCGAATGCCATCGCCCAGATGCATGCTCTGCAACGTCTTGGCGAGGCCGATGATATTGCGCCGCTCGGTGCGTTGTTGTTATCCCCTGACGCAGGGTGGATCACCGGGCAGATCATTGGGATTGATGGTGGGCGTTCAACGTTGCGGACCAAGGGCTAAGCGTGGGCACGCTCCGTTTCATCCTGGGTGACCAGCTGACCCGCGACGTCTCGGCGTTGCGCGATCTCGACAAGAAGAGCGATATTGTTCTGATGGTCGAGGTTGCTGATGAAACGCGGTATGTTCCGCATCATCCGCAAAAAATCGTCTTTATTCTCTCTGCAATGCGGCACTTTGCCGATGCTTTGCGTGCCGAGGGCGTGAAGGTCGATTATGTGAAGCTCGATGATCGCAGCAATACCGGTTCGTTTGGCGGTGAGCTCAACCGCGCGATCAAACGCCACAAACCTGCATCCGTTGTTATGACTGAGCCGGGCGAATGGCGCGTTTTGCAGATGATGCAAGACTGGCGTGAGACCTTACCCGTCCCGCTGTCCATTCGCGAAGATGATCGGTTCATCGCCTCGCTTGATGAATTTGCGCGCTGGGCTGACGGGCGCAAGCAATTACGCATGGAATATTTCTATCGCGATATGCGCAAGAAGACTGGCTTCCTTATGGAAGCAGACGAGCCGATGGGCGGCGCATGGAATTTTGACGCGGAAAATCGGAAAGCCTTACCCAAAAACCATAAACCGCCGCAGAGAAAAAGATTTTCACCCGATACGATTACGCGCGAGGTGATGGTTTTCGTCAAAAAGCGGTTTCCGGATCATTATGGTGATCTTGAATCCTTTGGGTGGGGCGTTACGCGGGCGGATGCGCTGGCGGCCTTTGAGGATTTTATCAAGCAGGGCATCACATCCTTCGGTGATTACCAAGACGCGATGCAGGAAGGGGCGCCTTTTCTCTATCATTCGTTGATTTCGCCCTATCTGAACGTTGGATTACTGACGGCGCGTGATGTTTGCGCGCGCGTGGATCAACTGGCGCGGAAGGGCAAAGTACCGCTCAATGCTGCCGAGGGGTTTATCAGGCAGATTATCGGGTGGCGTGATTATGTGCGCGGGCTCTATTGGTTAAAGATGCCAGATTACGCGGACGCTAACGCGCTCAAAGCTACGCG
>VERN01000123.1 GCA_018882635.1 Beijerinckiaceae bacterium | reverse complement strand
GGGTCGGGATCGTCACCGGATCGGCCATGGCCTGTTCCATCGCGAGGATGGCGCGGCGCACGCGCGGGTCCGAGGCGGGGGGGCCGACATTGGGTATGGGTTGGGCTGAATCGGCGGCCCGTTGCTGATCCAGCAGCAAGACGTTGAGGCTCTTTTGTGCTGCCTGAGCGCCAACATGCTTTTCAACAAGGGCAGCCGCGAGATCGACCACGCCTGCGCCGCCGGAACATGTGATCCTGTCACCATCAATGACATAAAGCCGATCTGCGACCGGGGTGCCGCCAAATTCGTCGACATAGTCGTTGCGGTGATACCAAGAGACGCACACTTTGCGCCCTTTGAGGACGCCGAGCCGGGTCAAAATGAATGAGCCCGTGCAAACGCCAATTAAGACTGTTCCCGCCTCCGCGGCGCGGCGAAGATAGGCTTCTGTCGCTTGATCGATTGGTTCGCCACGATGAAGCAAACCGCCAACAACGACGATGTAATGAAACTGTGCCGGATCAATAAAATCGGATTCAGGTGTGATCGCGATACCCGAGCTCGATACAATCGGGCTGCGCGTTGATGACATGACTGTCCATTGGCAATGCACCTGTCGTGAGCGATCGCCGTCGTCAGCCGCCAAACGCAGCGTATCGATAAAGTTTGCAAACGCTGTCAGCGTGAAATGGCGCGCTAAAACAAACCCAACTCGTAGCCGGGCAATGGGCTTTGGCTTGGTTGGCACAGACGCACGCATGGCGCCAAAATGAACCAGAGCCGCCGTGAAAGCAACGGTTCTGGATGCTAATGGCCAAGGGCTGGAATCAGGACACCTGCCTGCGGCTGCCACATCACAAATGTGCTATCGCCTGGTTTATGAGGGGCCGTCGCATCACCGCGCACCATCAATTTGGTCTGCTCATCGATCCGAACCGTTTAATCAACGAAGGAGCCACGGTAGACAAGTGACTCGATTGTGACAGGTGTCGTGTTGCCTTCAGGGTTACTCGGCTGATCTGACAGGGTGATGTGCTCTGCCCGTAGCGCGAGCAGCCCATTGCCGCGAACGGAGGCTTGTGGATTGACCGCAATCGGCATTCCGTTTTCCAAAACGCCGCGGCCTTGGCCATCAACTTTGATCGGCACGAGATTAGAAAAGCCCATGAAATCCGCGACAAAAGCCGATGCTGGTCGTTCAAAGACATCCCGCGGTGTCCCAATCTGTTCGACACGGCCGGCGCTCATGACGACAAGTCGATCTGAGACCGACAGCGTCTCATCCCGATCATGGGTTACAAAGATTGTCGTGAGTGCTAATGTTTTTTGTAAATGCCGAATTTCAGTCTTCATTTCATGATGCAATTTTGCATCGAGATTAGAAAGCGGCTCATCGAGTAAGAGGTCTGGATCGTCAAAACACCCTTATTCTATTGCACAATAAGCAATAGGCCATGACGGATCTTTGCGAGAGGCATGATCTCATTCAGCAGATGGGCTAATTCGTAGCGAACTGCCTCTGGTAAGGGGTGGCGCGATTAACCTGTGTGCCATCGTCGAAGGCGATCGCAAATCATCTCGTTGCTTCTCAACAAAAGGACTTACGCAATCCTGCGGGATGAATAGTAGAGAATTGGTGCCGGGTTACATATTGCTTCGTGGTTGATCTGTTTGAAGCCTCAACCGATGAGCTGCTCGAGGTCGTTACGGCTCCGCTACCAAAAGCGTATCCCCTGCTTCGCGCCGGGCTTTTGCATTGGCAAAGCGTCAATGCACTCGCTCGCTTAAGCTGGTGGCGTACCATGCGTGTGGAAGCTCTCAATTGTCTTGAGCCCCCAAGCCTGACCCTTTTTTCTCTCTGTTTCGGTCCATGTGACCGTTTCCCAGTCTGGGTCAATGATCAGGCGCGCGCCAGCATTCGCAATTTCAATACGATTGCCTGCGGGCTCATAGACATAGAGAAAAAAGGTCTGCTGAACGGCATGTTTATGAGGGCCGGTTTCAATATAGACGCCGTTTTCTAGAAAAATGTCCGCAGCCTCAAGAATATGTTCGCGCTGATCGACAGCATAAGTGACATGATGAAAGCGACCGCGTGACGGCGTGAAATCGCGCGTATAGGCAATATCATAACTCTTGTTGTTCACGGTGAACCAACAACCGGCGAGCACGCCATTATCAAGAATGATTTGTTCGGTGATGCGGCTACCCAGCGCCATTGGAATGAAATCGCGGATGGCGGAAACATCTTGCGCGAGCAGATTGAGGTGATCAATGCGACGCACTGCACAGCCACGACTGTGGTTGCGTTGTGCCTGATTTTTTAGAGCCGGTTTTTCGGCAGGTGGAGCGATATATTTACGCGTATCAAAATAGATTTCAAAAATGTGATCATCAGGATCGCGAAATCGATAGGCACGTCCGTGACCCAGATCACCTTCTGTCCAACCAATCCCGCACCCGTTTGCTTCAATCGCTGCAACGCGACGCAAGAGACCCTGCTCGCTTGTGGCGCGATAGCCAATATGGCCTACGCCTGTATTGTTTGATGCTGTCAATTTGAGTGTATGAAACTCATAATCATCCCATGCGCGGAGATAAACGGAATCGCCCTCGCGGCCGCTTTCTGTCAGACCTAGGATATTGACGAAAAAATCAAGACTTTGCTCTGGCTTGTTGCTGTAGAGTTCGACATGGCCGAGATGGGCGATATCAAAGCAAGGTTCTGGCTTCATCCCCAGACCTCTTTCGCTGTTTCCACGATTAGGGCCAGCTTCGCCCATTGTTCGTCTTCGGCTAGAACATTGCCCTCTTCAGTCGACGCAAAGCCACATTGTGGTGATAGGCATAATTGATCAAGCGGCGCAAAGCGCGATGCCTGCTCAATCCGGCGCTTAAGGTCGTCCTTTGTCTCGACGGTGCCGAGCTTGGTCGTCACAAGACCTAAAACGACATGCTTGTTCTTGGGCAGAAAGCGAAGAGGTTCAAAGCCGCCAGATCGCTCATCGTCCCATTCCATGAAATAGCCATCGACATTGATTTGGTTGAAAACCATCTCGGCGACCGGTTCATAACCGCCAGATGCAATAAAGGTGGATTTGAAATTACCACGGCAAGTATGCGTCGTGATTGTCATGTCATCGGGTTTGGCCGCGGTCGCGGTATTGATCATATCGCGATAGATAGTAATCAGACGATCAGGATCATCGCCGCGGTCCTTCAACATTTGCCGTTGCTCAGGATCGCAGAAATAGGAGAGGCTGGTATCATCAAGTTGTAAATAGCGACATCCCGCATCGTAAAAGGCTTTCACCGCCTTCGCATAGGCTTTCCCAAGGTCAGCGTAATAATCGTCCATGTGAAGATAGGCTGACGGATCGACCGCTTTGCGGCCACCGCGGTAATGCAGCATCGACGGCGATGGGATGGTCATTTTTGGAACGCGGTTGGTCACCGATTTTAGATATTTGAAATGGGCCAGATGGGGATGGTTGTCTGGAAAATCGATCTTGCCGACCACACGCACGCCATGACCTTTGGTGGCAACACCTTTGAAGGCGATGCCCTCCGTCTCAATTCCACGTACGCCGGTAAGATTTTCGAGAAAATCGAAATGCCAGAAAGCGCGACGAAACTCGCCATCTGTGACGGCTTGTAAGCCAACCGCCTCCTGCTTTTTCACGAGGCTCGCAATCTCTTCATCTTCGATACGAGTCAAGGTTGCGGCATCAAGAGTGCCTGCGGCTTGCGCTTCGCGCGCGTCCTTGACCCGTTGTGTCCGCAGGAGGCTACCAACCATATCAGCCCGGAAAGGTGGTCTCGTTCTTTGCGACATGATGGTGCTCCTTCATCAGCCTGCGGTCGAAAGGCCGAGATGATGTTCCAATTTTTCAGGATGGGCGAGAAGAGATGCGCTTGTTTCAGCCATGACAATGCGGCCACGCTCGAGCACGATCGCATCATCGGTCATCTCGAGAATTTTCCGGGCATGTTGCTCAATCACAATGGCGGATAGTCCCTCTTCGCGGAAAAGGCGCTGTAATGCGCGCAATAATTCTTCCACGATGATCGGGGCAAGCCCTTCGGTTGGTTCATCAAGCAAGAGCAGCTTGGGATTCAGCATTAAAGCGCGGCCAATCGCCAGCATTTGCTGTTCACCGCCCGACAATTGATTGCCTAAATTGTTCTTGCGTTCGGCCAAGCGTGGAAACATGTCGAACACGCGGGTCACCGTCCATGGACCGGGTCGCGCTACAGCCGTGAGATTTTCAACGACGGTGAGCGATTTAAAGATGTTCCGTTCTTGCGGCACCCAGCCGATTCCGGCTTGTGCACGTGTTTCAGGAATGACGCGTGTGAGATCTTGTCCAGCAAAATGGATTGTGCCCGTGCGTTGGCGCGTGACCCCGATAATCGTGTTAACGAGAGTTGTTTTGCCAACCCCATTGCGACCCAGAAGCGCCAAAGCTCGGCCTTGTTTGAGAGACAGGCTGATATCAAACAGGACGATGGCTTCGCCATAGCCCGCTGAAAGCTGATTAAGGCGCAGCAAATCATGCATGGCTGGCCTCCTCGCCTAAATAGGCTTCCTTCACGCGCGGATCGCGCGCGATGGTCGCCGGATCACCTTCTGCCAGAACGCGACCATTGACGAGCACAGTGATCCGCGTGGCAAAGCGAAACACGATATCCATATCATGCTCGATCAGAACGACTGATACATCGGGTGGTAATGCGGCGACAATATCGAGCAATTCACGGCGCTCGGCTTCTGGTACGCCTGCGGCTGGCTCATCGAGCAGCAAAACATTCGGATGTGCAGCAAAGGTCGACGCGATTTCGACCTGACGCTGTTTGCCATAGGGAAGGGATGCAATTGGCGCGTCCATAATATCGTCAAGGCGGAAACGCGCGATGATATCGGCCGTTCCATCCAGAACGAGCGGATCATGATCAAGCGCATTGAACGGCCGCGTGCCATAACCTAGGCGTTCTGATGTGACCAATGCGATCATTTCTAGCGGCGTCATAGAGGCGAAAAGCTGGTTGATTTGGAATGTGCGTGCCATTCCCCGCTTCACCCGTGCCTCACGGCTGAGGTGCGAGATGTCTTCCCCATTGAGGACAACGGACCCTGCTGTGGGTTGCAGCACGCCCGTCAATAGATTGACGAATGTTGTTTTGCCCGCGCCGTTAGGCCCGATCAGTGCGTGGCGTGCGCCTTTCTCCAGCGTGAAATTAACATGGTCGGTGGCTGTGATGCCGCCGAATTGTTTCACGAGATCGCGTGCTTCCAAAACGATGCTCATGGGGTTTTCCTCATGCGCAATCCAGGAAAATGTTTCAAGAGACTTGCAATTCCGCCATGAACAAGACTACGCCCTTTGAGGACAAACAGAACAAGGAAGAGACCGATCCAGAACATCCAATATTGCGGTGTGAAAGCGGCGATTGTGTCTTGCAGAAATTTGAAAACAACAGCCCCAATCATGCCGCCATAAAGATAGCCGGGGCCGCCAATAATCAGCACCAGCATGACATCGGCTGACCGATGGAAATCGAGCACGTCGAGCGAAACAAATTGTGTGGTCTGTGCCATGAGAGCGCCCGCTGCGCCGGCATAGGCGGCCGCGATGGTATAAATCGCTGCAAGACGGCGAGAGGGTGGTACGCCGGAAGCGGAGGCCCGCAGAACATTGTCACGGATGGCGCGTAATGAAAGGCCGAAGGGCGAGTGAACCAAACGGCGCGCAACGAGAAAAAGAACAAACACAACTGACAGAGAGTAGAGATAGGCTGTCTTTCCGAACAGGTCGAATTGAAATAGGCCCAGCACTGGTGTGATTGTGATGCCTTGTAAGCCGTCTGCACCGCCGGTGAGGGAGGCCCAGGAATTGGCAACTTCGTGCAAGATGAGCGCAACGCCGAGGGTCACCATAAGCCGCGTCAGATCATTACCTTTGACGACGAGCGGGCTCGCGAGCAAGCCCGCGACGGCTGAAACGATCATCGCAAAAAGAAGACCGATCAGCGGATCGCCGATCCCATGCTTCGCTAATAAGCCAGCGGCATAGGCGCCTAAGCCAAGAAAAGCGGCATGCCCCAGCGAAACAATCCCGGCATAGCCCAGTATCAAATCCAGCGAGAGGGCGAATAAAGCGAGAATGGCGATTTCGTTCATCAATAAAAGGTGACGCGGAAACAGCCAAAAAGATGCAAGCGCTAAGGCCCAGAATATAAATTCGACAGGATGCCAACGGCGTGCGCCATAGAGCGATGAGCGAACGCGATCATGAAGTGTTGTCATGAGCGGGCCCTCGCAAAGAGGCCTTCAGGGCGTGCGATGAGCAGCACCACCATCAAGACATAGATAATGAAAGCGCCGATTTCTGGCACATAATATTTGCCCGCGACATCAGCGACGCCGAGCAACATCGCGGCAAAGAAAGGCCCTGTAATCGTAGAGGTTCCGCCAACCGTGACGACCACAAGAAAATAGATCATGAATTTGAGCGGGAAGCTCGGATCAAGACCCATTAATTCAATGCCAAGTGCGCCGCCCAGACCGGCGAGGCCAGAGCCGATCGCAAACGTGAGAGCAAAGAGGCGGTTGACGGGAATACCAAGGCCGCGGGCCACGCGCGCGTCATCAACCGATGCCCGCAGGCGGCTTCCGAAACGGGTTTTGGTAAAGCCCCATTGCAGGCTGAAGGCGAGCAGACCACAGACACACAGAACGAACAGACGATAGCGGCCAATCCCGATACCGGCGATTTCGAAACGGCCTTGAAGCCAAGAGGGCAGACGGATGATTTGCTGGCTTGAACCCATCAGATAATCAGCGCCGGCAACGGCCATAAAGACGATGCCAATCGTGAACATCACCTGATCAAGATGTGTCTTGCCATACATGGGACGATAGAGAAGGCGTTCGAGAACGAGGCCGACAATGGCGCCGCCCATGAAAGCAGCGGGCAATGTCAGGAGAAAAGGCGCTCCCGCCTTTTGCATGAGAAGAACGGCGATATAACCGCCAAGCATAGCGAAGGCGCCATGCGCAAGATTGACGAAGTTCATCAACCCCATCGTGACGGAGAGGCCGCACGCGAGAACAAACAGCACCATGCCATAGGCGATGCCATCAAAAAGGATCGTAAGCATGGTCAGATGTCTCGCGTGCAGCGCACGATTATTTCTTGGCCGCTTTAACGGGATCCTTCACCATCGGAATGGTGGCGAATTCGACATTAAAGAGTTCGCCGTTCAGCTTCTCCGTTTTGCGGACATAGATGTTTTGAACGATGTCGCGTGTCTCAGGATCGATCAGGATCGGTCCGCGTGGGCTTTCGAAGGACATGCCTTTCATCGCCGCGATCAGCGCATCGCCATCAGTATTGCCATTGGTCTTTTTGAGGGCTTCAGCAATCACGCGCATACCGTCATAGCCACCGATCGCCATGAAGTTCGGGCGCAAGCCATTATTGGCTGCCTTGAAGGCCGCGACGAAAGCTTTATTGGCTGCGGAGTCGTGAGCAGCTGAATAATGATGCGTTGTAATCGAACCCAGAGCCACATCACCAATCGCTTCGAGCAAATCATCGTCAACGACGTCACCGGGGCCGATCAGCTTGATACCAGCCTTATCGAGCCCGCGCTCGACATATTGTTTCATGAACTGAGCGCCGATGCCTGATGGGACGAAGACAAAAAGAGCATCAGGCTTTGAATCGGCAACGCGCTGCAAGAAAGGCGCGAAATCCGGATTGCGCAATGGCACGCGCACGCTTTCGACAGTGCCGCCGCCTGCCTTGAATTTATTGGCGAAAGAGGTTTCGGCATCAATGCCGGGGCCATAATCGGTTACGACGGTGAAAACGCGCTTGATATTGTTCTTCAGCGCCCAGTCCGCCATGGGTTCAGATGCCTGCGGCAGCGTGAAAGATGTGCGGACGATATAGGGTGAGGCTTCAGTGATTGTTGCTGTAGCAGCTGCCATCACAATTTCTGGAACCTTGGCCTGTGTCGCGACTTGGGCCGCGGCAAGTGCAAGGGGTGTTAGGCCGAAGCCCGCAAGAAAGGCGACCTTGTCATTAACAACTAGCTCTTGCGCGAGGCGACGGGTGACGTCTGCGTTGCTGGTGTCATCCTTGAGGATGATCTCGATCTTCTTGCCGCCGAATGTGTTGCCATTTTGCGCGAGGAAGAGTTTGACGGCCGCATCGATCTGCTTGCCGGTTGATGCGAAGGGACCCGTCATCGGTAGGATGAGGCCAACCTTGGCGGTGTCTTGTGCGAGAGCCGCGCTGCCCAGCGTGGCTGCCAATGTCAGGCCAAGCGCACTTTTTAAAACCTGTCTGCGAACATTCATTGCCTTAATCCTCCCGAGAATGATGCGCCGGTTTGTGGCGCTTCTTTATGGTTTCAATCTTCGTCACGATAAACGAGACCGGCCTTGGCCAAACCCTCACGCATTTTATACATATCGAGGCCAAGCTCGCCTGCGGCCAAGCGTTGGCGTTTCTCTGTCTCATTCGCCTCGCGTGCCCGGCCTGCGGCAGCAATCCGCGTCACCTCTTCCCGTGGCACAATCACAACGCCATCATCATCAGCGACGATCACATCGCCCGGATT
>VERN01000122.1 GCA_018882635.1 Beijerinckiaceae bacterium | reverse complement strand
GTTACAGGCAATACAAGGGACATAGAAAACCCTGCGCAATGGCGTTTTACCAACGGCGTTAAGTGGAATAATGATTATAAAAGATTTATTGTTCCCGCCAATGTGACAGGATTCAAAGTATTTATTGACACCAATTTCGATTATATCAGCGAAAAAAAAGAAGGCGTCACTCTCATCGTTGGTACAAAAAGGCTTGCACTTTCGATTGATAACCGCCGTCTCTTAGAGGTGAAGTCTGCTTCGTATTTCGGTTGGGATATGGCCGAAGGCGTGGCAACGAGAGGTTCAATAAATGTTACATTTAAAGATCGTGTGAGTTTATTTCATCTTTCGATGAGTCATTTTTTCAAGATTAATTTTGGCGGAAACGCATTTTCTTTATTTGATTGGTCATTTAAATCTGAAACAAAAAATGTAATAATAAGACATTTAGGAAATGGGCTTTTTTGGTTAGATTTTCAATACAATGCAATCTTGGATGTTAAATTTCTCAGCATCAAAGCTGTTACAGTTGACAATAAGACATTTTCGCATGTTCAAACGGGTTGGGTTTATGCCTTAGGTTCAAATGGAAATGGCGCAACCAGATTCACCGTAAGGGATAGTCTATATCGCCGGTTTGGACCCTTGCCAGATTTGGTGAAATCGGGAAATGTACGTGATGTAAGACGCCTTCGAACAGAAATGAATCAATGGCGAACGGATGCAAATACTCCACTTTTGAATGCACAAATCAAAAATTATCCCTCTCTTGTGGCGCCGGAATTGCGATATATTTTTACTGAAAATCGCGCGCAAACCATTCGGCAATATCTGGTTAGTCTTGAAAATGCTGCTGGTACACACCGTACAGAGAAGATGGCGAATGCGCGAACTAATTTAAGCTTGGCCTATTCAGATCTTAGTCCTATCGCCTATGTAGCGGGTCTTTATCGAGATACTGTATTGGACAATGCGTTGACATATCTGAACGCAGTAAACAACGCATTGAAAATTTCTCTTACAAAAGCGATGAATGTACGCATTGAATTTGCTACATTGTTAGGGACTGCTGATGCCAGCAATACGAGAGATCGGGATTGGGTCAGCTCTTCTGCGCCATCCTCCATCTCTAAACTGTGGTCTCTTTATGAAAATAAATTAGATGATTTTGTGAATAATGTATCGAACACATTTAATGAGATCCGACAAAATTATGGTGACGCAAAAAACCGTGATACTGAGAAAATATTAAGTATTGTCGAAGCGGTCTTTGGCGGTATTGCCCTGATTGGAAGTGTCGGTTTTTTTGTTAAAAATTTTCGAGCGGCATGGGATGGGATTGGTGAATTATTGAAAGCAAATAATGGCAAAGCACTCAACTTTTCCACATTTCTTGATAAGAACGTCAATGCGGATTCGGTGGCATTTAGCGCTGTCCTCGCAACAAATACGGTGGGGGGAATCGTTACGGATGCTCTGCGGGCTAAAAACGTCGGTACTGCCGGCATTGGGCAATTTGATGGTCCGATGGGTGTCTTGAAGACGGCTTTTGATGATACAACCAATTCACTAAAACAGAAGCTTGATGATTTTAATAAGAAATACATGGACATGCTTTTGTTTGTGCTGATGGAAGGAGGTGCTGGAAACAGTGATGTGGCTATTCCAGAGACTGAGAGAAAGTTGGGGCCTGGACGTGACAAATTAACCGGTTTTGTTGACAGGGCCGGTTACATTTATGCATGGTGGGGAAATCCTGAGTCGTATTTGGAGGACCGGACACGGGTTATTGTTCAGCGGCTCTATGGCATTCCGGTTCCGGCTAAAGATCCGCGTGAGGTTTCGCTAACATGTCCCATCGCGCTTGACCTCACAGGCGACGGTCTCACTTTCTCACAGCTCTCGTCTGCGCCTCTGTTTGATGCCAATCATGATGGCCAGCGTGATCGTATGGCCTGGGTGAAGGGTGGCACGGCCTTGCTCGCTTATGATGTTGATCATGATGGCGTGATCACCCGAACCGATGAAATCAGTTTCGTTGGTTATAAAGAGGGCGCAAAAACCGATCTTGAAGGTTTAACAGCGTTCGATAGCAATGAAGACCATGTGTTCGATGCGCATGACCAGCTATGGCATCAGTTCGGCGTATGGCGCGATACGAATGGCGATGGCGTCTCGCAAGCAGGAGAATTTGTTTCTCTTGCGCAGGCGGGGATCACATCGATCTCGCTCATAAGCGATCAGCAAGTCTCTGTTCAGGGTGATGTGCTGATTTACGGCCGCTCCCATTTCACCCGCACGGATGGCAGCTTGGGCACGGTGGGCGATGTCGGCTTTCGTTATATGAATGGATGAGGCGCGGTTGCCGCGCGTCAGAGTGCCAATATTGTCTGGCCAGCACGGATCATGCGGTTGACCACATCAAACCGCATGAGGTCTTCGCCGATGATGGCAGGGCCTGCATAGCCCACGCGAATTTCGCGTAGCAAGGCGCTGCGATCGGCGGCAGGTGGTACGATATGGGTGAGCATCAGGGCGCGCACGCGCGACCCCGTCGCCAGTGCGGCGGCTTGCGCAGGTGTGGTGTGATACGCCATGACGGACGCCACGGTGTCGGCTGATCTCACACCGGGAATAGGTTGCATTTCGCGATCGACGAAGACTTCTTGGACCAGAAGATCGGCGTCACGCGCGGCGTGGCTGAGCGTGTCACACGGTGCCGTATCGCCGGAGAAGACAAGTTTGCGGCCGCTTGATTCAAAAATAAGACCGAAGGCGGGTGTCACAGGGCGGTGATCGACCGCAAAGGGTGTGATGGTGAGGTGAGGGAAGGTGAGCGTGTGCTCGCCCAATTCCTCAAACATCACGCGCAAGCCCTCGGTTGAGGGGCGGTGTTCATGGGCAATGCGCAGCTTAATCTCATCACCGAAGGATTCGATTTGCTTTTGCATATGCGTGATGGCGGGCGCTGTGGCAATCACGCGCCATGGTTTGGTGCGGCCCTGATGCCAGCTTGAAACGATCAATTGCCAGAAATCGATGACATGGTCGGAATGATAATGGGTGACGATCAGCGCATCGAGATCAGCACCACGCGTGCCAGCTTGCACGAGGCGCTGCGTTACGCCGGAGCCGCAATCGATCAGGATTTTGGTATCATCGGCGATGACGAGATGGGCCGGTCCCATGCGCTCAGGCGTGGCGACAGGGCAACCGGTGCCGAGGCAGATAAACTCAAAACTCATCGCGCCAGCACCTCAACATCGCGATCAACGCCGGATTTCACTTTGAATTCCTGTGTGAACACGCGGCCGCCATTGCGCGCAATGACGATGTAATCGCCTTCGGCCAATGTCATCGACGGGAAGGCGCCAATTGCTTCGCGGATCGTATCGCCGCCGGGCGTGAGAACTGAGAATGTGGTGTTGGCAATCGCCTCAGCGCCGGGGTTGGCAACAAGTTTCAACGTCACGGTCGCGGCGCGATGGCGCATGATGGCATCGATGACTTTGCCGGTTTCGACGCGGACATCGGCGGCGGCATTCGCATTGGTGTCGCCATAGGTGGAGACAACACGGTAATTGCCTTCCGGCAGGCGGATGATTTCGTCAGCGCGTGCATTATCAACAATCACGCGGCCCTGCGGATCATTGTTGGCGGTGACGTAAATCGAAAAGCTGAGCTTGTCTTTCGGGATGCGCATATCGCCCAGCGTGGCGCCCAAGCGCAAACCACCGGCTGACAGCATGATCTTTTCGTTGATGGGCGTTTGGCCGACGACGACGCGGCGCGTGCCGGTTGCCAGCCCCCATGTGACATGGACGATGTAAGCGCCGGGATCGAGCGTCAGGATCGGGGCGGGTTCATCGGTCTTGCGGACCAAGACGGCCTTATCGGCATCGGCATTGTCGGCATAGACGCGCCAGACAAGGCCCGAGCGCAAGAGCGATGCATCGCCTTCAAGCCCGGCTGACAGCGTCACCGAGACGGCGGGCACGGCCATGGGCGGGGGGGCGATGTTGGGGGCGGGGATGCGTTGCGCAAAGCCATGGCCGGTGAGGGCGGCGAGGGCGAGGGCGGCCCCGAGGGGGCGAGCGAAGCGCGGCATCAACATTCTCATGCGTCCTGCATGCTCCGGCCGGGGTGTTCCCGTCAATTCCCGGATTGTGGCTTTGACCTTGCGGGCAAACTCGTCTTAATCGTGGCGGCCCTGCCATCTCAGGACATTATGGACCCCACCATGTCGGATACGCTCGCCCTTCTGGCCCGCCGCCGCTCTGTGCCGCCGAAATTCATGGGCCCCCCGGGCCCGTCACGGGCCGAAGTCGACCAGCTTCTCACTTTGGCCTCCCGCGTGCCGGACCACGGAAAGTTGGCGCCGTGGCGGTTTGTGGTGATTGGCCCTGCGGCGCGCGAGCGCTTTGGCGCGGCGTTGGCGGATTTCACCAAGCAGGATCGGCCTGATGCCGATGAAGAGACGTTACAGCGCGAACGGGAGCGTTTCACCGCGTCGCCTTGCATTATTGCGGTGATTAGCACGGCGAAGCCGCACCCCAAGATCCCGGAATGGGAGCAGGTTTTATCCGCCGGAGCGGCCTGCATGAACCTCGTCACCGCCGCGACCGCGATGGGCTATGGCGCGTCATGGCTGACGGGCTGGCATTCCTTTGATCCGCGCTTTCACGCGGCGCTCGGCCTGCAAGATGGCGAGAAGATCGCCGGTCTCATTCACATCGGCACACCGAAGGAGGCGCAGACCGATCGTCCGCGCCCCGCTCTCGCCGATATTGTGACGATTCTCGACTAAGCAACGAAGGGTTCCCCATGTTCTTTCAACCCTATAAGGGCGAGCGGCCTTTGCCGCATGATCCGTTCAAAGCGATTGTGGCGCCGCGTCCGATCGGCTGGATCAGCGCGCTTGACGGTCATGGCCGCGTCAATCTCTCACCCTATTCGTTCTTCAACGCGATTTCGACGAAGCCGCCGCTCGTGATGTTCTCGTCGGAAGGCATGAAAGACGCGATCGCCTTTGTGGCGGAGAGCGGTGAATTCGTTTGCAATCTCGCGACATGGGATTTGCGTAACGAGATGAATATGACATCGGCGCCCTTGCCGCGCGGTGTGAGTGAATTTGAGCATGCAGGTCTCGAAATGGCGCCGTCGACGATGGTGAAAGCGCCGCGCGTGAAGCGTTCGCCTGCTGCGCTCGAATGTAAGCTCGTTGATATTGTCACGCTCAAATCGCATGACGGCAACCTGTCGATCGCTATATGGCGATTGGCGAAGTGGTCGGCATCTATATCGATGATGATTATGTGACGCCGGATGGCTTGTTCGACATTACCAAAGCACGCACCATCGCGCGCTGCGGCTATGCGGATTATGCCGAAGTGTCGTCGGTGTTCTCGATCATCCGCCCTCCGGGCGGCTAATCATAGCCTTTTCAACAAGCGCTCTGCGCGTTTGAGATGCGGGCGGTCGAGCATTTCGCCGTCAAGACCGATGACGCCTGCTTCCGGATTGGCGGCGAAGAGATCAACGATTGTGCGTGCGCGTTCAATTTCGTGCGCAGGCGGCGTGAAAATCGCGTTGATGACAGGCACTTGATCAGGGTGGATGGCCATTTTTGCTGTAAATCCGTCGCGGCGCGCCATTTCACAATCGGCACGAAGTGCCGTCTCGTCGCGAAAATTCGGATAGATCGTGTCGATGGCGATGGCGTCAGCAGCATGGGCGGCCATCAGCGCCAAAGTGCGCACGATGGCGAAGGGCTGCGTATAGGTGCCGTCAGCATGGCGCGGCGTTTCTGCGCCAATGTCGGCGGATAAATCTTCTGCGCCCCATGTGATCGCTTCAAGCCGATGGCTGGAGCCGCGATAGGTGCCAAGACCGAAAATGGCGTGAGCGGTTTCTGTTGCAATGGCGACGATCGCCGTTGCGCCATCGTTCAAGCCATTCTCGGCTTCACGCACGGCGAGCTTGGCTGCGATATGCTGAACATCTGTTCCATTGGCCGTTTTCGGAACGAAGATGCCATGCGGGCCTTCGCGCATCACCGCGTCGAGATCGGCATCGGTGAGGCCGGTGTCGAGCGCGTTCACACGCACATAGAGACGCGGATAGGAGCCGCGCGCTTTGGCGCCGCGCAAAAGTATGCAGGCTGTGTCGCGCGCCTTGGCCTTATTGGCGTGGGCGACGGAATCTTCAAGGTCGAGAATGATTGCGTCGGCCCCTGAGCCGAGCGCCTTTTCGAATTTGCGTTCGCTATCGGCAGGAACAAAAAGCAGGGACCGCATGTTAGGCGTCTCGCTTCTTCATGAAGGCCTGTCGTGTGCATTCAGCAACCAGCGTGCCGTCCTGCTTATAGGCGCGATGTTTGAATTCGACGATGCCTGCATCGGGTCGCGATTTCGATTCACGCTTGTTCATGATCTCGGTTGTGCAGCGGATCGAGTCACCCTCGAAGACGGGCGCCGGGAAACGCACATCGGTCATGCCGAGATTGCCGATGGTGGTGCCGTTTGTCGTCTCAGCGACGGAAATCCCGATCATCAAACCGAGTGTAAAAATGGAATTGACGAGCGGCTTTCCCCATTCGGTTTCGGTGGCGCAGAAATGCGCGTCAATATGGAGCGGTTGCGGATTGAGCGTCATGTTCGAGAAGAGCATGTTGTCCATCTGCGTCACCGTGCGCGTGAGCGCATGATTGAAGACGTGACCGACGACAAAGCTCTCAAAGTATAAGCCGCCACGCGGTGAGCGCACGCCCGCATCCATTGTGCCGTTCATCCCATTTCCCCCTCAGGTGGGCGTCAACCGCCCTTCATGGTCCCTTTACCATGATAGGCGCAGGATGGCGGGATTGTTAACGCCGGATTGCCACATGTTTCTTTTCACGACGCCGCCTGAGACCGCGCGGGCGGGTTCTTCCGCTCTTGTCCCTGCTATCAAGGCGGCTTCTATCCGCACGGGCACCGATTTCTCTTATCTGCTCGGCACGGCGGTGAAGGAGAGCGGGCTTGATCCGCAAGCGCAAGCCAAGACCTCGAGCGCGCGCGGGGCGTTTCAATTCATTGAGCAGACATGGCTGGGGCTTGTGAAGAGTTTCGGAGCGGCCGAGGGGCAGGGACGACTTGCCTCCGCCATTGAGACGCGCAACGGCCTCCACAGCGTCAGTGATGCGGGGGTGAAGCAGGCCATCCTTGCCTTGCGTGATGATCCCGGCTTTTCGTCAGTGATGGCGGGCCATTTGACCCAGATGAATGCAGCAGCCTTGGCGGCTGATACGGGCATCACGCCCAAGGCTGGTGATCTTTATGCAGCCCATGTGCTTGGCGCGAAAGGTGCCGGGGACCTTCTCAAAGCGCTCGCGGCCAATCCCGCACAATCGGCGGCGGCGTTGTTCCCGCAGGCGGCGAAGGCCAATCAGGCGCTGTTCTATACAAAGGCCGGCCAGCCTCTCAGCGTTGAGGCGCTCTATCAGAAACTCGCGCGCGATGCGCCGCCAGCGAAAATCGTATTGGCGCAGGACGCGGGTGGCGTTCCCGCCGCGCCTCTCTTCAAGCCGGGTGGTGCGCCGCTCTATGGTTTGTTCCGCACGGAGAATGTCACGCCCTTTGCGGGGATCGATCCATCCGGACAGCCGACGCGCCCGATGACCACGGGCGAGGGGCCTCCAATACCGTCGGCCGCACAGACCAAAGCCGCAGAACCGGCGCGGCCTGCCAATGGCAGCAAGCCGCTTAATTTGAATGCTTTCAAAAAGCCGATCTGATTATGGATCAATATCCGAACTGCTCGCGCAGAATGCGCTCGTCGAGCGAATGGCCGGGATCGTGCAACATCACGAGATCGATCTTGCGGTCCATCCGCACGTCCACACGGTGGACGTCGCGCACTTCGAAATGATCAGCCACGGCGCTGACCGGGCGCTTGTCCATTTCGTGCACTTCGATCGTCAATGTCGCGTGATCGGGCAGGAGCGCGCCACGCCACCGGCGGGGACGAAAGGCCGAGATTGGTGTGAGCGCCAAAAGCGGCGCGTTCAATGGTAAGATCGGCCCATTGGCTGATAGATTGTAAGCGGTTGATCCAGCGGGTGTTGCCACCAGCAAACCATCGGCGGTCAATTCGCCGAGGCGCGTTTTGCCATCGACCGCAATCGACAATTTGGCGGCTTGGTAAGATTGGCGCAGCAGCGAGACTTCGTTGATCGCATGGGCCTTGCGATGCGTGCCACTCGCATCGACGGTTTCCATCAAGAGCGGATGGACGACGCTGCGCTCAGCGGCAGCCAAACGCTCCAACAATCCGTCGGCGTTATAATCATTCATGAGGAAGCCGACCGAGCCGCGGTTCATCCCATAGATCGGTTTGCCGGTGCCCATGAAGCGATGCAATGTTTGCAGCATCAGGCCATCGCCGCCCAGTGCGACGACAATATCAGCCGCATCGGGGTCCACTTGCGGATAAAGACGGCCAAGCGCCTCGCCGGCGGCTTGGGCCTCTTCCGTTTCAGCAGTCACAAAGGCAATCGACAGCGGGGGCAAAGCAAAGGCTCCGAAGGGCGGGCGCTTCTTCTATACCAGCCACACGCCAGAGGCGACAGGGTAGGCCTTGCCGCTTACGCGCAGCCTTGTGGCGAGCAGCGCGAGGCGGGGCG
>VERN01000317.1 GCA_018882635.1 Beijerinckiaceae bacterium | reverse complement strand
GGATCGCACCGTCCGGCAATATCAACCCCGATCGCAAATTCCCGTCCTTATTTGAGCCAGTACATGGTTCGGCGCCCGACATTGCAGGGCAGGGTATCGCCAACCCGATTGGCCAGATCTGGTCGGCTGCGATGATGCTTGATCATTTAGGCGAGCCGGAGGCTGCCGCTGCCATTGTGCGTGCGATTGAAGATGTGTTGGCGCAATCGGATTATCGCACGCGTGATCTTGGTGGGCAGGCCAGCACCATCGAATGTGGTCAAGCGATCGCTGATGCGATCGCGTGAGCATTCGTCGCGAGCTGGTGTGGATCTGTAAGTTTAGGCGTCATAGCGCGGCAACCATCTTAAAGTTAGATACGTCGTTTTCTGTTAGAAGGATTGTTCACTAATGTTTTAATGCATCCGGTGAGAAAAGATGGCATGTAAATGGTTGCCTTATTGTTAGGTATTGCCCCATCCCCGCAGACCCATCCGTCTCCTATCAAGGGTCGCTTCTTGCCGTGAGGCTTATGTCTGTAGCTCTACCCGCGGCTCAAAGACCTTCTCAAGGTCCTTTGCAATGCCCGGCGTGACGCAGAGAATGGGATTGCCTTCAGTCACCCAAGGCCCCGAACAAAAATCATTGATCAGTGCGCCCGCTTCACGGGCAATAACCAGTCCAGCCAAAACATCCCATGAATTGATATGCACTTCGCCATAGCCATCGGTTCGGCTATTGGCGACATGAGCCATACCCAATGCGCCCGATGCACTCCGTTTCACGGTTGCGCCTGCTTCCATTGTGCGGCCGATGAGAGCGAGATAATCACCAGTTGGCCGCCGCGGCGACCAGCCAAGTTCAATCACAGCATGCCGAATGTCATGCGTCGGCGCCACACGGATGGGCTGATCATTCATCGTGGCGCCTGCGCCGCGCACTGCCTCATAAAATTCGTCCTGGGCTGGTGCAAAAATGAAACCAATCTCTGGAACGCCATGGCGTGCAAAGCCAAGTGAAACGCACCATTGCCGATCACCGCGTGCAAAATTGGCCGTCCCGTCAATCGGATCAGCAATCCACATCGCATCACCGCCTGTGCCACCTTGCTCTTCCCCGACGATTTGATCGTTTGGAAAAGCCTGTCCGATTTTCTGGCGTAAAAATGTTTCAACAGCGCCATCGGCTTCGGTTAGCCAGTCCTGTCGGCCCTTGAGGCTGATGACGAGTTCATGACGGCGTTGAAAATAATCAAGCGCCAAAAGGCCAGCTTCACGGACAATGTCGCGCACGATATCGCGCCGTTCTTGAATGAAAGGATCCATCGTCTTTTACCTTAAAGCGTAACGGGTTGGCCTGTTTGCGCTGAGAGCGTGGCAGCATCAGCCAGAATTTGCGCGCGTAAACCATCTTCACCAGACGGCGTTGGCTTTACGCCTTTTGTGACAGTCTCAATGAACGTGTTTAACTCATGGCGGTAGGCCGCAGCGTAACGTTCAAGAAAGAAATTCTGGACAACGTCGGCATGAATGCCCGCGCCATTGGCAAGACTAACCGTGCTTTCCGGCACATTGGCAGCACTCAGCATGCCCTTCGAGCCATGCACTTCAATGCGTTGATCATAGCCATAAGTGGCGCGACGGGAGTTAGAGATCTGCGCAATTTTTCCCGATGCCGTCTTCATGATCACAGCAGCCGTATCAACATCGCCCAAAGCACCGATCGCCGGATCCACCAGCGATGAGCCCAGCGCATGAATGACAATAGGCTCTTCGCCTAAGAGAAAGCGCGCCATATCAAGATCGTGGATCATCATATCGCGGAAGAGCCCACCCGAACGGCGGACATAATCAGCGGGCGGAGGCCCCGGATCGCGTGAAATGACTGTGACAATTTCAATATTACCCGCTTCGCCATCGCGCAGACGCCGTTGTAGGGCCGCGAAACTGGGGTCGAAACGGCGGTTGAAGCCGATCATCAGAGGCGTGCCGGCTTTCTCCACTGTTGCAAGGCAAGCTCTGATT
>VERN01000121.1 GCA_018882635.1 Beijerinckiaceae bacterium | reverse complement strand
TGAAGTCGCGCCCTTCGGCACTTACGTTCGGTTCACGCTGCAGCGCAACCCCTTCCCCGATGCGCTGACGGATCAATATCATGCCGAATGCAACAGTGACCGAAAACGCCGCCCGCCGCATCGCCGCGATTGTGGCCAAGGAGACCCCCGGCACCTTCCTGCGTGTCTCGGTGTCCGGCGGCGGCTGCTCCGGCTTCCAATATCATTTCGACCTCGCCCAAAGCGCCGAACCTGACGATCTCCTGATTGAAAAGGACGGCGTGAAGGTTGCGGTCGATTGCGTCTCCCTGCCCTTCCTCGAAGGCGCCACGCTCGACTTCGTCGACGATCTGATGGGTCAATCCTTCCGGGTCGAAAATCCGAACGCCACGGCCTCCTGTGGCTGCGGCACCTCGTTCTCGATCTGAACGGATACCATGGACGCACTCTTCATCGGCCAGACCTATATCGACATCACCTTCGTCACCGACCGCATTCCGACAGGCGACGAAAAAATAGTGGCCGAGGATTACGCCGTTTCGTTTGGCGGCAATGCTGTCACCGCCGCCTTTTGCTGCGCAAAGCTCGGCACTGTGCCGGATCTTCTCACCTCATTGGCGGATGATTGGCTCGGCCACATGTTTCTCGACATGGCGGCAAAATATCAGATCCCAATCCATGCGCGAAAGGTCAAGGAAAGCTCGCTCTCTTTTGTGCTCCCCAATGGCACAAAGCGCGCAATTATCCGCTGCCGCGACGATCATTATTTGCACCCCTTCCCCACTTTAAACATCGACGGGTGTCGCGCGCTTCATCTCGATGGCCATCAGGCGGATGCCGCGATCCATTATGCGAAGCTCTGCCGTGACAATAAAATTCTGACCTCACTCGATGGCGGTGGGATGCGTGAAAACACGCTCGATCTTTTAGGCTTTATCGATGTTGCGATTTGCGCCGAGCGTTTAGCGGAGCAATTAAATGTAACGCCGCACGGCCTGCTCGATCTGTTGAAACAGAAGGGCTGCACCATCGGCGGCGTCACCATGGGTGAAAAAGGCATGGTCTGGTATGACGAGACCGGGACTGTGCGCGAGCAGCCGGTTCTGTCTGTGCCGCGCGCTGCAATTGTCGATACGAGTGGCGCGGGCGACGTGTTCCATGGCGCTTATATCGCCTCTTATCTGCACAATCCCGCAGCGAGCTGGGATGAACATTTTACCTTTGCGCGCGCAGCGTCCACCTACAAAATACAGCATCTCGGCAATGAGGCGGGGCTCCCCTCGCGCGCCGATATCGACACGGTGATGCGCACCTATACAGTCGCGGCCTAAGCGAAGGCCGCAACGTCGTACCAATCACGAGCCAGCCTGCGCCTCAACAACCGCCAAAGCTGTCATGTTGACAACACCGCGCGCTGTCACAGACGAGGTGAGAACATGAGCCGGCTTCGCAGTGCCCAATAAAATGGGACCGACGGGAAGCGCATCAGCCAACACTTTGATGAATTGATACGCGATATTGGCTGCATCAAGGTTCGGCATAATCAGCAAATTGGCCTCACCGCGAAAATGTGAGCCCGGCAATTTGCGATCGCGGATCGCTTCAACGAGCGCCGTATCGGCCTGCATCTCGCCATCAACT
Source organism: Beijerinckiaceae bacterium (assembly GCA_018882635.1). Classification (GTDB taxonomy): domain Bacteria; phylum Pseudomonadota; class Alphaproteobacteria; order Rhizobiales; family Beijerinckiaceae; genus TNE-4. The sequence continues at coordinate 7,273 of VERN01000121.1, read as the reverse complement.
TCAAGATGGGCGGCCCGCTTTCTGATCAATCCGAGCGCTTCGCGCATCTTGCGTGCCGACGGATCGTCACTGTCGCCAAAATCCGCATGCGATAAGAGCGCGACTTTCGGCGTCAAACCAAAGCGCGCCACATGAGCGGCACAGAGCAAAGTTGCCTCAGCAATCTCATCCGCTGATGGATTATGCCGCAAATGCGTATCAGACAGGAAGTAATGCCCCTTTGACGTGATCAACAGCGACATTGTTGAGAGCGCGCTGACGCCGGGAGCAAGACCGACAATGTCACCAATCTGTTTTACGCGCGAATGGAAACGCCCATCAAGCCCCGCAATCATCGCGTCCGCATCACCACGCAACAGCGCAATACAAGCGATCACCGTGTTATTCGTGCGAACCAAAGTTCGTGCCGCATCAGGGCGAATGCCCTTGCGGCCAGCAACTTCGACCAGCGTCGCGACATAATCGCGATAGCGCGGATCATCTTCCGGATTGACGATGGCGAAATCTACGCCCGGCTTCAGATTGAGACCAAACCGTTTGCAGCGCGCTTCAATGACCGAGGGGCGGCCGATCAGAATCGGGATCGCAATCCCTTCTTCAAGGGCTACTTGCGCCGCCCGCAACACGCGCTCGTCTTCGCCATCCGCATAGATCACGCGTTTTGGTGCGGCCTTCGCCTTCTCGAACAGGGGCTTCATGATGAACCCTGAACGGAAAACGAAACGCGACAATTGATCTTCATACGCCGTCAGATCACCGATCGGGCGCAGCGCGACGCCGGTGTCCATCGCGGCCTTCGCGACAGCCGGTGCAATGCGAAGTATCAATCGTGGATCAAACGGCGAAGGGATCAGCGAATTTGATCCAAACGTCGCGACCTCGCCGCCGTAAGCACGCGCAGCAACATCAGAGGGCGCCTCACGTGCAAGCTGGGCAATGGCGGCCACAGCCGCATGTTTCATCGCTTCATTGATCGTCGTCGCACCGCAATCGAGCGCACCGCGGAAGATATAGGGGAAGCACAGGACATTGTTGACTTGGTTCGGATAATCCGAACGCCCGGTGCAGATCATCGCATCAGGCCGCACGGCGCGCGCTTCGTCGGGTAGAATTTCCGGATTGGGATTGGCGAGCGCCAGGATCAGCGGTTTGTCCGCCATGGCGGCAACCATGTCCGGTTTCAAGACACCGCCCGCAGACAGACCGAGAAACACATCCGCGCCCGGAATCACATCGCGCAAACTGCGCTTGTCCGTTTTTTGCGCGAACACGCTCTTCCAGCGATCCATGAGAGCCTCACGCCCTTCATAGACCACGCCTTCAATATCGGTGACCCAAATATTTTCACGCTTGGCCCCAAGCGAGACGAGAAGATTGAGGCAGGCAAGCGCAGCCGCGCCCGCGCCAGACGCAACAATCTTCACATCTTCGATTTTCTTCCCCGCAATCGCGACGGCATTGGTAACAGCGGCGCCGACAATGATGGCGGTGCCATGCTGATCATCGTGGAATACCGGGATTGCCATCCGCTCGCGCAGACGCGCTTCGACCTCAAAACATTCCGGCGCCTTGATGTCTTCAAGATTGATGCCGCCAAAGGTTGGCTCGAGTGCAGCCACGACATCAACGAGCTTATCGACATTCTTCTCCGCGACCTCGATATCGAACACATCGATGCCAGCAAATTTTTTAAAAAGAACCGCCTTGCCTTCCATCACCGGTTTGGAGGCCAGCGGACCAATATCACCAAGGCCCAAAACGGCAGTGCCGTTCGAAATAACAGCCACCAGATTCTGTCGCGCCGTATAATCCGCTGCGAGCGATGGATCAGCCGCAATGGCCTCACAGGGGGCCGCGACACCGGGAGAATAAGCAAGCGCAAGATCGCGTTGGTTGCCGAGCGGTTTCGTCGGCTGAATCTCGAGTTTCCCGGGCTTTGGCAGCTTGTGATAAACAAGCGCGCCAGAGCGCAGATCGTCAGACATTTTGGACATTGCGAGCTCCCCCGAGATTCCGCTCCCTATCTGCCCTGTCCTGCGCCGAACCTCAACCTCTGCCCTTTCAGCATGGATTTAAAAGCGAGGGCAGGCTTCTCGACGAGCGTCCATGAAAGAAAGCCCGCCAATGCCGACAGCGCCAAGGCTGGCACAAGCAGCGAGACAGGTTCTGCTTTGGGATAGAGCGCCACAAGGACCTGCTGGATCGGCCAGCCATAGAGATAGATGCCGTAGGAAAGATCAGCCCGATCGCTCCACGCCACAAAAGGCAAGGGCGCGGCGAGCGCCAGCACCAGAACGCCATACGCTTCGGTGAGATAGAGCAGCGCGAAATAGAATGGCGTGCCGAAGCTGATCCATGTTGCAAGCGCCAGCACGGCCAGAGCCAACCATGACAAGCGGATGAGATCGCGCGCGAGATAGAATGTCGCACCGAGCACAAACATCAGACAAAGCCGGACGAGCGTGGTCGTGTATTTTCCTGCTTCAGGCCAGAACGCATCAATCGCAATCACCGCGAAGAATAAGAGACCAACAAGCGCCGCAGCAAAACGCCAGCCGCGCAGCAGCCCCGCAACCCCTGCCAACAGAACGCCAGCATAAAGCGACAACTCATAACGCAATGTCCACACAGTCCCCATTGGCCAGGGATGGGGATTGTCGAGAAAGACGCCGGGCATCGCACCGGCGCTTTTAAATCCGGTGAGCACCTGCATGAGATAGCGCCACGTATCCGGATTGCTGAGATAAGCCCGCGGCGAGAGCACCGTAAACGCAGTGCCAATCACGAATACGGTCACCAGCGCTGCCACAACAAAGCCCGGCACAATGCGCAGAAGACGCGCAAATGCATAATCGCGCGGTCCACGATTGAGAAAACTCATCGTGACGAGAAAACCTGAAATGGCGAAAAAGCCATTCACCGCATGTTCGCCCAGCCGCATGCCGGTGCTTTCAAACAGCGGTTCGAGCGTGTTGTTTCCTGTCGGGATCGAATAGCCATGCGATACGACAACAGCGGAGGCGAGCAGCAAACGCAGCAGCGAGAAATTATCGACGCTGCCCTTCATGGCCTCACCGACAGTTTGACCAGCCCAATAATAACGCAATTCTCAACACCCTAGTTCAATCCGGCTGCTGCAATCCCTCAACCGCAAGCGCCGACCGTCCCCTCATAAAATCGAAGCACCCCTGCACGCTACCCCCATACCGTTCAAAACGCGAGCGGTTGAGCATGAGCAGGGCGAGCAAAGCTTTCGGCCCATTGGTCAGAAGCGTTTCACCAATGGGAGATTTCAGACCATATTTCTGGCTGATATAGGCGCGCGACCACGCCAAATGCCGCCGGGCTTTAAAGATCCGACCGCGCTTCGGTGCAGCCGAGGCGCCGCGTTCATGTCGCGCAATCGCTTGGTGAACATGGATGAGCGCGTGCCCCGCATCCAGCACGCGGCGACAAAGATCATCATCTTCATAAAAGAGGAAAATATTGTCATCAAAACCGCCAAGTGAAAGCACCATGGCGCGACGAACGAGCCAGCACGCACCAGACAGAAATGGCGTGCAGCAATCACCCTCAGGCGTCCAATGGACACGCTGTCTATTGTGTAAGGGGCTCTTTGCTAACAAGGATTGATCGGCGAAGAAAACACGCCCATCGGGTTCAATAATCCGTGGCGCGAAAATCGCGGCATCGGTCCATTGCGCTGCCGCCGCAAGGAGTGCTTGGACAGCACCGTCTTCCAACACGAGATCAGGATTCACGAGGAGAGCGAATTCAGTATCGGCGGCTATCATGCCGCGGTTCATCGCGCGGCCGAAACCTTCATTTTTCGCGTTTCGCAACACGCGTGCGCCATATGATTCAGCCACACGCGCACTGTCGTCTTCACTCGCATTATCGACCACGATGACCGACACGCCTGCGCGCGCAAGCGCGGCAAGACAGGCCGGCACCTTGGCAGCGCTGTCATGAACGACGACGATAGCGGTCACGTGAGCAGACATGCCTCACATTAGCACCCGCCCGCCAATAAAAAAGCCGGCCCGAAGGCCGGCTTTGAAACAATCCTGCGCGTCGCTTATTCGGCGGCTTCGACCACTTCGTCCTTCTGCGACGGGCCGGAATCCTGGCCGCGCGCATCCACGTCACGATCGACGAATTCGATCACGGCGAGCGGCGCATTATCGCCGAAGCGGAAGCCAGCCTTGAGCACGCGGGTGTAGCCACCATTGCGTGTCTTGTAGCGTGGGCCGAGCACTTCAAAGAGCTTCTTGACGAGATCAACGTCCTTGATCTGCGAAATAGCCTGGCGGCGGGCATGTAAATCGCCGCGCTTGCCGAGCGTGATCAGCTTTTCAACCACGGGGCGAAGATCCTTCGCCTTCGGCAGCGTCGTGATGATTTGTTCGTGCTTGATCAGCGCCTGGCACATATTGGCAAACATCGCCTTGCGATGTTCAGCCGAACGATTGAAGCGGCGACCGCGATATCCGTGTCTCATGGCAAATCTCCTTCAGTGAGGGTTTATCCGGGCGCCGTGCCAAGGTACGTCCGGTCTTTACAGCGGGCAGGCGGCGAACCCCCTGCCCGTTTTGCAAACTCAGTAATGCTCTTCGAAGCGCTTTGCGAGCTCTTCGATATTTTCCGGCGGCCAACCAGCCACTTCCATGCCGAGATGCAAGCCCATGCCCGCGAGCACTTCCTTGATCTCGTTGAGCGACTTGCGGCCGAAATTCGGCGTGCGGAGCATTTCCGCTTCCGTCTTCTGGATCAGATCGCCGATGTAAACGATGTTGTCGTTCTTCAGGCAGTTTGCCGAACGCACTGACAATTCGAGTTCGTCGACCTTCTTGAGAAGGGCCGGGTTGAAGGCGAGTTCCGGCATCGCCGGCTTGTCTTCTTCACGACGGGGCTCTTCGAAGTTCACGAAGACGTTGAGCTGATCCTGAATGATGCGCGCGGCATAGGCGACTGCATCTTCCGGTGTCACGCCGCCATTGGTTTCCACGGTCATGATCAACTTGTCATAATCAAGGATCTGGCCTTCGCGGGTGTTTTCAACGCGGTAGGAGACCTTGCGCACCGGTGAGAACAGGCTGTCGACCGGGATCAGGCCGATCGGCGCATCTTCCGGACGGTTGCGATCGGCAGGAACATAACCCTTGCCAGTCTTGACCGTGAATTCCATGCGGATTTCTGCGCCCTCATCGAGCGTGCAGATCACGAGTTCAGGATTGAGGATCTGCGTATCGCCAGAAACCGCAATATCGCCCGCCTTCACCGGGCCGGGGCCCTGCTTGCGGAGCGTCATGCGCTTCGGCGTATCCGACTGCATGCGGATCGCGATCGCTTTGATATTCAGAATGATGTCGGTGACGTCTTCACGCACGCCCGCAATCGAGGAGAACTCATGCAACACGCCATCGATCTGCACGGAGGTGATGGCTGCGCCTTGCAGCGACGACAGGAGCACGCGGCGCAGGGAATTGCCGAGCGTGACACCGAAGCCGCGCTCGAGCGGTTCAGCGATCAGCGTTGCAACGCGCTTGCGATCATCGCCAAGCGTAACGTCGAGCTTGGTCGGCTTGATGAGGTCTTGCCAGTTTTTCTGGATCACGGAGATGTCCTTCATGAAAGAGCGCCCGGCATATCGGTCCGTCGACCCTGGCCTGGCGTTCACGATGGCGGAATTCACCTCCCGGCTCCGTCGAGCCGGAAGGCGTAGTCACGAAATATAATTAGACGCGGCGACGCTTGCGCGGGCGGCAACCATTATGCGGGATCGGTGTCACGTCACGGATTGATGTGACGGTGAAGCCAGCGGCCTGCAACGCGCGCAGTGCCGATTCACGGCCCGAACCGGGACCCGTGACTTCGACTTCGAGCGTCTTCATGCCGTGTTCTTTCGCCTTATTCGCGGCGTCTTCAGCGGCAACCTGCGCCGCATACGGCGTCGATTTACGCGAACCCTTAAAGCCCATCATGCCAGCGGACGACCACGAGATCGTGTTGCCCTGCGCATCAGTGATGGTGATCATCGTGTTGTTGAACGACGCATTCACATGCGCAACGCCCGAAACGATGTTTTTGCGTTCGCGGCGGCGGACGCGTTGGGTGGCTTCTTTTGCCATAGTTCAGTTTCCTTCTGGCGCGCCCGTTCTGCCAGGCGCTCGGGATTGAGGAGGTGATCCCCGGCCCGAAGGCCGGGAAACGGATTACTTCTTCTTGCCGGCGATCGGCTTGGCCTTGCCCTTGCGGGTGCGGGCGTTGGTGTGCGTGCGCTGACCACGAACCGGGAGGTTGCGGCGATGACGCAGGCCGCGATAGCAGCCCAGATCCATCAAGCGCTTGATGTTCATCGCGACTTCGCGGCGAAGGTCACCTTCCACCATGTAATCGCGGTCGATCGTTTCACGGATCTGCAGCACGTCGGCATCCGAAAGCTGGTTCACGCGACGCTCGGCCGGAATGCCGACCTTTTCGCAGATCTCTTCAGCCTTCTTGGGGCCAATGCCGTGAATATATTGAAGCGCGATCAAGACGCGCTTGTTCGTCGGAATGTTTACGCCTGCAATACGGGCCATCGCCTCGTCTCCATGTCGGCCGGGGTAACCCGGCGGTTGCACGCCGCGCGTCCGGTGGAGGCCGGCCCTTGCGCGGTCGGTCCAAACAACAAAAGAGCACGCCTCTCCGGAAACCGGAGCGGAGCGCCCAACCGATGGACCTGATGGCGGGTGGATAGAGGGCCTGACAGGGTGTGTCAAGCGTTGGTTGACAAGGCGGATGAGGTTTTTAGCCCCGTCCGCTCAATTGGCTTTCGACCAATTCGTGCTCTTGCAGATGAGCCCTCCAAACACGCAACCCGCAGTCGTGAGCGTCGCGCCCGAGAGCGTCATCTTGCCGGAATAGGTCTTCCCATCTTCCGGGTTGAACGCTTGCCCAGCCCATTGCCCGGCCCCATCCGGCTTCATATCAAAGAAGACTTGCTGACCAAGCTTGGCCGGCCCATTCGGGTCTTTGAGCCAAACGATCGAGCCGCACAGCGCCTCCCCGCAGGGCGCAAATTTCACCCGCGACGCACCCGTCTCACGCAGCCATGTGGTGCCCGCGAGGTCCTGCGCTAAAACGGGCGCCGCGAGAAAAGCGAAAGCGAAAACACAACTTATCCGTGCAAGTCTCTGTTTCATCGTTTTATTTCTTTTTTTATCCCGAGTATCGACCAGCTTCCCTTTGGGACGGGCCAAGGCTAATCATGAAGAGCCTTGTATAGATT
>VERN01000006.1 GCA_018882635.1 Beijerinckiaceae bacterium | reverse complement strand
ATGAAGGTAAGGCGTTTCATGTCTATCCGTCCTTCGCCAGTCAGCCTTTGGTATTCGGTTCGGCATGCGCGCCGGCAGCCATGGCATTCGCCGAGCCGCCCTTGCCCAGAACCGCTTCCGCGATCGAGGCCGGAACCTTCTTCGGCGTCTCGAAAAGACCGAGCAGCGGAAGAATGATCAGGAAGTGCGCGAAGTAATAAGCGGTGAGCACGCGAGCGAGCAGGATGTAGCCGCCTTCAGCCGGCTTCGCACCAACCCAACCGAGCAGCACGCACACAACGGCGAACACCCAGAAGAACTGGCGGAACAGCGGACGGTAATTCGCCGACTTCACCTTCGACGTGTCGAGCCACGGCAGGAACACGAGCACCGCGATCGCGCCGAACATCAGGAGCACGCCACCGAGCTTGTCCGGCACGGCGCGCAGGATCGCGTAGAACGGCAGGAAGTACCATTCCGGCACGATGTGCGCAGGCGTCACGGCCGGATTGGCCGGGATGTAGTTGTCGGCGTGGCCGAGGAAGTTCGGCGTGTAGAACACGAACCAGCAGTAGAAGATGATGAAGCAGACGAGCGCGAGCGCATCCTTCACCGTGAAATACGGATGGAAGGGAAGCGTGTCTTTTTCGGTCTGCTTTTCAATGCCGGCCGGATTGTTCGAACCCGGAACATGCAGCGCCCAAATGTGCAGGATCACGACACCTGCGATCATAAACGGCAGCAGGTAATGCAGCGAGAAGAAGCGATTGAGCGTCGGGTTGGCCACCGAGTAACCACCCCACAGCCATGTCACGATTGTTTCGCCAACAATCGGGAATGCTGAGAAGAGGTTGGTGATCACGGTTGCGCCCCAGAAGCTCATCTGGCCCCATGGCAGCACATAACCCATGAAGGCTGTCGCCATCATGAGAAGGAAAATCACGACACCGAGGATCCAGAGAATTTCGCGCGGGGCCTTGTATGAACCGTAATAAAGACCGCGGAAAATGTGGATGTAGACAGCCACAAAGAACATCGACGCGCCATTGGCGTGCAGATAGCGGATCAGCCAACCGTAATTGACATCACGCATGATCTGCTCGACCGATTTGAAAGCAAGGTCGACATTTGGCGTGTAATGCATCGCGAGCACGACGCCGGTCACGATCTGCGCGACCAGCATGAACGCAAGAATGCCGCCGAAGGTCCACAGATAGTTGAGGTTGCGCGGGTTCGGGAACACCACAAAGGACGAATGAATCAGTCCCATGATGGGCAAGCGGCTTTCGAACCACTTACCGACGGCGCTCTTCGGAACATAGGTGGAATGTCCGCTCATGGTTTATTCCTGATGCTCGATGAAACTTCGTTGGAACCGATCAGCCGATCTTGATCTTGCTGTCAGAGACGAATTCGTAAGGCGGAACCGGCAGGTTCGTCGGGGCTGGCCCCTGACGGATGCGGCCCGACGTATCGAAGATCGAGCCATGGCATGGGCACAGCCAGCCATGATACGGACCTTCATTGCCGAGCGGAACGCAACCGAGATGGGTGCAATTGCCGTAAACGACGAGCCAATTCGCATGACCCTTTTTTACACGCGCCGAATCGGGCTGCGGATCAGGCAGGGTCGCCAGATTGACGTCTTCCGCTGCCTTCACTTCTGCTGCCGTGCGATTGCGCACGAAAATCAATTTGCCGCGCCAGAACAGCTTAACGATCTGGCCTTCAGCCACCGGGGTGAGATCGAACTCCACCGGCGCGCCTTGCGCGATCGTGTCGGCGTCCGGATTCATCTGGCTGATGAAGGGCCACAAAGTGGCTGCTACACCAACCGCGCCCACGGCGCCGGTCGCCAAGTAAAGAAAATCCCGTCTGGTGGGTTCGGCCGCTGTCGTCGCCACGTCCATGATCCCTGTTCTGCGCCCGGCATGCCCCGGGCAAGGATGGTCAAAACGGACCGCCGGGATGATGCAAGTGGGCAAAAAGCCACGCCTGCGAAACAACCCGGAGTCGCCGCGCGGCGGTCTTTCGCATGACGCTAGGCCCTTGTCTATAGTGCGAACCGCCAAGCCGGGGAGAAGCCTCCGGCAGATCGGGTTTTGCACTGGTTTTGAAGGATAATACCTGCCATGGATTTGGCCCTCTTCGAGCCCGACATTCCCCAAAACGCCGGAACCCTGATGCGACTCGGGGCCTGCCTTAACGTCAGGGTCCATTTGATCGAGCCTGCCGGCTTCCCGACCTCGGACAAGACCTTCCGGCGCGCCGGGATGGATTATCTCGACCGCGTCAATCTGCAGCGGCACATTTCATGGCGCGCCTTCCGGGAATGGCAGCAAGGCTCCGGCCAAAGGATCGTTCTGGCCACCACAAAGGCGGCCCAGCCCTATACAGAGCTCGTCTTCCGGCCAGATGACATCTTGCTCCTCGGCCGGGAATCGAAGGGCGTCCCCGATGATGTCCATGCCGCAGCCGATGAGAGAGTGCTCATTCCCCTTGCCCCGGGCTTGCGTTCGCTGAACGTAGCGCTTGCCGGAGGCATGATTTTGGGCGAGGCCTTGCGTCAGACACAGGGCTTTCCGCCCGCAAGCCCAAGCCTTGGTGAGCCTTGATGAAACCTGCCACGAACCCGACCCCCCTCCCCGCCGAAGCCATTCTCACTGATCGTAAGGCGCGCGCCGCGGCCTGGTTTCAGGATTTACAGGGCCAGATCATCGCCGCTTTCGAGAAGGCCGAGGACGAAGCCCAAGGCCCCTTCTTCGCAGAAGCGGGCGGCCCCGGCCGTTTCGAGAAGAAAAGCTGGACCCGCACCGACCATTCCGGCGCCCATGGCGGCGGCGGCACCATGGCGCTGATGCGCGGGCGCGTGTTTGAAAAAGTCGGCGTGCATGTCTCGACCGTTCATGGCGAATTCGCTCCCGAATTTCGTGGCCAAATTCCCGGCGCCAATGAAGATCCACGCTTTCACGCCACCGGCATTTCATTGATTGCGCATCCGTGGAATCCAAATGCGCCCACCGTGCATATGAACACGCGTTTTGTTGTCACGAGCCGCGCGTGGTTTGGCGGCGGCGGCGATCTAACGCCTGTTTTGATGCGACGCCGCACACAGGAAGACGCCGACAGCATGCATTTCCACGCTTGCTACAAAGACGCCTGCGATGCGCACGGCGCGCCTTACGCAAAATATAAGGAATGGTGCGACGAGTATTTTTGGCTCAAGCACCGCAATGAGCCGCGCGGCATTGGCGGCATTTTCTACGATTATCTCGACACCGGTAATTGGGACGCCGATTTCGCCTTCACGCAGGATGTCGGCCGCGCCTTTCTGAAAGCCTATCCGCCGATCCTGATGCGCAACATTGCTTTGCCATGGACGGATGCCGATCGTGAAGAACAGCAGATCAGGCGCGGTCGTTATGTCGAATTCAACCTGCTTTATGATCGCGGTACGATTTTCGGGCTGAAGACCGGAGGCAATGTGGAATCCATCCTGTCGTCGATGCCCCCCACGGTGAAATGGCCGTAATAACGGCCCTTTCTCTCCGATTAAATTTCCTCTCGCACGATTGCCTTTCGCCGACGGCACGCTAAGCTGCCGCGGCTATTGTTTTTTCCTTCTTTGCCATTTTGGATTTTGCTTTGGATTCGTTTCGAACCTTTGTCGATCTTTTGGCCGTGACCTCAGGGCTGGTTGCTGTCTCGCAGTTTTTGCTCCCCACAGCCATACTCGACTGGGCGGACAGCGCCCTTGCAAAGGGGCTCAAATGGATCGAACAACGGCGCTACGCAGAGTTTCGCCAGCGTATGGCCGCAGGCGCCTATAATAATCGCATCCTTCAAATCGGAAGTGCGCTGCTGCTCCTCAATGGCGTCGTCAGTTGTGTTTATAAATTAGCCGTCACTCCCATGTTCGGCGACCATGTCGTAACATTTTTTATCTTTCAAACTTTGGTGTTCATTTTCTCATTGGCCGCTTTTGTCCGCTTCGGCATCCCGCTTGTGCAATGGGTGTTCGCGGGACGAGGCGTCTGGCTGACATTTTTGAAAACGGCCTTAGCCCTTGTAGTGGCCTGCGGTGTGGGTCTTGCAGCCTTTGTGATTGGCGTTACCCATGCAGAAAAAATGACTTCATCGAATAGTGCGATCAGTCTCGTTGATGCTTACTTTGTTTTTGGCGTTGCCTTCGGATTCCCTTTCACAATTCTTCTGGTGGTGAGCGCCTTTTCAATTCTCACAATGGCCTCGTTCATTTTGAATGGCGTGGTCAGCACCATTCTTGTTTTCTACCTCTATTTTGTTGTTTTCATGTGGGCCGCATGGACGGTGATGTCGACGGTCGCCTTCATTGTGAGGCGCTCCTTCGAGCGCAAAGGGCTGGCATTCTTTGTGGCCAGCATCAGCACATTATTGTCGGCCATCATGCGTTTTGCGCCGCATTGAGCGGGAAAGGATTGACGCCTGCCCCCGCTCGGAGTCATGGCTGGGTCATGTCCGAGTCCCGCCCCTCTCTCGATGCCCTGACCGCCACCGCGCAGCAAGCCGCGCGGGAGAAAGGCCTTCCACCGGTCCATCTGTGGAACCCGGCCTATTGCGGTGAGATCGACATGCGGATCGCCGCCGACGGCACATGGTTTTACAATGGGACACCGATCGGCCGGCCAGCTCTCGTCAAACTGTTTTCGACCATTCTACGCAAAGACCCTGAGCGCTTCGTCCTTGTCACACCTGTTGAGCGGGTCGGGATCATCGTTGAGGATGCGCCCTTTATCGGCGTTGACGCTGAACGGCGTGAGACAGAGCAAGGCCCTGTGATTACGATCTCCACCAATGTGGGTGACGTATTTGATATCAGCGCGGATCATCCCTTGCGCTTTGCGCCTGAGCCCACAGGCGGTCAGCGCCCCTATGCGGTGGTGCGCAGTGCGCTTGAAGCCAAAATCGCGCGACCTGTTTTTTATCGCATGGTAGAATGGGCAGAAGAACGCGATGGCCAGATTGGCCTTATGTCCAGCAATGTCTTTTTCCCGATCGTTGACGCCGCGGCGCTGGAGCAGGGCGTATGACAACGATGTCGCTCAATGCCGCCCTATCTGATTTTTTGGCGCGCGCCAAAACCGGTTTGCATATTGCGCCCGTGCCGGAAGCCTTCGACCCTGATTACCTGCCCCCTCATGGCGATCATCAATTGGCCGAAAACATGGCGCCCGCGGACGGCCGTTTACACAAACCCGCTGCCGTCTTGGTGCCAATCATGGCGCATGATGAAACACCCACAATGCTGCTGACACGGCGTTCAGCGCAATTACGCTCTCATTCGGGGCAAATTGCGTTTCCCGGCGGCCGCATTGATGAGACCGATGACAATCCCTGCGCTGCGGCACTGCGCGAGGCGCGCGAAGAAGTCGGATTGGAAGCGCGTTACATCACACCGCTTGGCTATCTCGATCCTTATCTCACAGGCACAGGCTATCGCATCATCCCTGTCGTCGCTTTGGTCGATCCCACAGCACCCATTCTGCCGGACCCGGCCGAAGTCGAAGCCGCCTTCGAAGTGCCGCTCGATTTTCTCATGGATGAGGCCAATCATCGGCGCGACAGCCGCGAATTCCGTGGTGTCTTGCGCCATTATTACGCCATGCCCTACGACGATTATTATATTTGGGGCGCTACCGCAGGCATTCTCCGCAATCTTTATGAAAGACTTTACACCCAATGAGCCGCGCCATTTTTGAAGAGATCGTTCTCTTTCTTGCTCCCTTTATCGTCTATGCGATTTGGCTGATGCTGAAGCGCCAATCGCCGCTGCACGGCCCGCATTGGGAAGGCAAGATCATCAGCCTTTCCACCATCGGTTTGGCGCTCCTTGTCGCGTCCTTCATCTGGCTCGGCTTGACGGCGAACAAGGAACAAGGCGCTTATGCGCCAGCCCATATGGAAAACGGAAAACTTGTTCCGGCTGAGATAAAATGACCACGCTGCCCGCAAGCCTGCTCGCCACGCCGGGCCTCGAAACCGTCTTCGCGCTGCTCGATCGCAATGGCGAAGAGGCGCGCATGGTGGGCGGTGCGGTGCGTAATGCACTTTTGGGCTTGCCTGTTGCCGACATCGATATCGCCACCACCGCAACGCCCGATATCGTCATGCAACGCGCCGCTGCTGCAGGTTTGCGTGCCTTACCAACTGGCATTGACCACGGCACCGTGACCCTTCTTGTGGATCATAAGCCGTTCGAAATCACCACGCTGCGGGAAGATATTGAAACCGATGGTCGCCACGCCACCGTGAAATTCGGCCGCGATTTTTCGCATGACGCGCAGCGCCGCGATTTCACGATGAACGCACTCTATGCGCGCGTCGATGGCACCGTTGAAGATTATACCGATGGCCTCGCCGATCTGGCGCAGCGCCGCGTCCGCTTCATTGGTGACGCGCATCAGCGTATTCGCGAAGATTATCTGCGCATTTTGCGCTTGTTCCGCTTTCATGCCGCCTATGGTGAAGGCTCACTCGATGCTGACGCGCTTCATGCAGCGATTGTTCTGCGCGACGGTTTAGATCGCCTGTCGCGCGAGCGCATCCGCACCGAGATGATGAAGCTCCTCATTGCCAAAAATGCCGCGCCGACACTGCGCATCATGCGGGATGATGGTTTTCTCGATCATGTTCTGGCTGGCATCAGCCATGTTGACGCTATGGCGCGGATTGATGGGAAGGACGCCATCCTGCGCCTCGGCGCACTGGCGCTTGAAAGCCCGAGCGATTGTGAACGCCTGCGCGAGAGGCTGCGCCTCTCAAATGCAGAAACCATGCGGCTTGATGCGATGGCCAAGGCGCTCGCGCATTTTCACACAGGGCCCATCACCCAACCCGAAGCCTGTCGGTTTGCATGGGCCGCGGGGGCAGAAGCAGCAAGTGACGCAGCCCTTCTTCTGGCCGCACGGGACCCCGGCCGCGATACGCAAGCACTGACCCGTGCCGCCGCCGCTCGCCCCCCAAAATCGCCGTTCAGCGGTGCAACCCTCATAGCCCGCGGGATCCCGGCCGGTCCGCAGCTCGGCCGCATCTTGGCCGAAGCTGAAATGGCATGGGCCACGGCCGGTTTCCCATCGGCACAGGCCGAGACCGAAGCCTTGCTCACCGCCGCCATCGCCGCCCATAGCTGATCCGTCCTTTCCGGCGGACTCCTCTTTTGTGAGAGCGCGCGTTAGCATGGGGAATGGCCGAGAAACCGACCTTGAGACCCACGCCCGCTGATCTCGCCCGCCGTATGGCGGAGCGGCGGGATCATGGCCATGGGCCGGGCAAGACGGTCATCGGCCAATGGCGGCGGGAGACCTATACGCTCCCCCGGCCCGAAGCCCGCGAAAAAGCGCGCGAATTGTTCAGCCGCTTCCCGAAAGCGGCCTATATGACGGAAATTGAATTCTGGCGTGAACTAGACGACGGCCAGATCGAGTTTACCCTCCGCCGCCTCCCCAGCGCTGATTAGCCGCCTTGCTTTCGCCCCGAAGCATGGGGACCGTGCCGCATTGGGCTTGCCGCGCGACGAAGCGCGCCCGAGAATGAAGGCTCAATCAGGGACGGAGTAGGACCATGGCGCAGGAAGCGGCACAGGCTGACGATCTCGAAACCAAGATCGTGGAGGTCGCCGAGGCCGCCGTTGGCCAGATCGGGCGCGCCCGTGATGCCATCGGCTCCGCCGTGTTCGGTCAGGAAGATGTGGTGGAACGCGCGCTGGTCACCATTCTCGCTGGTGGTCATGGCTTGCTAGTGGGCGTTCCCGGTCTCGCGAAAACCCGCTTGGTCGAAACCATGGGGCGCGTGCTCGGCCTTGATGAGCGCCGCGTGCAATTCACGCCCGATCTAATGCCCTCCGATATTCTGGGCGCTGAAGTGATGGAAGAAAGCGCCGACCGTCGTCGCGCCTTCCGTTTCATCAAGGGCCCGATTTTCGCGCAGCTTTTAATGGCGGACGAAATCAACCGCGCAAGCCCGCGTACACAATCCGCGCTGCTGCAGGCGATGCAAGAACATCACGTGACAGTCGCAGGCGAGCGGCATGATCTGCCTAAACCGTTTCATGTGCTCGCCACGCAAAACCCGATCGAGCAAGAAGGCACCTACCCCCTGCCCGAAGCCCAGCTCGACCGCTTCCTGATGCAGATTGATGTCACCTATCCGGATGCCGCCACCGAGCGCCGCATTATTCTGGAAACAACGGGCGGCACGAGCGCTGAAGTCAAACAGGCGATGAGCGCAGAGGAATTGATGGCCGCGCAGCGCCTTGTGCGCCGTCTGCCTGTCGGCGACAGCGTGGTTGAAGCCATTCTCAATTTGGTGCGCTCAGCACGCCCCGGCGAAGGCGATCCGGAGATCGCCACTCTCTTGTCATGGGGCCCCGGCCCGCGTGCGGGCCAAGCGCTCATGCTTGCGGTGCGCGCGCGTGCTTTGATCCAAGGGCGCGTGGCTCCGTCGCTCGACGACGTCGCCGCTTTGGCCGAACCTGTGTTGAAGCATCGTATGGCCTTGACCTTTGCCGCACGTGCGGAAGGCGAAACGCTCGCAGCCATTATCGCCAAACTCGTCACGCGTCTCGCCTGATGGCAAATGTTCGCATCCTGCAAGAAGAGACGCGTCACGCGCTTCTGTCGCGCAGCACGGATGCGACGAGCCTTGCCGCGCGCCTGCCGCGTCTCGCCCTTGAAGCGCGCCGCATTGCAACCGGCGCACTGCACGGAATCCATGGCCGCCGCCGCGCTGGTGTTGGTGAAAATTTTTGGCAATTTCGTGCCTTTATGCCAGGTGAACCAGCCAACCGCATTGATTGGCGCCGCTCAGCGCGCGATGACGGTCGTCATTTCGTGCGCGAACGTGAATGGGAAGCAGCCCACACGGTTTGGCTCTGGATTGATCGTTCACGATCGATGGATTTTGAATCCTCGCTAGCACGCGCACCGAAAATCGATCGCGCACTGGTGCTAGGTTTGGCGCTCGCTGATGCACTCGTGCGCGGCGGCGAACGCGTTGGCTTGCTCGGCCTCACCAACCCGCTTGCCTCGCGATCCGTGATCGAAAAATTGGCTGAAGCACTGGCAGCGGATCGCGCCGGCCTTGATCAGCCATTGCCCCCGGCCATCACTTTGGCACCGCTCACCGAAGCCGTGATCATCACCGATGCGTTGAGCCCTCTTGAAGAGATTGCCAAAACGATTGAGACGCTGGCGGCACGCGGCGCCACAGGCCATGTGCTGCGCATCGTCGATCCCGTGGAAGAAACCTTTCCCTTCGACGGTCAAACCGAGCTCATCGGTGTCGAAGCGCGCGACCGTCTCGACATTGGCGACGCAAAAACCTTCCGCACGCGCTACCGCCAACGCATGGACGCGCATGATGCAGGCTTGCGCGAAATCTGTGCACGGCGCGGTTGGAGTTTTGATATCCACCGCACGGATCGTCCCGCATCCGAAGCCTTGCTAGCGCTGTCACAACGCGTCGCCATGCCAAATGGCCAAGCGGCGAGGCGCTGAGCATGTTGAGTTCCCTGCCGCTCGTCTTTTCGGCGCCCCTCGTTCTCGCTGGCCTAGTTGCGCTACCGGTCTTGTGGCTGTTGTTGCGTGTCACGCCACCCCGCCCACGCGCCATCCCGTTCCCACCGCTGCCGCTCATCAAAGATCTCGTGCCCGAGCGCGAAACGCCGCGCCGCACGCCGCCTTGGTTGTTGATTTTACGCTTGCTGATCGCAGGTCTTGTTATTCTCGCTATGGCAGGGCCGCTATGGACACGTGGCGTGAACGACACGACCGCACGCGGGCCGATGTTGTTGCTGTTCGATAATGGCTGGGCGACTGGACCAGACTTTGGCACACGCCTCACCGCCGCCGAAGCCATGATCCGCAATGCCGCGCGTGAAGGTCGTGCCGTGGCGCTGATCGGCACCGCTGAGCCCGCATCGGATCTCTCGCTCGCTGATGGCGACAGCGCGGCGACCAAATTACGGGCTTTGGCGCCCCAACCCTTCAACACGGAACGGCGCATCCACCTGAACGCTCTCAATCAGTTTCTGACGCAAAATCGTGAAGCTGAAATTGTTTGGTTCACTGATGGCTTGAAGGACAATGATAGCGAAGCCTTCGCCAAAGCCGTCGCAGACGCCATCAAAGCGCGCAGCGGCCGCATTGTCACAGGGACTGACGCAAGGCTCGTCGCATTGTCAGGCCTCGATAATGGCCAGAGCGGCATGAGCGTCAACGTCTTGCGCGCTGCACCGGGCCTCACAAATGAAGGCATTATTCGTGCGCTTGATCGGCGCGGCGCATCGTTGGCCGAAGCGCGCTATGCGTTTGACGGGAATGCACGCAAGACGCAGGCGACGATCACCCTGCCTGTCGAATTGCGCAATGACGTTGCCCGTCTCGCGATTGAGAATGCGCGCAGCGCCGCCGCGGTCGCGCTCGTTGATGCACGCGATCGCCGCCGCATCATCGGTCTTGTTTCAGGCGCAACCGCGGACACCGCGCTACCGCTCGTCTCCCCAACCTATTATCTCACCCGCGCGATGGCGCCTTACGCCGAAGTGCGCGAGCCGCGCCTTGGCCCAGCGGATGCGATTAACGCACTCATCGAACAGAAAGCCTCGATGATCGTGCTCGCCGATACCGGCGCCCTGCCAGATGCGACGCGCCGCGCTTTGGACAATTATGTCAAGAATGGTGGCATCGTCCTGCGCTTCGCAGGCTCGCGCCTTGCATCCGCGAGTGATGATTTCGTGCCGGTGAAACTGCGCCGTGGCGGCCGCAATTTTGGTGGTGCGCTATCATGGGATGCACCAAAAACATTGGCCCCTTTCGACGCCAATTCTCCCTTCAACGGATTGCAGCCACCCGCAGAAGTGCAGATTACACGACAATTACTAGCAGAGCCTGAAGCCGATCTTGCGCGCAAGACATGGGCTGCCCTGTCTGATGGCACGCCGATCGTCACAGCCGAAAAACGCGGCGCGGGCCTTGTTATTCTGTTCCACGTCACAGCCGATACAAGCTGGTCGAACCTGCCGCTCTCCGGCCTCTTCGTCGACATGCTCCGTCGCATCACACAATTAGCGAGCACGAGTGCTGGCGCGGGACGCGATGATATAACGGGGGAGGCCCGATTGGCGGCTCCCTGGCGCACGCTCGATGGCTATGGCGCTCTCGGTCTGCCTCCCGCAACAGCGCGCCCCATCGCCATCAAAGGCGAACTCGTTGCCAGCCGCGATCATCCTGCAGGCCTTTATGGCGATGCGGACAATCCCGTCGCCGTCAATGTGCTGACGCGCGATGCCGAACTGACATTGCTTGCGCTCGATTCCTATGGCGTGCCGGTGGAGCCGTTGACGCGGCCCGCCCCCATTGAGCTTGGTCCTCCCTTGCTGGCGCTCGCTTTATTCGGGTTCATTCTTGATGGTCTGGCTGTGCTTTGGCTCGGGGGTGGGCTTTCCCTGTTTGCACGCCGACGGGCCACTGCCGCAACAGCGGCAATCCTCATCGCACTCGCAACGCTCGCCCCATTCGCAGCACGCGCACAAGACAATCGCGGCCCGATTGCACCCAAAGCACAGGAAGCGGCACTCGCAACTCGCTTGGCTTATGTCATCACCGGTGATCCCGCTGTCGACGAAGCGTCGCGCGCAGGCCTCGCGGGTCTGTCCGCTTTTCTCGCCGCACGCACCGCGCTTGAACCGGCTGAACCTTATGGCGTCGATCCCGCAACCGACGAGCTGGCCGTCTATCCCTTTATTTATTGGCCGATTGTGGCGGGCCGCCCCGCGCCGTCGGAAACGGCCATTCGTAAGCTCGACGCCTATATGAAAGGTGGCGGCACCGTCTTGTTTGATACGCGCGACGCACCCGCACAACGCGCCGGACAGACAACGGCGGAAACGCGCATGCTGCGCCAGATCCTCTCTGGCATCGCAGTACCCGAATTAGAAACCGTGCCGCCTGATCATGTCGTCACGAAAGCGTTTTATCTGATCGACAATTTCCCCGGCCGTTACGCCGATGGCCAGACATGGATCGAAGCGATCCCGCGCGAAACAATAACAGGCGATCGCCCCGCCCGCGCAGGCGATGGCGTGTCACCCATCATCATCACCTCCAATGATATGGCGTCCGCATGGGCGACAGGGCGTCGTGGTGAACCGCTCTACCCGTTGACGCAGACAATGCCACGTCAACGTGAAATGGCGTTCCGCGCCGGCACCAATCTCGTCATGTATGCGCTGACCGGCAATTACAAAGCCGATCAGGTTCATGTGCCCGCGCTTTTGGAAAGGCTCGGCCAATGAGCCTGTCTGTCGCGCCATTGATACCGTTATGGCTCGTCCTGACTTTGGCAGGAACGGGTCTTGCGATTGCGCTTGCGACCATCATCGCCCGTCGCCGCGGCGGTTTTCTGCGTCTCGGCGCGACCATCCTCATGGCGCTTGCACTTCTCAATCCGTCGATGGTGCGTGAAGAGCGCGAGAAGTTGAAAGATGTAGCGGTCATTCTTGTGGATCGCTCCGGCTCGCAAAATCTGTCCATCCGCGCGGGCCAGACGGATGCATTGAAAGCCGAGATCGCCAATCGCCTCGGCCGCAATAATGATCTCGAATTGCGCATCGTCGACATTGGGGAAACCACATCGAGTGATGGAACGCGCCTGTTTGGCGCGCTGCAAACGGCGCTCTCCGATGTCCCGTCTGATCGGGTGGCCGGTGCCATTCTGATCACGGACGGCGTCGTGCATGACATTCCTTCCGATCCATCAGCGCTGGGTTTTCGCGCCCCGGTCAATGCGGTGATCACAGGCTTTCGCAATGAACGCGACCGGCGCATCGAATTGCTCGACGCGCCGCGGTTCGGCCTTGTCGGCAAGGAGCAAACAATCCGCTATCGCGTGCTGGATCCGGGCCGCACTGAGCCGGTCCGCCTCACATTGCGCCGCGATGGTCAAACGATCGGCCAACGTCTTGTCGTTCCCGGCGAAACCATTCGCCAGCCAGTGAAGATCGAGCATGGCGGGGCAAACGTCTTTGAACTGGATGTCGAGCCTGCACCGGGTGAACTCACGGAAGCCAACAACAAGGCTGTGCTCGAAATTGATGGCATTCGCGACAAGCTGCGCGTCCTTCTTGTATCGGGTCAACCGCATGCTGGCGAGCGCACTTGGCGCAACACGCTGAAATCGGACGCCAATGTCGACCTCGTCCATTTCACAATTTTGCGCCCGCCTGAAAAACAGGATGGGACACCGATTAACGAGCTTTCGTTGATCGCCTTTCCAACACGCGAATTGTTTGAGACCAAGATCAAGGATTTCGATCTGATCATTTTCGATCGTTATTCCAATCAGTCGATCCTGCCGCCCGTCTATTTCAACAATATCGTGCGCTATGTGCGCGAAGGCGGCGCAATTCTCGTTTCAGCAGGACCGGAATTTGCGGGCCGTGGCGGATTAGCCTCCACCGCTTTGTCGTCGATTATGCCGGCGCGTCCGGAAGGCGCCAATGTCGAGCGCCCTTATCGTCCCGCGCTGACCGATCAAGGCCGCCGCCATCCCGTCACACGCGAATTGCCGGGATCACAAGTCACGCCGCCCGATTGGGGGGAATGGATCCGCCAGATTTCTGCGACGCCGCGTGCTGGCTCGACATTAATGTCAGGAGCAGATGAAAAGCCGCTGCTGCTGCTTTCGCGCGAGGGTCAAGGCCGCGTCGCTTTGCTGCTCTCAGATCAAAGCTGGTTGTGGGCGCGCGGCTTTCGCTCAGGTGGGCCGCATCTCGATCTTCTCCGCCGCACCGGCCATTGGCTAATGAAAGAGCCAGACCTCGAAGAAGAAGCGCTGCGCGTCTCCGCGCGCGGGCATCTTGTTTCCGTTGAACGGCAGAGCATGGCTGGATCAATCGGCACTGTCACCGTGTCCGGCCCTGCAGGCCAGACGGATGTAACGATGAAAGAGGATGGCGCTGGCCGCTGGCGCGGTAGCGTCGAGGTGAAAGCCGATGGACTTTACCGCGCGACTGATGGTGTTCTGAACGCCTTCGTTCATGTCGGCCCACCCAACCCGCGCGAAATGCAGGATGTGATTTCGAACGAGCTTATGCTGCTGCCGCTCGCTACTGCGACGGGTGGCACTGTGATCCGCGCGGCAGCCACAGCCAATGCAACACCACGTCTGCCCGATATCGTGCGTGTGGAAGCAGGCAGCCGCGCCCCGTCAGACGCGCTGGTTCTCCGTGACACGCAAAGCTATGCGGTGCGCGGCGTTGCCGTCACACCCTTGGCCGTCGGCGGCTTGGGTCTGCTGCTGATAGGTTTGGCTTTGCTTGCCACATGGCTGCGCGAAGGCCGTTTCCGGCCGCACGCGTCCTAATCACGCTGCGCGCGGCAACACGGGACCATTGAGCCGGGCAATATCCCCGCCTTGCAGATCAACCGCGAGCAGACGATCAGGATCAACCGGTCCCGGCATATGCAATTGCCCCGGTGGCACCTTCTTAAATCCCGCGCGCGCGTAATAAGGCTCATCCCCCACGAGAATGACGGCGCGATGTCCCTCTGCCTTCGCCACATCGAGAGAGCGCTGGATCAATAAGCCACCAATGCCGCGATTCATGAATTGCGGCTCAACGGTAAGCGGCCCAAGAAGCACCGCCTCTTCCTTGCCAATCCACAAGCCAGAGAGACGGATCGAACCGACAACGAGCGTGCCGACCGTGGCGACATGGCAGAGGCTCGCAAGCGGCGGAATGCCTTCACGCAAGCGATAGGCTGTCCGCGCAAAACGACCGGGGCCGAACGCACGCTCATGCAGCTTATCGATCGTGGCGCTATCGGCCGGTGTTTCGTGGCGCAGATTGACAGAGAGTTCGGACATGGAATTTCCGCTTCAGGGCAGTACGCAGGAGGCGTTGCGATAGGGTCAGAGCGAAGCACCGGGCAAAGCCGGATCGGCCCTTAGGGCCGTGTCTCTTCCAATCGTCGTCGCAGCTGCCGCGGCATTCCCAATCTCCTGAACGGCATCGCGTCTAACACGGTCCGGGCCTCATCGACAAGAAACCTTACCGACGGCACGCGCTACCAAAGCGGGCTTGGCGGCATCCCTGACATCACTTCGGCAATCCTCATCCGCGTGGCGGTCGATACACCTTGCGGCAAGGCTGTGGGTGCAAAGAAGCCAGCCTCAGCAATCTCGCGATCTGGTAGGCGCGGAGCGGTCTGCATGACGTTGTGGAGAAGATAGAGCGCCACATGATCCCGCCGCACCGCCTTGTTGAAGTAGAAGCCGAACAATTTCGGCGGTTCGGTCAGGATCAGATTGCCCTCTTCCGCTACTTCACGAATGAGCGCCTCATGCGCTGTCTCGTCGACTTCGATGCCGCCACCCGGCAGGTGCCAGCCCGGGATATAGGTATGCCGGACGAGGAAAATCCGCCCTTCGCGGTCAAAGGCCATCCCCCTCACGCCCAACGTCATGGGCCGTTGCAGACGAAAATAGACGTGGAGCAGACGGGTCAGCAGGCGCCCGCGCCATGTCTGGTGCATCGACTGCTGCGAAGTCGGGTGTTGAAACGCTTCACTCATCAGTTTAGAATAATTCAAATCTAGATTGACATTAGCAGGATCGCTATGGCCCTCAAAGCATTTGCAGAGCTGACGGAAAAGGAAATTCTCGCGGTCGCCATCGCGTCCGAGGAAGAAGATTCCCGCATCTACCAGACCTTTGCCGACGAGGTCCGCGAAGCTTACCCCCATTCAGCCAAGGTGTTTGATGAAATGGCCGATGAGGAGCGCGGCCATCGTGACATGCTATTTGGCCTCTACCGCTCGAAATTTGGGGAACATCTGCCGCCCATCCGGCGCGAAGATGTCAAAGGCTTCCTGAAGCGCCGCCCGGTCTGGACGATTACCGCGCTGGGCGTCGACCGGATGCGCAAAGAAGCCGAAATCATGGAAATGCAAGCGGCCAATTTCTACACAAAAGCCGCCGCGCAATCGCAGGATATTTCCGTTCGCCAATTGCTGAACAAATTGGCCGAAATTGAAAAAGGGCATGAGCGCCGCGCTGGCGAACTGACAGAAACGCACCTTACCGGCGACGCCAAGGCAGAAGAAGAAGCCACCCGGCAGCGCATGTTTCTCCTGCAATATGTGCAGCCCGGCCTTGTTGGCCTGATGGACGGATCGGTGTCCACGCTCGCCCCTTTGTTTGCGGCCGCTTTCGCAACGCACAGCAATTGGGAAACGTTCCTGGTTGGCCTCGCCGCCTCGATCGGCGCTGGCATTTCAATGGGCTTTGCCGAAGCGCTGTCAGACGATGGCTCGCTCACTGGCCGCGGCACCCCATGGATCCGTGGCGCTGTCAGCGGCCTCATGACAGCCATCGGCGGCATCGGCCACACCCTGCCCTATCTGGTGCCTGATTCTTGGCCGAACGCCTTTTGGATTGCGACCTCAATCGCGGTCGTCATCGTGGCCATTGAGCTCTGGGCGATTGCGTGGATCCGCGCCAAATACATGGACACGCCCTTCCTCCAAGCAGCCTTCCAGATTGTGGTTGGCGGTGTGCTCGTCTTTCTGGCTGGCATCTTCATCGGCAGTTCGTAAAACGCTTTTGCGCTTGACGATCGGGGCACAACAGCGGCACGAAAGACGCGATGTTTCGCCTCGCGCACCTGTCTGATCCGCATTTGGGCCCTCTCCCAAAGCCAAAGCTACGTGATCTCGCCAGCAAAAGGCTGACCGGCTACATGAACTGGCGGCGCGGACGGTCTCGTGCGCATGATATGGCGTTGCTTGATCGGATTGTCGCCGACATCCATTCCTTCAGGCCCGATCATATCGCCTGCACGGGTGATCTCGTGAACATTGGTCTGCATGGCGAATTTCCCGGTGCAGTCACTTTCATGAAAAAGCTGGGCCTACCAGCCGACGTGTCTTTCGTGCCGGGCAATCATGATGCCTATGTTCGCTCGAACCCGGCCGACATTGTGCGCTATCTCTCACCATGGATGACGTCGGACAGCGGCCGCTATGAAGGCTTCCCCTATGTCCGCCTCGCAGGCCCGATCGCACTCATCGGCCTTTCATCAGCGATCCCGACCGCGCCCTTTATGGCGTCGGGCACGCTCGGCCCGGAACAGCGCGAAAAATTTGCGCAAATCCTCGCATTCCTCGCGACCCAGCCGCTCGCGCGCGTGGTGATGATTCATCATCCGCCACATCGTCAGGGCGCACAGCCCGGCCGTGGATTAACTGATGCCAAACGCGTCGAAGACATGATCGGCAAGCATGGCGCTGAACTCGTTTTGCATGGGCATAATCATGTGTTCTCCGTCGATTTTCTCGACGGACCCAAGGGCCGTGTGCCGGTCGTCGGCGCACCCTCTGCTTCCGCCATTGGTGGCACGATCACCCACCGCGCGGGCTGGAATCTTTTCGAATTTGATATGACCGAACAAGGCGTGCGGATTACGGGATCAGCACGCGGATTGATGAAAGACGGATCAATCGACGAGATCAAACCCTTGGTGCTTGAAGAAACATTGCGCGCCTAAGCGCAGCAAGCTCAAAGATTTTTATAGAAAATATGCGTGCCTGTGAGTCCGCCATGCGGCTTGAGCGCAAAATCCGGGATCGTGCCAGCTAAATTGTAACCAAGCGTGCGATAAAAATCCGCCGCCCCTTCATCAACAGCCGTATCGAGAACCAAAAGCGAGCGATGATGATGGCGCGCCAAACGTTCAGCCTCTTGCAACAGCGCTGAGCCGACGCCACGCCCACGATGGCTGACACGCGTCATCATTTTCGCAATCTCGCCGCGATGCGGCTGATTGGGCGGACAATCGAGATGTAATGTCACCGTACCAACAAGCGTTTCACCATCGAAAGCACCAAGCACATAACGCACGCCGCGCGCGGCTTGCACAAGTGACTGATCCCAAAACGCGCGCGCATCTTCGATTGCGAGCGGATGCATGAAACTGACAGAGCCACCATGGGCCACTGTCTCGACCAGCAATTCAGCCAAAGCATCGCGATGGCTGTGATCAAGCGGCGAAAGATGGAATGCACTCATCCGAGCAATTTGCCAAATGGCCACAGCGTTTTCATATCGAGCCACGCCGCCACAACGAACAGCGCGAGCATCAACACAGCACCGAGCACGAACGCAAAGAAAACATCAATGCCGGTATAGCCACGCCTTGGTGCGCTCGCAGCAACGTCTTCATCCGCTGCTGGCGCAACAGGCACAGCCTCCGACCGCGGCGGCGGTAGAGCCTCTGGCATAGGCGGCAGAGCTTCAGGCGGTGTGAACCATGTATCGCGTGCCAGCGCTCTTTCACGCTCGACGACACGGCGGCCGAGATAATGCGTAACAGCCTCTGCCATCGCGGCAACATCGTCGCTCTCCGCAATCAAGCTGCGACCGGCGCGATTATCCTGCATCAAGCGGAAACTGTGCCGATCACGCGCCATTTCGACAAAGGCAATCATGTCGATGAAGAGCCGCGGCTTCTCCAACGGCACAAGGCCATGATCGAACATCGCGGCCTCGCGTGGCAATTGCGCGAACACGGGCTCCAGCGCCTCGTTGAGGCTTTCAAGCCGTGCGATCTCAGCCTGCCGCAAATCAGCCGCCATGGATGAGCGCTCCGCCTCTTCCATGCGCGCCCGCCGCACCGCCGCCTTGAGATCGGGCGCGGACGAAGACGGAGTCGGAAGCGAATCGTTCATGGGCACGGGCTCACCTTGGCTGAAGAGCGCCAGAATACCGCACCGCCCAGAGCAATGAAACCGGGGCGCTCCACCCGTCCCCGCCTAGATGCAGCGGCCGCCGTCCACCTGCAGCACCTCGCCCGTGACCATTTCAGCCTCATCGGAGCAGAGGAACAGGGCGGCATTGGCAATGTCTTGCGCCGTCGAGAGGCGACCCCACGGGATGGTGGCGCGGAACGCCGCCCTCTTCTCCGGCGTGTCCTCCCCCATAAACGTCGCCAGCAGGGGCGTCTCACCGGCCACGGGCGCAATCGCGTTCACACGGATGCGATCGGGTGCGAGTTCAACGGCCATAGATTTCGAGACCAAATTCACCGCACCCTTGGATGCGTTATACCATGTCAAACCGGGGCGCGGCCTGATCCCCGCCGTCGACCCAATATTAATGATGACGCCACCGCCCTGCTGGCGCATCACCGGCACGACATTCTGTGCAAACAGATAGATCGATTTCACATTAACAGCGAAAACCGCATCGAATTCTGCCTCAGTCACATCAAGCATTGGCTTATTGCGATGGGAGATACCGGCATTATTGACGAGAAGGTCGATCCGCCCGAAGGCCGCGAGCGTTTCGCGCGTGGCGCGCGCCACATCATCCGCCTTTGATACATCCGCTGTGATCGCGATTGCAGCAGCACCGAGCCGCGCCGCCACCTGTTCTGCATGAGAACGGTTTAGATCGAGCACCGCGACGCGCGCGCCTTCACGCACAAAAGTCTCGGCAATGCCTTCGCCAAAGCCTTGCCCCGCACCGGTAATCAGCGCCACTTTTCCCTTAAGCCGTTCCATACCATCCCCCGCCGAGCGCCTGATGCGCCACTGATCTGTGGGGTGAAGTTTAGCCTTGGGCGTCGATAAGCCTCAAGCCTGCCCCTTTGGCAGGTCCTCATCATCCAGAATGCGCGCAGCGGCGCCATCGAGATCATCATATTGGCCACTTTTAAGCGACCAAAGGAAAGCCCCCAGCGCCAAAAGGCCCAAGCTCAATGCGACTGGGATCAGATAAAGCAGAATGGTCATAGCGCCAGTCTCGCTTCTTCACATGGCGCGAGTGTGGCAGGCGGATGAGATGGCAACGCCGCCATAGTGGGACGGGATGCTCTCAGCGCCGATAAGGTCACAAGGATCGACGAGCCCGACATGGCGGCCGCCGCGATCAAGGGCGTCACATGGCCGAACACCGCCAACGGCACCGCGATCAAATTATAAACGACGGCAATCCAAAGATTATCCTTCATCACGCGCACCGCCTTGCGGGACAGGCCCAGCATCGCAGCCACCGGCGCCAAAGCATCACCGATAAACAAAGCATCAGCGGAGGCCTGCGCCACATGCGCGGCACTCACCGGTGATAGTGAGGCATGGGCCGCGGCCAAGGCTGGCGCATCATTCAATCCATCACCAACCATAAAAACCCGACGGCCCTGCCGTTTGAGCGCATCAAGAGCAGCAATCTTATCAGCGGGTTGCAGGCCGCTTTTCCATTCCGTGATTCCAAGCGTCTTTGCGATGGGCGCAACGGCTGCTTGATGATCGCCCGAGAGAATGGCCAGCGCGTAATTCTGCGCGCGCAACTTTGCGACGAGGCTCACGGCATCGGGACGCAAGGCTTGCCGCAATAAGAAGACGGCGATTTCATCGCCCTTGCGAAAGGCGATCACGCTCGCATCACTTTGGCCACCAAGGGCTGCCATCGCTAGGGATTCTGCGCCACAAAACGCCGGACTGCCCAAGCGAAACGAGACACCATCGACAAGGGTGCGAATACCTTCGCCCGTCACCTCTTCAACATTGTCGAAAGGCACGCGCTGCGTGGCCTCCGACGCAAGTGCCATCGCGAGCGGATGACGGCTCGACAAAGCGAGACGCGCCGCCAATGCCAGCAAGGCGGGATCGACCTCATCACGATTGGCGATACGCGGCTCAGGCAGGGTGAGCGTGCCTGTCTTATCGAACACGACCGTGTCGCATTGCGCCGCGCGTTCAATGCCATCAGGGGCCTGCAGCAAAAGCCCAGCTTTGAACAAGGCGCCCGATGCGACGACTTGAGTGGCAGGCACGGCAAGCGCCAAAGCGCAGGGACAGGTAATGATTAGCACGGCAATCGCTGTGATGATGGAATCATGCAGCGACGCACCGATCAGCAGCCAACCGATACAGGTTGAGAACGCCGCCAGATGCACCACAGGTGAATAAATCCGCGCAGCACGATCCGCGAGACGCAAGAAGCGCGAACGTGCATCAGCCGCCTGAGCGACAAGGCGATTAACCTCATCAAGCAGCGTGCCCTCATGCGCGGCTGTCACCCGAACCTGCAATGTGCCATCGACATTCAGCGTACCAGCATAAACCAATGCCCCGGCGCCAATTTGGGTTTGCAATGTTTCTCCGGTGACAAGGCTGGCATCGATTGACGATTGCCCCTTCTCGATCACGCCATCAACAGCGATGCGCTCACCCGGACGCACCAGCACGAGATCACCGATTTGCACCGCGCGGACAGGCACCTGCCGAACTTCACCTGTGGGATCGAGGAGGACCGCCGTCTCACCTTTCAGCGCCATCAATTGATCGGCGACTGAGCGCGTCTTCTTCCGCATCACTTGATCAAGCACGCGACCAAGCAACAGAAAGAATAAAAGCATCACGGCGGAATCAAAATAGGCATGTTCGGCCGAATGGACCGTCTCATACAGCGACATGCCAAGCGCGAGCAGGATTCCGAGTGAAATCGGTACGTCCATCGTCATCGCGCGATTGCGCAAGGCCCGCCACGCATTCCGAAAAAATGGTTGCCCCGCATAGGCCGCGGCGGGCAACGCGATCAAACCTGAGAGCCAGTGAAACATATCGCGGGTCTCAGATGTGATGTCAGACACATTGCCCGACCACACGGAGACGGACAGCAGCATAATGTTCATCGCCGCAAAACCCGCCACCGCAAGGCAACGGATTAAAAACCGCATCTCAGCCGTTTCAATCTGCTCCTGCCGTGACGCTTCAAATGGGTGAGCGCGATAACCGAGTTGACGCAGTTTTTCGACAAGAGCAGAAGGCGAAACATCATCATGATGCCACGCCACACCAAGCCGACGGTTGGTGTAATTGAGACGTGCCTCAATAACGCCCTGCATACCGCCAACGCCCCGCTCGATGTCACCGATGCAAGCGGCGCAATCAATCCCTTCAATGGCGAGATCAAGCCGGTTGAGACCGGCTTTGTCATCGCGACGGATAAAAGAGGAAAGATCGATCGTGGGGGACATGCTCGATCCTGAAAGTTCAGTTCAGGAGAATGCGATTTTTGGATTGAAACACACGCTCGCCATTGCGTTTCAGATGGACGATGACATCCCACTGCCCCGGCATGAGTGGCTTATCGAGATCAACCACATAAACGCCGCCATCGCGGGCTGAAATGATACCCTTGCGATCGAACCGACGATCTGCTGGCCATGCCAGAAGCACATCCCCATCAAGGCCGGGAATGATCTGTCCATCCCGATCGCGCACGGTGAGCGTAACACGATCACCATCCACTTTCGCATCGACATGCCAGCCGAGCGCAGCCTGCTTGCGGGCCGCCTCAAGCTCCGTGTTATAGGCAAGGCCAACCCGATAAGCGCTATCCGTTTCAAGCCCGCCGAAGGTCGACGTGGCAGCCCGAAACATGATCATGTTCACCGTCACCACCACAGCAAAGAAGGCGATGAAAATAGCGAGCACATGCTTGCCGGTGAGTTGACGCGCAGGCTTCATTGTTTCACTGGCCATGGTGCCCATCCTGCTGAGAATGATAATCGCCTTCCGGCGCAAAGAAATGATCGCGGACGATCGCTGATGATCCATCCACAATATCGGTGAGGCGAAATGAGACATCCGCCTTCTCATCACGAATAAGAGCCTTCGGCAGCGTGACGAGGACGCGTAATTCGCGCGTTTGATCAGGCCCCACTTCAAGAAGCGTTGAGGTGGCACCCGTCTGCGGCACGCCGATCACATCGAATTTAGGCTCCTTCAGCCCAATCACTTCGAGGCGGAAGGGCCGTGTGTCGAGCGACTTGTTGGTCACCCGGATCGTATACGCATTACGAATGGCACCATCCGCCAATTTCACAAAAAGCGGATTACGATCATGCAGCGCGCTGATTCCAACATTATTGCGGCTTGTGAAGGCATAGAGCATCACCGCGCCAACCAGAGCGATCAGGACTGTGTAGATCACGGTGCGCGCACGAATGATCCGATAAACCGGCTCTTCATGGTGTTCGCGCCGCTCGGCATTATCATCCGTATCATAGGCGATCAAACCACCGGGACGCCCGAGCTTTGCCATCACGTTGTCGCACGCGTCAATACAGAGCCCACACTGGATGCAACCGAGTTGTGAGCCATTACGAATGTCGACACCAGTGGGGCACACGGCCACACATTGGAAGCAATCAACACAATCGCCTGCTGACTCATCGGCTTTGCGCGCCGCTTCGGCCTTTTTGGCCGACATGCGTGGCTCGCCGCGATCATAACGATACATCACATTAAGTGCGTATTCGTCCGTCAGCGCAGCCTGAATGCGTGGCCAGGGACACATATAGAGACAGACTTGCTCACGCATCCACCCTGCGAGCGAATAGGTGGTGAAGGTGAGAATCGCGATCCAGACATAGGCGACGACTGGCGCTTGGAAGGTGACAAGCTCATGCACCAAAGTCGGCGCATCGGCGAAATAGAGAACCCACGCGCCGCCGGTCCACCACGCGATCATCAGCCAGATCGTATGCTTCAGGATCTTCTCGGCAATCCGCTCCAGATCCCACCGGCCGCGCTCAGCCTTTTGCATACGCTCGCGCCGGTCACCCTCAATCATCCGCTCAACGGCATAAAACAGATCGGTCCACACCGTTTGCGGACAGAGATAGCCGCACCACACGCGGCCCGCGACCGCGTTCATTAAAAATAAGATAAGCGCCGCCAGCACCAAAAGCCCGGTGACGTAGTAAAGTTCCTGCGGCCAGATTTCGATGAAGAAGAAATAGAAACGGCGGTTTGGTAAATCAATCAGGACAGCCTGATCAGGCGCATTCGGTCCGCGATACCAGCGCACGAAGGGCAGGAAATAATAAACGCCGAGCGTAATGCAGAGGATGATCCACTTCGCCGTCCGAAAACGGCCATGAACCGCCTGCGGATAAATTTCTTTCCGCGCTTCGTAGAGCGGAATGTCATCATCATGGGGTGCCTGCGGCACTTCGGCGGAAGACATAGCGACCTCGATACGGGGGAGAACGGACCGGCCCACAGGCCGGCCCGTGAAGTCGTCGAAAGTTTATTGGCCGCCGCCGAGTGTGTGCACGTAAACGGCAAGCGCCTTGATAGTGGCAGGTTCGAGACGGCCAGCCCAAACGGGCATCACACCCCCGCGACCATTCGTAACGGTCTCGATGATCGTCTTTTCATCGCCGCCATACAGCCAGATATTCGATGTCAAATTAGGAGCACCCACTTCTGGATTGCCCTTGCCTGCATCGCCATGGCACGAGGCACAATTCTCAGCGAAGAGTTTTTGACCCTTAGCAAGATCCACATTGCCTTCCGGCTTACGGCCCGACAGCGTGACGACATAAGCGGCCACAATCGGAATATCGGCTTTCGGAATGATGCCATCCTTACCGAAGGCCGGCATCGGACCCTGACGGGACTCGGGGTTTTCATTACGAATGCCATATTGGATCGTTTGATAAATCTGATCGAGCGAACCGCCCCAGATCCATTGGTCATCGTTGAGGTTGGGATAAGACGGACCGCCTTGCGCGCCCTGCCCATGGCACGGGCCGCAATTGGTGCCGAACGCAGCCTTCCCAAGCGCACGCGCCACTTCCAACATCTTGGGATCTTTTTCGATATCGGCGAGCGAAGCGCTTTCCATCTTGGCGACCATGTCACCGCGTTGCACTTTCAGCGATGCCATATCCGTTTCGATCTGATCACGGCTCGCATAGCCGAGCACGCCCTTGGTGTAGGACGAAACGAGCGGCCACGCCGGATAGGCAATGACATAGCCGATGCCCCAGACGATGCAGATATAGAAAAGCCACAGCCACCAGCGCGGCAGAGGCGTATTCAATTCCTGAATACCATCCCATTCATGGCCCGTGGTCGACATACCAGTCACGGTATCGACCTTGTTCGTGTCATGCGCTGCCATGATCATCAATCCTTTTCGAGCGGAATACGCGCCGCTTCATCAAACATTTTTTTGTTCGACGGTTTCAGCGCATAGAACAAGACGAGGCCAAACAACGACATGAAACCAATCAGGCCCCAGGTCTGTGCGAAATTGGCAAACCATTCATAAGACATGATCAGGCTCCCTCAGCGCACATTGGCTTTCTTGTCATAAGTCTTGAAGTCGACCAGCGTGCCGAGCATCTGGAGATAGGCAATCAAAGCGTCCATCTCAGAAATTGTGCCCGGATTGCCATCGAAATCACGCGCAAGCGCTTTCGGATAGCGCTTCACGAGATCAGCCGCGCCTGCATCATCGACATTGGCTTGCGCGATGAGATCCGTCTGCGCCTTTTCAATCATCTCCGGCGTATAGGGCACGCCTTCGAGCGCAAGCACCTTCATCATCTGGCCGATATGTTGGCTATCAAGCGGTGTTTTCGCGAGGAAGGGATAACCCGGCATGATTGAACCCGGCACGACTGAACGCGGATTGTTGAGATGCGCGCGCTGCCATTCGTCCGAATATTTACCGCCGACGCGCGCAAGGTCCGGCCCCGTGCGTTTCGAACCCCATTGGAACGGATGGTCATACATGCTTTCGGCCGCGAGCGAATAATGGCCATAGCGTTCGACCTCGTCGCGCAACGGACGGATCATCTGCGAATGGCAATTATAGCAGCCTTCACGGACATAAATGTTGCGTCCCGCCAATTCGAGCGGCGTGTAGGGGCGCATGCCCTCCACTTTTTCGATGGTGCTCTTCAGATAGAAGAGCGGGACGATTTCAACGAGGCCGCCAATCGCGACCACGATGAGAATGCCGATGAGCAGAACAATCGAGTTCTTCTCGAAGATTTGGTGCTTAGCCCAGACGGACATGGGTATCTCCTTATTCGGCCGGGACGAGCTGGGGACGCTGTGCTTCGCTTGCAATTTGCGGCGAGCGGATCGTCATCCAGATGTTGTAGGCCATGATCAGCGCGCCGATGACGAAGAGAGCGCCACCCAATGCACGGATCACATAGAAGGGATGCATCGCTTCACTCGTTTCGATGAACGAGAATTCGAGGAAGCCGAGCTTCGTGTAAGCGCGCCACATCAGGCCCTGCAGAATACCGGACACCCACATCGCCGAGATGTAGAGAACGATACCGAGCGTCGACAGCCAGAAGTGCCAATTCACGAGACGCAGCGAATAGAGCCGCGAGCGGTTCCACAGCCACGGCACGAGGCAATAGATTGCGCCAAACGAAACATAAGCGACCCAACCCAGCGCACCGGAATGCACATGGCCGATTGTCCAATCGGTATAATGGCTGAGCGAATTGACCGACTTGATCGACATCAGCGGACCTTCGAAGGTCGACATGCCGTAGAACGCAACCGACACGACCATCATGCGCAGCACGGGATCGGTGCGGAGCTTGTCCCACGCACCTTGCAGCGTCATCAGGCCGTTGATCATGCCACCCCAAGACGGCATCCACAGCACAATCGAAAACACCATGCCGAGTGTCTGCGCCCAATCGGGCAGCGCGGTGTAATGGAGATGGTGCGGACCAGCCCAAATATAGATGAAGATCAGCGCCCAGAAATGCACGATCGACAAACGGTAAGAATAAACCGGACGATCAGCACGCTTCGGAATGAAATAATACATGATGGCGAGGAAGCCCGCGGTCAGGAAGAAGCCCACCGCGTTATGGCCATACCACCATTGCACCATCGCATCCTGCACGCCCGACCAGACGATGTAGGATTTCGACGAATAGATCGAAACCGGAATCGCAGCATTGTTACCCAAATGCAGCAGGGCAATGGTCACGATGAAGGCGAGATAGAACCAGTTCGCCACATAGATATGCGGCTCTTTACGCTTCCAAATTGTCGCCAGAAATACGAGCAGATACGCAACCCACACAACAGTGAGGAAGAGATCCGCATACCATTCCGGTTCAGCGTATTCTTTCGACTGCGTGATGCCGAGCAGATACCCCGTTCCCGCGATCACGATGAAGAAATTATAGCCCAGCACGACGAACCACGGTGCGATATCACCGGCGAGGCGAGCGTGGCAGGTGCGCTGCACGACATAAAACGATGTCGCCAGCAGAACATTGCCGCCAAAGGCAAAGATCACGGCCGATGTATGCAGCGGCCGCAGACGACCGAAATTCGTCCAAGGCAGATCAAAGTTCAGTGCCGGATAAGCCAACTGCAGCGCGATGATGAGGCCGACGGTGAAACCGGCAATGCCCCAAAACACGGATGCGAGGGTCGCAAACTTCACAGGCCCCATATTGTAATTGGGCTTGCCGTCGACCTCTTGCGGTGCAGGCGCAGCATCACGCGCGTAATAACGGTTGAACACCGCAAAGATCGACGCAACGCTGGCAGCCGCGAAGAGATAGGCATGAAACGCATATTCCGGCGTCCAAGCCTTCGCGGCGATGATGATGGAAGCGACCGCGAGGGCGATCAACGAGATGATGGTCCCGCCTTCCCCGATGGTCAGTGTTTTGGTGATCGACGCCTGCTGCGCCATGAGGCACCCCCTTGCGGCTCGGCTTGCCTTGTGAAATCTGCGGATTCTCGCGCCGAAACTACTCGCAAACCGGCTGCGGCAAACTTCGGGCAAATCCGCAAGGAGAAATGCGTATGCCGGGCGACGAAATCTTTGATTTCTGTCAACAATTATTCACACTAAGGTCGAATTCATGAGCACATGGTCGGCCGAACAAGATCGCGCGCTGCGCGCCGTCTCAGCCTGGCTCGCCGATCGGCGTAGCCCGCAAGTGTTCCGTTTGTTTGGCTATGCTGGCACCGGCAAAACAACGCTTGCGCGCCATATTGCGGAAGATCAGGACGGCGATGTGCTCTTTGCGGCCTATACTGGCAAGGCCGCCCATGTGCTGCGCCAACGCGGCTGCACGGATGCCCAGACCATCCACAGCCTCATTTACCGCCCCCGGGCCGAAGAAGGCGAAAGCCCCACCTTTGTGCTCAATCGCGATAGTTCGGTGGGTAAAGCCGACCTGATCATCATCGACGAATGCTCGATGGTGGACGAAGAGCTAGGCCGCGATCTGCTCTCCTTCGGCACCAAGGTTCTGGTGTTGGGCGACCCCGGTCAGCTTCCGCCGGTGCGTGGCGGCGGCTTCTTCACCGAGGCCGAGCCTGATCTGATGCTGACCGAGATTCATCGCCAAGCCGCCGACAACCCCATCATCCGCCTCTCAATGGCAGTGCGTGAAGGCGAGTCGCTCCAGCGCGGCACCTATGGCGATAGCCGCGTGGTGGGCCGCGAGGGCATCGACGCAACCCTCGCTCTGGCGGTCGATCAAATTCTGGTGGGTCGCAACCGCACCCGCCGCCTTTACAACAAACGCGTCCGCGAATTGATGGGCCTGCGCGACCCAATGCCCGCCGCTGGCGACAAGCTTGTTTGCTTGCGCAACGATAAGACACGCGGCTTACTCAATGGCGGCTTATGGAGTGTCAAAGCGCTCCGCGGCTTCAAAAAGGAATTGGTGCAATTGCTGCTGACGCCAGAAGATGGCGGCAAATCGGTCAAGGTCGGCGTTCACCGCGAATTCTTCATCGGCGAGAATGATGAAGTCCCGTTTGCACTCCGGCGCGGTTCCGATGAGTTTGATTATGGCTACGCGCTCACCGTGCACAAAGCGCAAGGCTCGCAATGGGATAATGTGCTGTTATTCGACGAGAGCTGGGCGTTCCGTGAAAACCGCACGCAATGGCTTTATACCGCGCTCACCCGCGCCGCCGAGCGCGTCACTGTGGTTGTGTGATTAAAAGAGCCCTTCAATCCGTCCATCGGCATCAAGATGAATATGCTCAGCCGCCGGCACACGCGGCAGGCCCGGCATAGTCATGATTTCCCCGCAAATCATGACAACGAAACCCGCACCGGCCGACAGACGCACCTCGCGCACATGCACGATGTGATCGGTCGGCGCGCCGCGGAGCGCCGGATCAGTCGAGAAGGAATATTGGGTCTTGGCCACACACACCGGAAGCGAGCCATAACCTGCCGCCTCAATCTCGGCGATGTGATCGCGCACTTTGGCATCAGCACTGATATCAGCCGCACGATAAACCTCGCGCGCAACCTGACGCATCTTATCCCAGAGCGACAGTGAATCAGGATAGAGCGGTGCAAATTTCGCGTCGCCCTTATCGATCAGCGCGACCACTTTATGCGCCAATTGTTCGGTGCCTGCAGAACCTTCGGCCCAATGGCGACAGATGACGGCTTCGACGCCATAATGCGTTTGGCACCATTGCTGAATGAAAGCCGTTTCAGCCTCAGTATCGCTAGTGAAATGATTGATTGCGACAATCACCGGCACGCCGAACTTGCGCACATTTTCGATATGGCGACCAAGGTTGACGATGCCTTTTTCCAGCGCCGGTAAATTTTCAGCGCCCAATTGATCCTTCGCGACGCCACCATTCATCTTCAGCGCGCGCACAGTCGCAACAAGCACCGCCGCAGCAGGCTGCAAACCGCCCTTGCGACATTTGATATCGAAGAATTTTTCCGCTCCAAGATCCGCGCCGAACCCGGCTTCCGTGACGACGTAATCGGCAAGTTTCAGCGCCGTGCGTGTCGCAATCAGCGAATTGCACCCATGCGCAATATTGGCAAACGGACCACCATGCACAAACGCCGGATTATTTTCGAGGGTCTGCACCAAGTTAGGCGCAAACGCATCTTTCAGCAAAACGGCCATCGCGCCTGCGGCTTTTAAATCTGCAGCCGTCACCGCACTCTTGTCGCGGCGATAGGCGACGACAATCTTGCCGAGACGCTCTTCGAGATCGTCGAGATCGCGCGCCAAACAGAAGACGGCCATCACCTCAGAGGCAACGGTAATGTCAAAACCATCTTCGCGCGGATAACCATTACTGACGCCGCCCAACGAAGAGACAATAGAGCGCAAGGCGCGATCATTCATGTCGAGGACACGGCGGAACTGCACGCGCCGCGTATCGATGCCGAGCGCATTGCCCCAATAAATATGATTGTCGAGCATGGCCGCGAGCAGATTATGCGCGGCAGTGATGGCGTGAAAATCGCCGGTGAAATGCAGATTGATCTGCTCCATCGGCACGATCTGCGCATAACCGCCTCCGGCAGCCCCGCCCTTTACACCGAAGCACGGGCCCAGCGAGGGTTCACGCAGGCAGATCATCGTCTTCTGGCCGATACGATTAAGCGCATCGCCAAGGCCGACAGTCGTGGTGGTCTTGCCCTCCCCGGCCGGGGTCGGGTTGATCGCCGTCACCAAAATGAGCTTGCCATCCGCCCGCCCGTCGAGCCCGGCGATGTAATCGAGATCAACTTTCCCGATTGACCGGCCATAGGGCGACACAGCATCCACAGGGATGCCGGCCCGCGTGGCGATGGTGGCAATTGGCTCCATGCGCGCTTCGCGTGCAATTTCGATATCTGTTGGCATGCTCACTCCGGCTCAACCCAGCGAAAGCCGGCTAGGTCGCTGATGGATGCTCTGGCAGGGGCTCACCAGAGTCAAACCTCGCTAACGCGCCATCCGCAGGAAAAGCGGGGCAAGGTGACGCAATTCGGGTGTGCACACCTCTCTTGTCACAGAACTGTCGTCTAGCGCTGAGAAGCAACCTTTGACAGTCTGCCTGCCGGCGGACTGCGCCAGCCAGCACCGTGAGAGAGAGACCCGTTATGACCTTGCGCCAGACCCTGTTTGCCAGCGTCGCTACACTTGCTTTCAGCGCCATCCCGGCCTCGGCACAGACCGCGAAACTCGATGAATTGATTGCGGCCGCCAAAAAGGAAGGCCAGCTCAATGTCATCGCGCTGCCGCGTGATTGGTGCGGCTATGGCGCCTTGATCGATGGCTTTAAG
Organism: Beijerinckiaceae bacterium; assembly: GCA_018882635.1. Lineage (GTDB taxonomy): Bacteria > Pseudomonadota > Alphaproteobacteria > Rhizobiales > Beijerinckiaceae > TNE-4. The sequence goes on along the minus strand of VERN01000006.1, from coordinate 4,962 downwards.
GCCAAATACGGCCTTAAAGTGAATGAGTTGAACCCGGACGCCGGATCAGGCGACGAAATCGAGGCGATCAAAGCCAATAAGGGCAATAAGGGGCCGCAGGCCCCTGATGTGATCGATGTGGGCCTGTCCTTTGGCCCCTCAGCTAAGGCCGAAGGCCTGCTGATGCCCTACAAGGTCGCGACATGGGACACGATTCCAAACGACCTGAAGGATGCCGATGGCCATTGGTATGGCGACTATTACGGCGTGCTGACCTTCCAGGTGAATGCTGATCTGATCAAAAACATCCCGCGGGATTGGTCTGATCTACTGAAACCTGAATACAAGAACTCAGTCGCGCTTGCAGGCGATCCACGCGTCTCCTCACAAGCCGTGCAAGGCGTCTACGCCGCGGGCCTTGCTGCAACGGGCGGCGGTGATGCCGCCAAAACCGGTGAAGCGGGCCTCGCCTTCTTTGCCGATCTGAACAAGAAGGGCAATTTCGTGCCGGTGATTGGCAAGGCCGCATCACTGGCGCAGGGCGCAACACCAATCCTCGTGCGTTGGGATTATAATGCGCTTGCTGACCGCGACACGCTGAAGGGCAATCCGAAGGTTGAAGTCGTTGTGCCGAAATCGGGCATTGTCGCCGGTGTGTATGTTCAGGCCATCAGTGCCTATGCGCCGAACCCGAACGCCGCCAAACTCTGGATGGAATATCTCTATTCCGACGAAGGCCAATTGGGTTGGCTGAAGGGCTATTGCCACCCGATCCGCTTCAACGATCTGCTCGCCAACAACAAAGTGCCGAAGGAATTGCTGGATAAGCTGCCCCCGGCCGAATCCTACACCAAGGCGAAATTCCCGACACTTGAGGAACAGGCAGCCTCAAAAGACGTCATCACGAAAAAATGGGATGCCGTTGTCGGCGCCAATGTGACGAAGTAAGACACATCCGCCCCGGCAAAACCGGGGCGGATCCTCAATCTTGGATGTTGATTTGACCGCGACGACGCCAACCATGGGACAAAGCGCGCGCACCCGCGCCGCAATCTCGCCCATGGCATGGCTCGGGGTTGCGCCGTTTCTGGTTTTTGCGTTTCTGTTTTTGCTGTGGCCGACCACGACGCTCGTCGTCGGCGCCTTCCAGAATGCGCAAGGCGAATTCACGCTCGATAATCTCGCCAGCCTCACCCAACCCTCAATCCTCAATGCCTATTGGCTTAGCATTCGCATCAGCGCCGCATCAGCCTTGCTCGGCGGTGTGATGGGATTTGCCTTGGCTTATGCCGCTGTGTCGGGTGGATTGCCGCGCTGGATCAGACCGACGCTGACCACATTTTCCGGCGTCGCTTCAAATTTCGCCGGCGTGCCTCTGGCTTTTGCATTCATCGCCACGCTGGGCCGCACCGGCCTCGTGACGACTTTGTTAGTGCAATTGTTCGATTTCAATTTGTATCACACAGGTTTTACGATCCTCAGCTTTTGGGGGCTAACGATCACCTATCTCTATTTTCAAATTCCGCTGATGGTGCTGATCCTCACGCCCGCTCTCGACGGTTTGAAAAAAGAATGGCGTGAAGCGGCATCGATACTTGGCGCCTCATCGCTGCAATATTGGTTGCGCGTAGCGATTCCCATTTTATGGCCGAGCCTGCTGGGTGCAGTTCTTTTGTTGTTCGCTAACGCGTTTGGCGCCGTGGCCACAGCCTATGCGTTGACGGGGTCCTCCCTCAACATTGTGCCGATCCTGCTATTTGCTCAAATCCGGGGCGATGTGCTGCACAATCCCAATCTCGGCTATGCGCTCGCGCTCGGCATGATCGTGATTACAGCGCTCTCCAACCTTGCCTATATCTGGCTCCGCACTTGGAGTGAAAGGTGGGTGAAATGAGAGAGAGCCGCATCGGCGCATGGATCGCCATGATCATTGGCACCCTTTATTTCCTGCTGCCCTTGATTGCGACATTCGAATTCTCTCTCCGCCTCAAGCGGGGAGAATATTCGTTTGAGGCCTATCGGGTCGTGTTTTCGGATCCGCGCTTCCGCGATTCATTTTCCTATTCCGTGACACAAGCGCTCGCCACAATCGCTGTTGGGCTCATTATCGTTGTGCCCACCGCCTATTGGGTGCGTTTGCGCGCACCCCAACTGCGGCCGTTGATTGAGTTCATCACACTTCTGCCGCTTGTTATTCCCGCGATCGTGATTGTGTTCGGTTATCTGCGGATCTTCAATTCATCATCCTTGATCCCGCTCACCGATACATCGCTTGGCACCGACGCCCTTTTGATGTTCGGCTATGTCACACTCGCCTTGCCCTATCTCTACCGAGCGATCGATACAGGCCTGCAAGCAATCGATGTTCGTACCCTGACTGAATCAGCTGAATCGTTGGGCGCGAACACATTCACCATTCTCGCGCACGTCATCTTGCCGAATATACGTGCGGCTGTGTTGAGTGGTGCGTTTCTAACCTTCGCCATCGTCATTGGCGAATTCACATTTGCGGCCTTGTTGAACCGACCGGCCTTTGGCCCCTATTTGCAATTGATCGGCGCCAACCGCGCCTATGAACCATCTGCGCTGGCCATCATGGCCTTCCTTGTCACATGGGCCTGCATGGGCCTGATGCAGCTCTTCGGCCGCGGCGTGCGTATGCCCGCGACTGACACACGCTGAGAAAAACCAATGTCTTTTCTGACCCTCTCTGGCCTCGTGAAGCGGTTTGGCTCCACCACTGTGGTGCACGGCTTTGATCTCGCGGTCGAACGCGGCGAATTCATTTCGCTCCTCGGCCCTTCGGGCTGCGGCAAGACCACCGTTCTGCGGATGATTGCGGGGTTTGAAACGCCGAGCGCAGGTCACATCATTATTGATGGCGCCGACATCACGCGCAAACGCCCCGCCGAACGCAATGTCGGCATGGTGTTTCAGGCCTATGCGTTATTCCCCAACATGAATGTTGCTGACAACATCGCCTTCGGTATGAAGATCGCCAATATGCCGCAAGCGGCCATCGAGGCGCGGGTTACAGAAATGCTGGCCCTGATCAAATTGCCTGATCTTGCGAAGCGTTATCCCTATCAGCTATCGGGCGGCCAGCAGCAGCGTGTCGCCCTTGCGCGCGCGCTCGCCGTCAAGCCGCAAGTGCTTCTGCTCGATGAACCCTTATCAGCGCTCGATGCTAAAATTCGCGTTTCCTTGCGTGAAGAAATCCGGGCCTTGCAGCAGGAACTCGGCATCACAACAATCTTCGTAACGCATGATCAAGAAGAAGCGCTGTCAATGTCTGATCGCGTCGTTGTCATGAATGACGGGCGCGCCGAGCAAATCGGCACGCCTCATATGATTTACAATCATCCGAAAACACGTTTTGTCGCCTCCTTCGTCGGCACGTTGAACATGCTTGAGGCGCAGGTCGAAGATCCCGCAAACGGTATCATCACACTGGCTGGACATCGTGTGCGTGTGGCGAGCGGCCTTGATCGCCTCCCCCCATCCGCATCATGCATGGTGGCTTTGCGCCCCGAAGCGCTCGCCATCAACCCGGCTGAGCCTGCAGCGAATGCGTTGCCCTGCACAATCGTCGATGTGCAGTTTCTCGGTGCCATTGTCCGGATCAAGGCCCGTTGCGGTGATCATATCTTGTCGGTCGACACGTTCAACCAGACGGGCGCGCCAGCCTGGTCGCGCGGCGATGCCATTGCGCTGCATTTCAACAGCGATGAAATCGTCGTGCTCGCCTGAGGACACCCAAATCAGCAGGATTCAAACTGAAGCGCGACTGCGCTCCAGCATGAACATTTGCTCGGTCACGCGCGTGCCCCAATTGTCGCCCTCGGCTTCTTCACGCAAGACAAAGCCTGCGCTTTCATAAAGCCGCCGCGCCGGATCAAGACCGGCAAAAGTGGTGAGGTAACATGATGAGAAACCGGCTTCCTCAAGATGTGAGAGCGCTGCGTTAAACAGACGCCGCCCTACACCAAGCCCGCGCGCAGAATCGGAGACGATGAACCAGCGCAAATGCGCCTGCCCTTTCGGCAATGCAGGATCACTCCCATCGATGGTAATCGTTCCCGCGATCTCGCCCTCAATCGCGGCCCATAAGAGTGCATCGCGTGAGGGATCATAGCGCGCGACGAAATCAGCCATGCCCCCAGCAACTTTGGCCTCGAAGATAGGGCCAAAGCCCCATTCGCGTGCGTAATAGCGGGCATGGGTCGCGGCCGTATATCCGATGAGGCCCGGGGTCCAGCCGGAACGGATGTTAAGGTCCATCAACTCTCTCCCTCATTCTTGCACCCCTCTCATCGCAGAACGGGCGCAGCCGCATTGCGTCGATGCGACACAAATTCTATGCATCGATCTAACACACGCTTCGCCGCACCGTCAGAGGACCTGTGCCGCCATGGACTGGAACAATTTAGAAATCAAGATGTCGGTCATTCTGCCCCTCATCTTAGTTCTCTCATTGGTGACTGTTTTCCTGCACACCGTTGCCAGTTCCATTACGCATCGTGTGACTCACGCGATGATCACACATGTGAAAAAAACGCCCAACCTGATTGACGAAACAATCATCGTCTCAACGGTCGTGATCCTTTTGACGCTGTTTCACGTGTTAGAAGTCATCTTCTGGGCGCTCGCATTTTTGGTGCTGGGCGCTGTCGCAAATCCTCAGGACGCTTTCTACATTTCGTTGACGGCCTACACCACGCTTGGGGCAGACGATGTGACCTTTGATCAAAGGTTCCGCTCTCTTCTCGGCTTTGAATCGCTTGTCGGGCCCTTGATGATCGCTTGGTCCACGGCTGTGATGGCGACTGTACTCGGCCGCATCGCTGCGCTGAGAATGCCGACGATCAAGTGAGCAAGGCCGCGATCCGGAAAGCAGGCGCGACGCAATACCAAACAACGCCGCTTTCCGGACAAGGCTCGATAACAAGCCCGACCCTCAGAGTTCCCGTTTAGGTTGTAAGA
>VERN01000120.1 GCA_018882635.1 Beijerinckiaceae bacterium | reverse complement strand
TACGAACATTTTTGACCTTATAGACCGGGCGGATCTGCAAATGATCCTGCAGATTTTCACCGACGCCCGGTACATCCTGCGTGACGGCGATGCCCTGACTTTGCAAGAATTCACCAGAACCGATCCCGGAGAGCTGCAAAATTTGCGGCGTGGCCACAGCACCGGCAGCCAGCACAATTTCCCCTTTTGCTTTGGCCAGAAATTGCCTGCCGTTCTTGGAATAGACGATGCCAGTGGCGCGCCCTTGCTCGACAATCACGCGCTCGATCAGCGCGCCGGTTTCGAGCTTGAGATTGGAACGGCCGAGAACCGGCTTGAGAAAGCCGCGCGCGGCACTCCACCGGCGACCGTTTTTCTGGTTCACCTGAAAATAGGACGAGCCTTCATTGTCGCCCGTATTGAAATCATCGATCTTCTTGATGCCGACTTGTTCCGCCGCATCCTGAAAACGGTCGAGAATGTCCCACCGCATGCGGGGGTAATCGACCCGCCATTCGCCGTCGCCACGATGCAGCGCGTTGGGCGGGGCAGCATGGCCTTCCTGTTTGAGGAAGAAGGGCAAGACATCATCCCAGCCCCAGCCGGTGAGCCCCAGCTGACGCCAGCCATCATAATCGGCGGCTTGGCCCCGCATATAGATCATGGCGTTGATGGCGGATGAGCCGCCGATGACCTTGCCGCGCGGATAGCCGATGGCGCGGCCACCAAGGCCAGCCTCGGGCTCCGTTTTGAACATCCAGTCGGCGCGGGGATTGCCAATGGCGAAGAGGTAACCGACGGGAATGTGGAACCAGATCCAATTATCATCGCCACCCGCTTCGAGCACCAGAACGCGGGTCTTGGGGTCGGCGGAGAGCCGGTTGGCGAGAACGCACCCTGCCGAGCCAGCGCCTGCCACGATGAAATCAAATGTCCCGCCATCCTGCATGGCTGCCTCCCGTCCTCGCCCATCGCTAGCCGAGACGGGCGGGAGGGGCAATCGGATGAAGATGCCCAACGTCATTGATAGACGGGATCGGCTATGTAGCATTTGCCAAGAACCGGCTTTTCCCCTATAGACCCCGACATTCAGACGGCCCGGCTCAAAAGGGCTGCCGTGGCGGTCTGTTTTTCGCTCATTCGGAGACGAAACAGCCTCTCAGAGGCTGAGAATAATGTTTCGGACGGTTCGCCGTCCTGAATGGAGAGCCAAATGCCCAAGATGAAGACGAAGTCGGCCGCGAAAAAGCGGTTCAAAGTGACGGGAAGCGGCAAGGTGGTCTACGCCCATGCTGGCAAGCGTCACGGCATGATCAAGCGGACCAACAAGCAGATCCGCAACAATCGTGGCACCGCCATCCTGTTCGAGGGTGATGCGGCCAATGTCAAAAAATACTTCCTGCCCAACGGCTGATCGGCCGGGCATTTAGCAACACAGGAGATCAGCCATGGCACGTGTCAAACGGGGCGTTACGTCCCACGCCAAACACAAGAAAACACTGAAGGCCGCGAAGGGCTTTTACGGTCGCCGCAAGAATACGATCCGCACCGCGAAAGCGGCGGTCGACAAGGCGATGCAGTACGCCACGCGCGACCGCAAGAACAAGAAGCGCACGATCCGCGCGCTCTGGATCCAGCGTCTGAACGCTGCTGTCCGTGAGCACGGCATCGTTTATTCGCGCTTCATCGACGGCCTCAACCGCGCCGGTATCACGGTCGACCGCAAGGTTCTCTCGGACCTCGCGATCAGCCAGCCAGCCGCGTTTAAGGACCTCGTTGAAAAGGCCAAGGCCGCTTTGCCGGCCGTTGCCTGAGCGGGCCTTACGCTCCAAGCCTCACAGGCCCGCGTTGAAAAATGCGGGCCTTTTTCTTGTCCGACTGTCTTCTGAACCGGGCCTCTCATGACCGATCTCGCCGCGCTCGAAAAAGAAACGCTGGCGGCTATTCAAGCCGCCTCTGACGAAGCCTCACTGGAAGCGGTGCGTGTCGCCGCGCTCGGCAAAAAGGGCTCCATCTCGGAGCTTTTGAAAACGCTCGGCGCGATGTCGCCTGATGAGCGCAAAGACAAAGGCCCCTTGATCAATGGGCTGAAAGATCGCGTCAATGATGCGCTGCTGGCACGGCGCACTGCGTTGAAGGATGCAGCGCTCGATGCGCGGCTTGCGACCGAGAAAGTCGATGTCACATTACCCGTGCGCGAAAGCGGCAATGCGCGCGGACGCATTCATCCGATTTCTCAAGTGATCGACGAGCTCACGACGATTTTCGCCGATATGGGCTTTGCCGTTGCCGAAGGGCCGGATGTTGAAACCGATTTTTATAATTTCACGGCGCTGAATTTCCCCGTCGGCCACCCGGCGCGTGAAATGCACGACACGTTCTTCTTTAATCCGGACGCTAATGGCGAGCGCAAGCTTTTGCGCACCCATACAAGCCCGGTGCAGATCCGCACGATGATGAGCCAGAAGCCGCCGATCCAAGTGATCATTCCCGGCCGTACATATCGTTGCGATTCAGACCAGACGCACACGCCGATGTTCCATCAGGTCGAGGGGCTTGTCATCGATAAGGGTTCGCATCTCGGCCACCTCAAATGGATTCTCGAGGAATTCTGCAAATCCTTCTTCGAAGTCGACAGCGTGAAGATGCGCTTCCGCCCGTCTTTCTTCCCGTTCACCGAGCCATCGGCGGAAGTCGACATTCAGTGCTCACGCAAGGGCGGCGAAATTCGCTTTGGCGAGGGCAATGATTGGCTCGAAATTCTTGGCTGCGGCATGGTGCATCCGAATGTGATCCGCCATTGCGGCCTCGACCCTGACGAATATCAGGGCTTTGCATGGGGCATGGGCATCGACCGCATCGCTATGTTGAAATATGGCATGCCGGATCTGCGCCCCTTCTTCGACGCCGATGTTCGCTGGCTATCGCATTACGGGTTCCGGCCGCTCGATTTGCCGACGCTTGCCGGCGGCTTGAGCGTGTGAGGATAGAACGATGAAATTCACGCTCAATTGGCTCAAAGAACATCTCGATACAACCGCTTCGCTCGACGACATCGTCGAAGCGTTGACGCGCATTGGCCTTGAAGTGGAAAGCGTCGAAGACCCGGCTGCGACGTTGAAAGGTTATATCACGGCATTTGTCGTTTCAGCCGAACAGCATCCGAATGCCGACCGCCTGCGCGTATGCATGGTCGACACGGGTGATGGCAATCCGATCCAAGTCGTCTGCGGCGCACCAAACGCCCGCACTGGGATGAAAAGCGTATTCTCGCCGCCGGGCACTTTCATTCCCGGCAAGGGAATCACGATCGGCGTTGGGACGATTCGCGGCGTCGAAAGCTCAGGCATGCTGTGCTCAGCCTTCGAGCTCGGGCTTTCGGAAGATCATGAAGGCATCATCGATCTGCCAGCGGATGCACCGGTTGGTGTGGCTTATACGGATTATGCGTCGATCAATGATCCCGTGATCGATGTGGCGATCACGCCGAACCGCGCCGACGCGCTCGGCATCTATGGCATTGCGCGTGACCTCGCAGCAGCGGGTCTCGGCGTGTTGAAGAAGCATGTGATCGCGCCTGTGAAAGGCGAAGGCGCATGCCCGGTTCAGGTGAAACTCGATTTCAACGCCGATGATGCGCATTTGGCACCTGCTTTCGCGCTTCGCCTCGTGCGCGGCGTGAAGAATGGACCTAGCCCCGATTGGATGCAGCGTCGTTTGAAAGCGATTGGGCTCCGTCCGATCAATGCACTCGTCGACATCACCAATTATCTGACCTTCGATCGCAACCGTCCGCTCCACGTCTTCGATCTTAAGAAGACGCAAGGCTCGCTTATTGTTCGCCGCGCGAAAGATGGCGAAAAAGTTCTCGCGCTTGATGGCCGCGAATACACGCTCGATCCATCCATGGTCGTCATTGCCGACGACAAGGGTGTTGAATCGATCGCTGGTATTATGGGCGGCGAGCATTCAGGTTCCGATGAAGGCACCACCGATGTTCTCATTGAGAGCGCGTTGTGGGATCCTCTCAACATTGCGCAAACAGGCCGTAAGCTTGGCATCAATACCGATGCACGCTATCGCTTCGAGCGTGGTGTTGATCCTGATTTCTGCGTGCCTGGCCTCGACCTTGCGACGCATCTCGTTATGGATTTATGCGGCGGCACACCAAGCGAAATGGTTTTGGCTGGTGCGATCCCCGATACATCACGCGTGATGAGCTTCCCCTATGCCGAAGTGAAGCGGTTGACCGGCCTTGATATTCCGGCACCTGAAATGAAGGCGATCCTGATCGACCTTGGTTTCACGGTCTCCGGCATGGGCGATGTTGTGAACGTATCGCCCCCCTCTTGGCGCCCAGACGTATCCCAAAAAGCCGATCTTGTGGAAGAAGTGGTGCGGATTGCCGGGCTTGACCGCGTGCAGTCGACGCCGTTTATGCGCGAGCCTGCAACCGTGGCGCGCCCGGTGCTGACACTTATTCAAAAACGTACACGCCTTGCCAAGCGCGCACTCGCCGTGCGCGGGCTTGTTGAAGCCGTCACATGGTCATTCGTCTCAAAGAGCGATGCCGAAGCGTTTGGTGGCGGCCAGCCGGAATTGGCATTGGCCAATCCAATCGCGTCTGATCTCTCTGACATGCGGCCATCGCTGTTGCCGGGCCTGATGCGCGCCGCGCAACGCAATGCCGATCGCGGCTTTCCGAATGTCGCCCTGTTTGAAGTTGGCCAGATCTTCCGCGGTGACAAGCCGGAGGATCAGGTGATCGCTGCGACAGCGCTCCGCCGCGCCATGGCCAAGCCCGACGGATCAGGCCGTTTCTGGAGCGAAGGCGCAGCCATGGTCGACGCCTTCGATGCCAAGGCCGATGCAATGGCGCTTCTGGAAGCGCTTGGCGTGCCGACTGGTGGCCTGCAAATTGTGCCAAGCGGGCACCCAGCGTTTCATCCGGGACGCTCCGGCCTGTTGCAATTCGGACCGAAAGTGGTGATCGGCGCGTTTGGCGAAATTCATCCGCGCCTTCTTGAAGCCCTTGATGTGAAAGGGCCCTTGGTGGCGTGCGAGCTCATCCTCGATGCGCTGCCTCCGCCCAAAGCCAAACCCACCAAGATGAAGGCGAAACTGACGCTTTCGGATTTCCAACCGGTTTCACGCGATTTCGCCTTTATCGTCGCGCGTGATGTAGCCTCCGCCGATATTGTAAAGGCGGCACAGGGTGCTGATCGTACCCTCATTACAGACGTCACGGTCTTCGACATTTATGAAGGCAAAGGCATTGCGGATGGCCACAAATCAGTGGCGATTGCCGTTACGCTGCAGCCTGTCGACAAGACATTGACCGATGCGGAAATCGATTCCGTGGCCGCGAAAATCGTAGCCGATGTGGCGAAGAAGACAGGCGCGACATTGCGCGCCTGATCGATCCATCAATGTTATAAAAAAAGCCGCCCCAAAGGGCGGCTTTTTCATTTCAGCTTGAAGCGCTTATTGCGGCTTCGGAACCCAGAGCACGACATTGGCAATCCCGAGCGCGAGATTGACGCCCTGCTCGCCCGACATCGAGAGCGGCTGCAGCGTGAACGACTTTTGGAAACCGCCAAGCAACACGTTGGCACCCATGCCGACGCCCACAGAAGCACCGGCCGTGACGCCACCATAGCTACCTTGCAGCGCCCCTGCCTTAACGTTCTTCGACGGTGAGAACACGGCCCAGACAAGGTGAGCCGGACCCGGATTACCCAAGGACAGGCCATATTCCTTAATGCGGCCGCCATAACGCTCCACCGAGCCGTCTGTGTGCTTGAACGTGCAGCGCATGGACTGCTTCTGTTCGACGAAGAGGCTGGTGCCTTTCGAGACGTCACACGTCAAAACACCAACTTGGAGATTTTGAGCCGCCGCCGGGGTGGCGAGAGCCGTCATAGCCGCGAGAGCAGCCAGAGCGATTGAATTGCGCATAAGTCTAGTCCTCAAAAACGAATCACTTCCGTGATCATTTGAGGATTGGCCAGCCCACGTCAACCCGCACGTCCGTTTAGCGGATTAGATGGATCCCAACGATATTCCATCGTCTCGAACCGCATATCCCGGGCATCGACCATCAGCAATCGGCCGACAAGATCGCGCCCAAACGGAACGATGCAGCGAATAATTTCTAACGCCATCAAACTGCCCATCACGCCGGCCAGAGCGCCAAGAACCCCTGCTTCTGCACAGGCAGGGACAGTGCCGGGCGGCGGCGGTGACGGAAACAAGCAGCGCCATGTGGGCTTTGGCGATCCATCGGGATGCGTCTCATGCGCTCTGATGGTTGTCAGCGTTGCATCAAACCGCCCGAGCGCCGCTGTCACCAAAGGCCTATGAGCATGAAAACAAGCGTCTGACACGGCATAGCGCGTTTCGAAATTATCGCTGCCATCGGCCACAACATCATAATCTTGCAGCAGAGAGAGCAGGTTCTCCGAACCCACGCGCGTTTGATAGGCAACCAGCGCCACATGAGGGTTCAACTGCCGTAGCGCAGCCATCGCGGCTTGTGTTTTCGGTTGTCCAACCGCCGCCGTGCCAAACAAAACCTGCCGCTGCAAATTCGAGAGGGAGACGTGATCATCATCGACAATGCCGATCGTACCAACACCAGCAGCAGCCAGATAAAGCAACAAGGGTGCCCCAAGGCCGCCCGCGCCTATGACCAACACACGCGCGCTCTTCAGCGCTACCTGACCCGGTCCGCCAATCTCGGGCAGCACGATATGGCGCGCATAGCGCTCAATTTCTTCAGAGGACAGCATCACTCAGTTTGCCTTGAATAGAATTCGCTAGACTAGTTTCTATCATTAAATCGACGCAAATGCTGCCCTTTAGGTAAAAACGAAGGAGAGGAAGCGCCATCCGTCATGTTCATGTAGCTGATGTGTTCAGACTTTAAGCCCGCAATTGGTCGGTCGACGATCGTTTTTACGGCTCACCACAAGAACGCGCGTTGCGAGAGCGACAACGTCGACCATGTATGGGTGATGAGAATAACGGCAACCCTTCGTCACGAAGGCTCTGGATAAGGCCATACAATTGAGCTGTATCCTTGACGCCTAGCGCAGCCGGAGGTTCATCGATAATGATCATCTCAACATCCCAAAGAAGAGCTCAATAAATCGCAACGACTTGCCCTTATCCAACTGATAATCGCTCCACGGGGTATCGGGTATCTGTTATCGGAACAGAGAGGCGTTGGAGAAATTCCGTCGCTCACGCCTGCATGAGACGTTGATACAAAACATTCATCCAAGGAAAAATCGACCGCATCAGTTCTGCACCCATAAAATTTTTTCGTAAATCGATAGGTACTTTAGGAGGGTAAGAGCTACAGATCGTCGTACCCCCTTCTTGTAAGCTTCTTGTTATGATAAAAAGAGCCTAAATGCTGCCAATCAAGATCTTGGACGCCTTTGGGAAAAGTATTGCAGGCTGCGATGATGATGACACCATCGGCGATTTAAATAGCTGCTCCCATCTGCCGGGCTCGATTTGGACTTGCAACTTTAATAGCACAGGCCCGTTTGAAGAGAAGATCAAGATCGATTTGGGTCTTCCTTCAAGACTGCACAACACCGAGCGCCATGCCATCTCTTTGTGGATCGGCGCCGCCTTCCAGGCCATCGGGCCAAAGGCTGATGCCATGCACGCCAGCAAACGCATAAGACATATGAGTGCGACGGACATCATACCCCATGGCTTCCAAACCTCTTTCTGTTCGTTTCAGAATGCGGTTGGAAATATCAATAATGTTGGATGTCGCAACAATGCGCGGCGCGAGGATAGCCTCCTGCATACCCATTCCCCAATCCAGGACATTGAGGATCACCTGCAAAACAGCAGGGCCAATCCATGAGGCGCCAGGCGCGCCCAATGTCATCACTGGATGATCGCCTTCAAACACGATGGTGGGGCACATCGAAGACGTTCGCCTTTTTCCGGGAGCGATTGAATGCGTGCGACCAGGGCGGGGGTCGAACGTGCTCATCGAACCATTCATCATCATTCCAGTGTCTTCAACGACAAAGCCTGATGGATTGCCGAGCGTATGTGTTAATGAAACGACCATACCATTTTTATCAACACAAGAAACGTGGGTCGTGTGCTTGGACTCAAAATGACCACTTCGGAGAGCATCTGCTTTGGCACCCGAGCGAATGAATGCCGCGCAATTGTCTGCATAGGTATCCGACAATAGCTCATCAACCGGTACATCGTAAAAGCGTGGATCAGCGATACGCGTATCCTTATCTCGCGTTGCAATTTTCATTGCCTCAGCCAAAAGGCGAACGTAATGCGGCGTATTGAAGCCCTCAGCCACAAGGTCAAAACGTTCAAGCAATTTCAATGTTTGTGCGAGATAGAGGCCACCACCAGGCGCCGGAACGGTGGAAATACGTCGTCCGCGATAGTTGACATGAAGCGGCGCGACTTCCTCTGCGTGACAATTCTCAAGATCTGCCTTGGTGAGCAGTCCACCATGTTTTTGAATATCAGAACAGATGTGGTCGCCGAGCGGTCCGCGGAAAAAGACTTCAGCACCGTGATCAGCGACCATAGATAATGTGCGTGCAAGATCAGGGTTCTCAATCAGCGTGCCTGGCTTTTTAAGCGCTCCTTCTGCATCCATATAAAGCTTGCGACCACCTTCAGTAATCGCAATCTTCTCGCCATAGTTTAGCCGACCATATTTGCGCTCATTCTGTGTAAAAACCGTGTAGACATGGGGCCTCAACAACCATCCTTCGCGGGCAATGGTCGTTGCAGGTGTGAACAGATCGCGCCATGGCATGCTTCCAAATTGTGCATGAGCTTTTTCAAAAACATTGAGAATGGGCGGGGGCGAAACGGCTGTTGCACCACATTCATTGATAAAATCTCTGACAATAAAGCCAAATCCATCGCTGGTTTCGCCTTTATAACGATCAGCCCACATCGTATCC
>VERN01000119.1 GCA_018882635.1 Beijerinckiaceae bacterium | reverse complement strand
AATCCACGCCGCTCAAGGCCTCACCAAGCCCGTTTGAAAATGCGAGCCCGGAAGCGCAGGCAGCGCTCCGCTCGGTGATCAACAGCACCTATGATTGGTTCAAGCGCTTGGTCAAAAACCGCCGTGATCTCACCGACAGCGAGCTCGATGCTGTCGTCGATGGGAGGGTCTTCACTGGCGCCCAAGGCAAGCCTTTGAAACTTGTCGATGCGATTGGGTTCGAGAATGAGGCCATTGCCTGGCTCGAAAAGGAGAAGGGCGTCGCCAAGAACCTGCCGGTGAAGCTGTGGAAGCGCGAAACCGACAAGGCGGGGCTCGATTTCTGGAAGAGTTCGGCCCGGGCCGCCGACGCCTTCGGCTTCGTTGCGCTCGGACGGGTACTGGACGCGATGGCGCGGGCCGAGGACGTCCGCGTTCTTGACGGGGTTCTGGCCGTCTGGCACCCTGCAGCCGAAAAATAAACAAACTCAAAGGTCTAACGGGTGGGGCATGATCAAGTCAGAGCTGGTTCAGAAAATCGCTGACAAATACCCGGAGCTGTACCAGCGTGATGCCGAGAATGTCGTCAACGCCATCTTGGACGAGATCACGCAGGCGCTCGCCCGCGGCGACCGGGTCGAGATCCGTGGCTTTGGTGCGTTCTCGGTGAAGAAGCGTGACGCTCGTATTGGCCGCAATCCACGCACGGGTGAGCATGTGCCCGTAGCCGAAAAGGTTGTGCCCGTTTTCAAGGCAGGCAAGGAAATGCGCCAGCGGCTCAATCTCGCCGCGGACTAATCCCCACGCCGGTTATCGCGCTGTGAAACACGGCGCACAGGAATACGGCAGAGGCTGACATGAAGAATTTTCTCAAAGCCCTGATCGTGGTTCCGCTGACCGTCGCGATCGTGCTGTTTGCCGTTGCGAACCGCCAGATTGTGACTGTTCATCTCGATCCGTTCGAAACCGGGCTCCTGCCGTTTCCGACCGTGACGCTGCCGCTTTACCTTCTGCTGTTTGCGGCGGGGCTGATCGGCGTGATTGCGGGCGGAAGTGCAACATGGTTTGCACAAGGCAAGCACCGCCGTGCGGCGCGCCATCATGCGCGCGAGGTCAAAAGCCACCGCGCTGAGCTCGACCGGATGAAGGCGCGCGAAGAGCAACAACGCAGCACCCCTGCGCTGCCACCGCCCGCTGCGTCCCCTTGAGCTGGAGTTTATGATGCGTTTCATCGATGCGGCCGCAATCGACAGTGTGCTCGATCCTGTGTTCATGGCCGACGCTTTGCGCGATGCCTTTGCCGGCGACATTGTCGTGCCTGTTCGGCATCATCACACCATCCAACGCCCCGAAGGCGATGCCACCTTGCTCCTAATGCCGTCTTGGACGAACGCCTCGCAACCGGAGGCGTTTCTCGGCACCAAGATCGTCTCGGTTTACCCGATGAATGGAGCGAAGAATCTGCCTGCGGTGATGGGCACCTATTTGCTGATGGACGGCACGACAGGTGCGCTGCTGGTGACACTTGATGGCGCAAGGCTCACGACATGGCGTACCGCTGCTGCATCAGCGCTGGCGGCACGCTATCTGGCGCGCAAAGACGCGGCCGTTCTGACCATGCTTGGCGCAGGGGCGATGTCGCCCTTCCTGATCCGCGCACATTGTGCGGCGCGGCCGATTAAGCGGGTGCTTCTTTGGAACCACAAGCCAGAAAAAGCGAAAAACCTCGCAGACCTTTTGCAAAAAGGGGGTTTGCCGGTGGAAGCCGCCTCCGATCGCGAAGCCGCCATCCGGCAAGCCGACATCGTCTCCTCCGCAACATTGACAAGTGAACCGTTGATTGAAGGGGCGTGGCTCAAACCAGGGACCCATGTCGATGCGGTCGGCGCTTTCAGACCTTCGATGCGCGAAACGGATGATGAGGTTATCCGGCGATCAACACTCTTTTGCGACACCCGAGCCGGAGCTCTCAAAGAGGCTGGCGATCTGTTTCAGCCGATCCGTGATGGGGTGATCAAAGCGGAGGATGTAGCGGCAGATCTTTTCGATCTGGTGCGCGGCACCCATCCCGGCCGGACGCGAGACGACGAGATCACTTTTTTCAAGTCCGTTGGGACAGCGATCGAAGATTTGGCCGCTGCGACCGCGGTGTGGAAGCGGGTGCGCTGAAATCTGGACTCTCCCGCCTCTCCATGCGAGGGGAGCGGCATGGCACCGCTCGTCAAAATTTGTGGCCTGAAGACGCCCGAAACGCTGGCTGCCGCGCTTGATGCAGGCGCGGATATGGTGGGGTTTGTCTTCTTTCCAAAATCGCCGCGCCATATTGATCTCACCACGGCTGAGACCTTGGGCCGACAGGCCGCCGGGCGCGCCTTGAAGGTCGCTCTCACGGTCGACGCGGATGACACCGCGCTCGCGGCCATCATCGCAGCCCTTCACCCTGACCTTCTCCAATTGCATGGGCATGAGACACCGGACCGTGTGGCTGCGGTGCGTGCTCGGTTCGGCCTGCCCGTGATGAAGGCCATCGGGGTCGCCACCGCGGATGACCTCAAGGATGTGCAGGCCTTTGCGGCCGTGTCGGACCGGATCCTGTTCGATGCCAAGCCCCCCAAAGATGCCGCCCATCCCGGCGGCAATGGGCTTGCTTTTGACTGGTCGCTTATTACCGGCCTTGACCTATCTATACCCTCTATGGTGTCAGGAGGGCTCGACCCGGCCAATGTGGCTGAAGCCCTCCGGCGCACCGGTGCGCAGGGGGTCGATGTCTCCTCCGGCGTCGAGACGGCTCCCGGCCAGAAGGATCCGGCCAAGATCACAGCTTTCGTCCAAGCGGCGAAAGGGAAGGACTGAAACGCCATGAACGCGCAAAACCCGAACTCCTTCCGCAACGGTCCTGATGAGACCGGCCATTTCGGCAATTTTGGTGGCCGTTTTGTTGCCGAGACATTGATGCCGCTGATCCTGCAGCTCGACGAAGCTTACAAGGTTGCGAAGGTCGATCCGGAATTTCAGGCTGAGATGAATTCCTATCTCGCCCATTATGTCGGCCGTCCGAGCCCGCTTTATTTTGCAGAGCGCCTCACCGAGCATTTGGGCGGCGCGAAAATCTATCTGAAGCGCGATGAACTCAACCACACCGGCGCGCATAAGGTGAACAATGTGCTCGGGCAGATTATGCTCGCGCGCCGCATGGGCAAAAAACGCATTATCGCCGAGACCGGCGCAGGTCAGCATGGCGTCGCAACAGCCACGCTGTGCGCGCGGTTCGGCTTGCAATGCGTTGTCTATATGGGCGCGGTCGACGTTGAACGGCAGAAGCCGAACGTCTTCCGCATGAAGATGCTCGGCGCGGAAGTTGTGCCCGTGCAATCTGGCTCAAAAACGTTGAAAGATGCGATGAATGAAGCGTTGCGCGACTGGGTGACCAATGTCGCTGATACGTTTTATTGCATCGGCACTGTCGCTGGCCCGCATCCCTATCCCGCCATGGTGCGTGATTTCCAAAGCGTGATCGGACGCGAAACACGCGAGCAGATGATCGAGCGCGAAGGCCGCCTGCCGGATTCGCTCATTGCATGCATCGGCGGTGGTTCAAACGCGATTGGCCTGTTCCATCCGTTCCTCGACGACAAGGATGTTGAGATTTATGGCGTGGAAGCGGCAGGCCATGGCGTGTCGTCAGGCTTGCACGCTGCGTCGCTGACGGGCGGGCGTCCCGGCGTGCTGCACGGCAACCGCACATACCTTTTGATGAATGAAGACGGCCAGATCATCGACGCACATTCGATCTCGGCTGGCCTCGACTATCCTGGCATCGGGCCGGAGCATTCATGGCTGCACGATGTGGGCCGCGTGAAATATATTTCCGCAACTGACACGGAAGCGCTCGCAGCCTTCCAGCTTCTGTCGAAGCTCGAAGGCATCATCCCGGCGCTCGAGCCCTCTCATGCCGTGGCGAAGGTGATCGAAATCGCGCCGAAACTGCCGAAGGATCATCTCATGGTGGTCAATCTCTGCGGTCGCGGTGACAAGGACATCTTCACCGTCGCCGAACATCTCGGCGGGATGGACTAAGCCCCTTATTCCCTAAGGATAGGTGCGACATTTTGCCATAGGTCGGCGCCTTGTGGCGCTGGGGTGGCCAGCTATGACTCCAGCTTAGTAGGCGTCGGCGTTGTTGCGTTGGAGTTGTCATGGCCGGAGAGATGGACGTTCAGGCGTCCGATGGTGTGGTGCGCAAGCCCCGGCCTTGTCCCCTGTGCAATCAATTTGGTGGTCACGACCTGCCCTTCGGCCGTGATGGCTGGCGGACGGTGCAATGCGACGGATGTGATTTCGTCTATATGCCCGAAGTGCCTGAACTCGAGGAAGTGGGCACCACCTTCGAATGGTCGCAGAGCTATGCCGCGGAAACAAAGCGCCGTCGCAAACGCTCGCCGCTGATTAGCCGCCTCGACCAGATGACGCGGGTGCGTACGCGCATGTTCGGCCGCCGCACGCCGATGCAGGATGTTCGCCGCTATATGCAATCGGGCCGCATTCTTGATCTTGGGTGCGGCAATGGCAGCTATCTCGCCGGAGCGGGTGCAGGGTTTCAACTCTATGGCATCGACATCTCGCCCGCGCTGACGCGCGACGCCGATGCGCTGTTTCGCCAAAGCGGCGGACAAGCGATTTGCGCGCCCTGCGTCGACGGTTTGAAGCAGTTCGACGAAGGCTTTTTCGACGCGGCCGTGTTGCGCTCCTATCTCGAACATGAGCCGGAACCGGGCCCTGTGCTCGAAGCGCTTTTCCGCACCTTGAAGCCCGGCGGCATCGCGGTGATCAAAGTGCCGAATTACGCATCGTGGAACCGCCATTTCACCGGGGCGCGGTGGTGCGGCTTTCGTTTTCCTGACCATGTCAATTATTTCACACCCAACACATTGCGCGCGATGGCCGAACAGCATGGCTATCGCGTGATGATCCGCTGGCGCGATCAATTGCCCACAGACGACAATGTGTGGGCGGTGTTGCAGCGGCCATAAGGCTTTTTCGACAGGCCTTGCAAACCGTCCTGTGCTAGAGCCCTCTGCGATCATCGCAATGCCTTGCGCGAGGGGGCCATGGCCTGGACCTATCTTTTCATTGCTGGCCTGTTTGAAATCGGCTGGGCGATCGGACTGAAATACACCGAAGGCTATACAAAGCTGGTGCCGACCGTGCTGACCATCGGCGCGATGATCGCGAGCGTGATCACGCTTGGTTGGGCTTTAAAGGAAATCCCCATTGGCACGGGGTACGCGGTGTGGACCGGGATCGGCACCGTGGGCACTGCCATCCTCGGCATCATCCTGTTCGCGGAGCCTGCAACCGCCATCCGGCTCGCCTGCATCGGCCTGATCGTGGTGGGCATTATCGGCCTGAAAATGGTGGGGTGAGCGGGGCGACAGCACGCCCGCGACCGTCGCGAAACCCCTCCCCTTCGCCCCCGGCCCGTGCTAGAGCCATGCGCCATGACAACCCGTATCGATACCCGTTTCGCCGCTTGCGCCGCCGAAGGCCGCGCCGCCCTTGTGACCTTCATCATGGGGGGCGACCCTGATCCTGCGACCTCGCTCGCCCTCATCAAGGCGCTGCCCAAGGCGGGCGCGGACCTGATCGAGATCGGCATGCCCTTCACCGACCCGATGGCGGATGGCCCCGCCATTCAGGCCGCCGGTGTCCGGGCGCTCGCGGCAGGCATGAGCTTGAAAAAAACGCTCGAGACGGTGACCGAATTCCGCAAAAGCGATGATGCGACGCCGATCATTCTGATGGGCTATTACAACCCCATCTTCATTTACGGCGTTGACCGTTTTCTCGTCGACGCGAAAGCGGCTGGCGTTGATGGCCTGATCGTCGTTGATCTGCCGCCGGAAGAAGATGCTGAGCTCTGCAAGCCAGCCCTCGAAGCCGGTTTGAACTTCATTCGCCTCGCCACGCCGACAACCGATGACAAGCGCTTGCCGAAAGTGCTGCAGAACACGTCGGGCTTCGTCTATTACGTGTCTGTGACCGGCATCACGGGTTCGGCAATCCCGGATTATTCGAAAGTGACCGGCGCTGTTGCGCGGATCAAGAACCACACGAAATTGCCCGTCGCGGTTGGGTTCGGCGTCAAGAACGCCGACACGGCCGAAGCGATTGCCAAGGGTGCAGACGGCGTTGTCGTCGGCACAGCGCTAGTTGAAGCAGTGCGCACATCGCTCGACAAGGATGGCAAGGCAACGGCCAAAACCATTGATGCTGTCACGGCGCTTGTCAGTGATATTGCCGCAGGCGTGAAACGCGCGCGCAAACAGGCAGCGTAAGGAACCGGCCATGAACTGGATTTCCAACGTCGTTCGCCCGAAAATCCGTTCCATCCTGAAAAAGGACACGCCGGAAAATCTGTGGGTGAAGTGTCCGGATTCCGGACAGCTCGTTTTCCATAAGGATGTCGAACAGAATCTGTTCGTCATTCCCGGCTCAGAACATCATCTGCGCGTCAGCGCGGTGCAGCGTCTCAAGCTCACCTTTGATGATGGCGTTTACGAAGACATTGCGTTGCCCGAGGTTCCGCTCGATCCGCTGAAATTCCGCGACGAAAAGCGCTACACGGATCGCCTGAAGGACGCGCGCGCCAAAACCAATGCGCCCGACGCTGTCAAAATCGGTTACGGTAAGCTGGAAGCCAATCCAGTGACCATTGGCGTTCAGGATTTTGATTTCATGGGCGGCTCGCTCGGCATGGCCGCTGGCGAAGCCGTGATCAAAGGGCTTGAAACAGCGGTGGCCCGCGGGACGCCCTTCATCATGTTTGCTGCTTCGGGTGGCGCGCGCATGCAGGAAGGCATGTTCTCGCTGATGCAGATGCCGCGGACCACGGTGGCGATCCAGCGTCTGCGCGCAGCGCGTCTGCCCTATATCGTCGTCCTCACCAACCCGACGACCGGCGGTGTGACGGCCTCTTACGCGATGTTGGGCGATATCCATCTTGCCGAACCGGGCGCGCTGATTGGCTTTGCCGGCCCGCGCGTGATCGAGCAGACAATCCGCGAAAAATTGCCCCCGGGCTTCCAGCGGGCTGAATATCTCAAAGACCATGGCATGGTGGATGCCGTCGTCCATCGCCGCGACATGCGGACGACATTGGGGCGGCTCTGCCGCCTGCTCACCAAAGCGCCAGCCGCCAGCGCCGCGTGAGCGCGGCCAGCTTTGTGGAAACCCTAACTCTTCGTTAATCCGCCGCAATCTAGGATCAAACCCGCTCTGCTGCACATTGGCGGAGTGGGAAAGGAACGATGGACGGCGATCACAGGGAGCGCAGGGAGCCGGTCTTCGGCCGCGACAACGCGCGGCCTGACGATTTGCGTCTGACGCGTGATGACCGACCCGGCTATGTCGGACCGCAAGACAGATCCAAGCCCGGCCGTGATGGTCGCCAAAGGGATCGGATTGAGCCGCATTTCGCCCCGCGCATCGTTCCTGAACGCGACCGGTCACAAGCGGTTCCGCAAGAGCCCTTGCTGCCGCTCATCGCCGAGGAACAACCGGTGAAGAAAGCCAAAGCGAGCAAAACAGAAACGCCAAAGGCAAAGACAGCCAAACGGCGGCGCCGCCGGCGCTCCCTGCTCGGCTTCTTCGCCTATTGGACGCTTGTGCTCGGCGTGTGGGGTTTCATCGGCCTTGGCGCACTCTTCGCTTATCACGCCTCCAAATTGCCGCCGATCGATCAATTGGCCATTCCGAAACGCCCGCCCGATGTGGCCATCCTCGCTGCCGACGGAACGCTGATCGCCAATCGCGGTGAAACTGGCGGGCGCAATGTCTCACTCAGCGAATTGCCGCCCTATCTGCCGAAGGCCTTTATCGCGATTGAGGATCATCGTTTCTACGATCACATGGGCATCGACCCGATTGGTATCCAGCGGATCGAAGCCATGCCGCAGACCCTGCGACAGGCGATCGATCATGCGCAGGCATTGGTGCGTCAGATCGACAGCATGCATCTGAGCGGGCAACTGACCGACTGGTCGGCGTGCCGCGCAGCGGGTAGCAGCTTTGCCCAGCAGCAGACACATGCTCTTGCTGCGTTACGAACTGACCTGCAACTGCTGCGCACACAACCGGACATCCCTGCCATGGCCAGCGAGCGCCGCCACACGCTGGCGATGCTCGGTAACGCCTTGCGCGCCCAGCCAGCCCAGTCCGGTTGGCGTCTGCTGGCCACGCAGCATCCCGACGCCGCGGTCAGGGCATTGGTCGATGCCCGGGGCAATGCACGTGTACAGATCACCCTGGGCACCTTCCCGCCGGCGCCTGCTGTCATGCCCCCTGTCGACAGCGGCGTGGGCGCGGTGGTAACGGCCGGTTCCGCCATGCGGGGCGAAGCGCTGGCAGGCGGTCAGCAAAGTCGCCCGGCCGACGCGGTCCGCGTCTACGGCAAGGTGAGCGTACCCCTACGCCATGAGGCGCGTATCCGTCACCAGCAAGCCGCATTCGATGCGGCAGCAGTGGGCGATCTTGAACGCCTGCACGGATTTCTGGAGGCGGGCCTTGACCCGGCTGTACGTGACGCAAACAGCAACACCCTTCTGCATGTCGCGGCAGCAAATGGCCACGATGCTGTGGTGCGCTTTCTGGCTGTGACGCAGGGCTTGCCGCTGGAGGTGTTTGATGAAAACCAGTTGACACCGCTGCTGCGGGCATTGACAACGATCGTCGTACAACGGCTGCGTTGCTGGTCGATGCCGGGGCGTCGTTGGAGCACGGGGTGTATGACTTCCGTCAAGGGAATTGGAGGGTTGGCAAAGCGACCTGGCTTTTG
This sequence comes from Beijerinckiaceae bacterium, assembly GCA_018882635.1. Lineage (GTDB taxonomy): Bacteria > Pseudomonadota > Alphaproteobacteria > Rhizobiales > Beijerinckiaceae > TNE-4. Next base: position 149 of record VERN01000119.1, on the reverse strand, counting down.
CGTCAGGCGTGTTTGGGTAATGTCAGTGCGATGATGTTTGCAATTGAATTGGGTGCCAATGCGCAGGCGGTTGATCAGTATGGTAACAAGGCCATCCATCTGTCAGCGAGGGCAGAAAAGCCCGATGCGCTGCGCTATTGCCACCAGAC
>VERN01000118.1 GCA_018882635.1 Beijerinckiaceae bacterium | reverse complement strand
GCCCGGCCTTGCCGCAACCGCCTTGTCGACCATGGCTGCGGTGCATGAACGGCCTGCGGGGGCTTGGCATGCTGAATGGAGCATTTTGCCGCAATTGTTTGGTCTTGTATCAGGCGCGCTGCGTGAAGCGCGTGTTTTAGCCGATGGTTTGAATGTCGATGAAGCGCGGATGCAGGCCAATATCGCGCTGACACGCGGATTGATTTTTGCGGATGCTGCAGCGATCGCATTAGCGCCGGTGCGAGGGCGTGCTGCAGCCTATGAAGCGGTAGAACAGGCTTCCCATACAGTCCGAGAGACCGGATCGGATTTGCGAGTGGTCCTGCTCGCATCAGCACGCTCATCAGAAGAGCGCGCCTTGATTGAGGGTTCGTTTGCGATCGAACCTGCGATGATCGCAGCATCGCAAGGGGTCACGCCAGTTTGTGATCGTGCTCGTGCTCTGTCTGAAAATTTGAGTAAATTGTTTGGGGATGCCTAGTCATGCCATTTGCTGTCTGTAATGGAACAGAACTTTTTTATGATTGGACAGGGCGCGTGGATGGGCCGGTCCTTGTGCTCTCCAATTCACTTGGCACTACTGTTGAGATGTGGGACGGCGTTGTGGCTGCCTTGGCGCCGCGGTTTCGCATTTTGCGCTATGATACACGTGGTCACGGGCGTTCACCCGCGCAAACGGGGCCGCTCAGCCTCAAGCAATTGGCGGATGATCTGGCAGCCTTGCTTGATACGCTGGGAATCAAAGAAGCGCATATTGGCGGCTTATCGCTCGGCGGTATGACGACACAGGCACTGGCCATCTTTCATCCCCACAAGGTGAAGAGCGCTATTCTGATGGCGACGGGGCCTTATTTGCCGCCCGCTGATAATTGGGCGGCACGCGCCAAGGCCGTGCGGGCAGAAGGTTTGGAAGCAGTTGTTGATACAGTGCTCACGCGCTGGTTCACGCCTTCCTACTTTGAAACTCACGCGCACAGGCTTTCATTTTATCGCTCACTCTTCCTCGCTAATTCCGCAGAAGGCTATGCGCAATGCTGCGAGGCTATTCGTGACGCCGATTTGCGCCCGCAGCTTGCTGCTATCAAGGCGCCGACCTTGGTGATTGCCGGAGCCGACGATCCCGTGACATCGGCTGCGATGGGGCAGGGACTCGCCGATGCGATTGCCGGAGCTACGCTTGAAGTGATCGATAAGGCCTCGCATCTGCTTGCGATTGAACGCCCTCTCGAAACGGCCGCACTGCTTGCTGCCTTTATGGATGAGATTGAAGGCAAAAATGCTGCGCCTTTGGCGCGCCATGCGTTTGAAAATGGACTCGCTAATCGTAAGGCTGTGCTGGGCGTTGACCATGTGCAGCGTTCGCTCGATAAGGCTGGTGAATTCGCTGCTCCATGGCAAGATTTCATTACACGCAATGCGTGGGGAGAGATTTGGGGCGATCCGACCTTGCCTTGGAAGACGCGGTCATTGGTCACGCTCGCTATGATGGTCGCGCTGCATCGGGAAGAAGAGTTTAAACTGCATGTCAGGCCTGCGCTCAAAAATGGTGTCAGCTTAGCCGAGCTGCAATCCTTATTATTGCAAACTGGCATTTATGCCGGTGTTCCGGCTGCTAATGCAGCGTTTCATTGGGTGCGTGATGTTCTGGGAGATGAGGCTGATGCCTTGACGCTTCCATCTGAAGATGCGCCGAAACAAGCTTGAATTCGACGGAGGATTTTTATGGATCCGTGCATTATCTGCGTAGCAATCACCGGCTCGCTCCCCACCAAAGCCGATAATCCGGCGGTTCCAATCAGTATTGCGGAGCAGATCGAAAGCACGCATGAAGCCTTTGAGGCTGGCGCGAGTATAGCGCATTGCCATGTTCGTGATGATGAGGGTAAACCGACATCCGATCCTGATCGGTTTGCTGCGCTTAAAGAAGGCCTCGAAAAGCATTGCCGCGGCATAATTGTGCAATTATCGACGGGCGGGCGTTCAGGCGCTGGCCGCGCACGTGGCGGTATGTTGCCGCTTGGGCCTGATATGGCGAGCCTCACGGTTGGATCTAATAATTTTCCAACGCGCGTTTATGAAAATCCACCTGATTTGGTTACGTGGTTAGCATCTGAGATGCGGCTTTATAAGATAAGGCCAGAAATTGAAGCATTCGATCTCTCTCATATTTTCCATGCCTATAAAATGTGGCAGGCTGGCGAATTGCTTGATCGGCCTTATGTGCAATTTGTGATGGGCGTGAAAAATGCGATGCCAGTGGATCGCGATGTTTTTGATTTCTACATTAAGACGGTGAAGCGGCTCTTTGGTGATGATGCGCCATGGTGCGCAGCCGGGATCGGGGCCAATCAGATTGTTCTTAATGAATGGTCAGTCGCGGAAGGTGGCCATGCACGCACCGGGCTCGAAGATAATATCCGGCTTGATCGTGATCATCTGGCGCCGTCCAATGCTGCGTTGGTTAAACGCGTCGTCGATTTGTGCGCCAAATATGACCGTCCGGTCGCCGATTGGAAAACGGCACGCCAAATTCTCAATCTGCCGCTTCGCAACTAAGTCCGTCAATCATCGGCAATGATATCGCAAAAGCGGAATGCGTTGCCATCAAACAATCCTTTGTCGCTCAACTTTAGAGCGGGAATGACCAGTAAGGCCATAAAAGAAAGTGCCATCAGTGGCGAACGCATGGGCGAGCCTAAAATGGTGCGCGTCTTAGCGGTGAATGTTTTGAATTGTTGTGCGATTTGATCGCCATCACCATCGCTCATCAGGCCAGCAATGGGCAGAGCGAGACAATCGGTATGGCCACTGCCATCGGTGACAGATAAGCCTCCTTGTGAGGCTATCACGGCATTAATCGCGCGCATCAAAGATTCTAGATCACAACCAACCGCAACGATGTTGTGAGAATCATGCGCAACGCTTGATGCAATAGCGCCCTCGCGCAATCCAAACCCTTGAATGAAAGCGACAGCCGGTATTGCCTTTTCGTATCGGTTCACAACAGAGATCAGTGCAATATCGCGCGATGAATCAGGCTGAAGCTGTCCGCCTGCACTTGGTAAGGTATGTATCTCACTTCTGGTAATTAGCTGGCCGTCTTCCGCAATGATGACGCGTACTTTGCAGCTCGTTGCATTAGGTGGGGCTGATACAGCCAATTCATCTGCACTGATGGGTGTAGCTGAAAACTTATTGATGGGCTGCGAGGGAACGGGCTTGAGGTGAATTTCTCCCGCGGCAAAAACCGTTTGGCCATCAATCCATGTTTGGATGACGTTAAATTGAGTAAGGTCGCGGACGAGCGTTCCCGTCATAGGGTCGCCAATTTTCAGCATGCCGAGGGGAAGGCGGTAGTGCGTGCGCGGCGTGAGGCAAGCGGCCTCTAGAACAGCAAAAAGATCATGGCCTTCGGCGCAAGCGCGTGCCGCCAGCGTGTTGATATGGCCGATCTGTAAATCATCGGGATGGCAATCATCCGTGCAAAACATGATGCGGCCAGGATGTTTAGACAGGAGTGGATGCAGGGCAGCAAAATTGCGTGCCGCAGAACCTTCGCGAATGATGATCGTCATGCCCGCCGCGATCTTATCTTCGGCTTCTGCAAGGCTCACGCATTCATGATCTGTGGTGATACCAGCGGCCGCATAGCGGCGCGCTTCCTCACCGCGTAAGCCGGGCGCATGGCCATCAATGGGTAGGCCGCGCTGTTGGGCGGCTGCGATTTTGGCCATCAGATCAGGATCACCGGCGAGGACGCCGGGAAAATTCATGACTTCCGAGAGATAACCGATCCCCGGCTCATCCAGCAGGGTTTCGATATCCGCCGGGCTTAGTGTTGCGCCTGCTGTTTCAAACGATGTTGCAGGCACGCAAGGCGGCGCGCCGAACAGAATGTGCAAGGGCGTCTGGCGTGCATTGGCCAGCATAAAGCGGACACCATCCACCCCGAGCACATTTGCAATTTCGTGCGGGTCAGAAATTGTTGCGACCGTGCCTTGCCGAACGGCGAGGCGGCCGAATTCAGCCGGAGGAAGCAGGCTGCTTTCGATATGGACGTGAGCGTCGATAAATCCTGGCAGCAGAAAGGGCAGGCCGTCGCGTTGTGGCCCGAGCGGATCGACGCGGGTGATGATGCCATCCTGCCAAACGATATCGGCCACGAAGATCTCGCGTCGTGCGATATCCACATAGTTGGCGGTCAGGCGGTCCATGTCCATGCTCCTATTTGTGACCTAATGTGGGGCGGTATGGTGGAGCGTGTCAAAAATCCGTGGGAGCGGTCTTGATCTTTCGCAAGGCTGGGGTCCAGCATCCTGCCTATGGCTAGAATAATGCTTTTCTGTAGGAGGTAAGCCGATGGTTCGGGCGGGTTTGTTGGTGGCTTTGAGCGTCCTGGCGGCCTCATCGGCTGAAGCCGGAATCATCACCTTTAATTGTAAGGCCGGAGGCGTGCCCTATCGCCTTATTCTAGATGACGATGCTGGCACCCTTGTTTCCATTATGCAGGGCAAGGAAACAACCTATGGTGTGCGTGGCATCAAAAAGGAAATGGGCACCCTGACCGTTAATGGTTATGTCACCGGCCGCGGCACTGATTATGTGCTGGTGCATCGCTTCTCCCCCACCATCACCTACACTTATGGGAATGGTGGCCAGCGGGTCGATTCCTGCTCCACAGAGTGAAACCCTTCCGCCGCATTGCCTCGCGCCTCGTCCGTGCTATTTCAAGCGCATCGCGTTGGAATGACAGGGTGGGGTTTAGGCATGAGCACGCAAGGCAATCTTCGTATCAATAGCGCAAGGCTGTGGGACAGCCTTATGGAGATGGCGAAGATCGGCGCGACGCCGGGCGGAGGCTGCAATCGCCAAACGCTCACCGACGTTGACCGCGAAGGACGTGCGCTGTTTCGGCGTTGGTGCGAAGAGGCGGGTCTTACTGTTGGTGTCGACGATATGGGGACGATGTTTGCCCGTCGTCCCGGTCGCAATAATGAGCTCGCGCCTGTTGCTACCGGAAGCCATCTCGATACCCAGCCGACAGGCGGCAAATATGATGGCGTTCTGGGTGTTCTGGCCGGTCTTGAAGTGGTCCGCACGCTGAATGAACTCGGCATTGTCACTGAGCGGCCGATCGAAGTGATCAATTGGACCAATGAGGAAGGCTGTCGCTTTGGCCCAGCAATGCTTGCCTCAGGCGTATTTGCTGGAACGCACCCGCGCGATTGGGCGCTGGCGCGCAAAGATGCGCAAGGAATGACGTTCGGCGAAGCGCTCAATGGGGGCGGCTTTGCTGGTGAAGAAAAGACCGGCGCACGCAAGCTACATGCCTATGTCGAATTGCATATTGAGCAGGGTCCTATCCTCGAAGCGGAAGGCTGCGATATTGGTGTTGTCACAACTGGCCAAGGCTTCCGCTGGTTTGATGTCACATTAAAGGGGCGTGATAGTCATACAGGGGCAACCCCGATGGGACGCCGCTTTGACGCGCTGTTGGGTGCTTCGCGCATTGTTGAGCAAGTCCATCAAATTGCCTTGGCGCATCCAAATTCTGTCGGCACGGTTGGTTTCATGGAAGTTGCGCCGAATTCGCGGAATGTGATTCCGGGCCTTGTCAAATTTACTGTCGATTTCCGCCATGTTGATGGCGATGCGCTGGCCCATATGGCGGATCAATTCATGTCTGGCGCGCAGGCGATTGCAACGGCGCAGGGATTAGAAATCACGATCGACCCGGCAGGTGCCCAGCCGCCCGTTCATTTCAATCCAGAAATTCTCAATCTCATCCGAACGTCAGCCGATGAATCGGGTTATAAACACCGCGACATTGCTTCGGGCGCAGGGCATGACGCCTTCCATATCGCAAAGGTTGCGCCATCCGCGATGATTTTCTGTCCCTGTGTCGATGGTCTGTCACACAATGAAGCAGAAGAAATCTTCCCCGAATGGGCAAAGGCCGGAGCCGATGTTCTTCTGCAAACACTAGTGACTTTGGCGCGCGCCTGATTTCAGGCGCGCTTCACGGGTTTGTCGAACCATTCCTTTGCCAGCATCACGTGAATGCCCTTGTTGCCATTGACGAGTTGGGTCACGCGCACATCGGCCACGAGTGATAGAAGGGCGTAAGATTCATCACGATCGAGCGGTGTGCGAGCAACAAGAAGATCAATCATAGAGCGCAGGGCAATCTGCGCGGCCGCATCAAGATCAGGATCAAACGCCATCGTGATCATATGGGATGGCGTTTCTGCCATCGGCCAGACCAGTGTCATATCGTTGCGCGCTGTAAGGCGAAACGTGCCAATGAGGCCTGTTTCAATTGCGGTGATGCAGACTTCGCCATCACCTTGCGCGCCATGCCCATCACCGCATGAAAAATTAGCCCCATCAACGAAGACGGGCAGGTATAGCGTTGTGCCTGCGACAAGTTCCTTGAGATCAAGATTACCGCCATTACGGCGCGGCGGTAATGTGTTGATCATGCCCCATTCTGGCGGTGGCGCTGTCACCATGACGCCGAAAAAGGGACGGTTAAGCGGAATGGCGTGGCCCCATGGCATGTGGGCCAGTTTGGCCACCCGATCAATGCGCGATGGGAAATTGCGGAATGCTTTAACATCATCCGGCAATGCGCCCGAGAGAGGACGCACATAGGTGTAGCCGAAATCATAATGCAGATCGATGTTCAAGATATCGACTTGTAAAACATGTCCGGCTTTAGCCCCTTTCACTGCAACGGGGCCGGTGCAAATATGACCGGGCAATGTGGGCTTGCCGATCTTATCGTGAATTTCGATCAGGCCAGCTGGGATATCCGCCTTCCAAGGCGGTAACATTTCTGGTGGTCCTGATACGGTGGAGATTGTGATGGTGTCCCCAGAATCGATGGCGGCGCGAGGATTTATGCGCGCATCAAGGTGGCCCCAATGAACATTGGCGGCATTGGCGTCGAGACGATGCTCCATCATTCTCCTCCTTCAAATTTTCTTTTTCGATTTTTGTAATAATTACGCGTGATCAGGACGCTATTCCATAGAAGACTGACCATCAGCGCAAGCGTGAGAGCCCATGCTGATCCCAGGGGCATCGCTGTCACATGCAAGGTGACAACAGATAACGCAAAACCGGCAAATCCGTAGAGACTGTTTGATAGCGTGGCGGCGGCAACGCGACCGCCCAAGCGAGGGTGCAGCATCATTGCAAGGCTCGACAAGACAATAGGAAAGGGAGCTGCCACGCCTGCTGCTTTCGGGCCTGCGAAATTACCCAGAAGAATAACGGTGCCGATGAGCGTTACAACGGCCAATGCGCGCAGCGGAATATCCCAACGGCCGCGTTTGAGAACAGCACCTTTGGATGCGTTCATATAGGGCTTGCAGGCTCGAAAGGTGATGATGAAGGCTATGCTATTCACAATGAGTGCAAGCGGGAGCGTCCATGGCACAAAGCTAAAGGCCGCCATGATGGCTCCCCATACCGCCCATCCGGTGCTGAGACTGCGAACAAGCCCGTGGCTTTGAGCCAAACGGGCGTAGACAGTCACAAAGATCATGGTTGCGGCATTGGCGGTTAATGTCGTCAAGGCGGCTGACGCGATGAAGGCCGAGTCATGATCAAGCGCCAGAAAGATATAGGCCGGCCCCGCTGAGATTGGCAGCGTCGCAATGATCCCTCCAATGAAAGGGCCGGTGCGCTCGACGATCATCGATGAGCCCACAACAATAACCATCGTAAGGGCCATCTTGGCGAGCAGCATGAGAAGATAGGACGTCTCGGGTGTGGCCATAGCCATCATCGTGCGGGCATTCTCATTCTTGTGGCTTTTTGCCCGTTTTTGACGCGGTCAGGGAGCACATTGATAACCAACGCTCCCCCCTTCAACTTCCCAGTCCGGCGCTGTGTGTCAAGGAACTGTGCTGCATGGCTCCATCGCTAGGAAAGCGGGGGGATTTGGCGAGGGGTGGCAAGGGGGTTGGCAAGCGCGCATGATCTTGCGAGATAGGGACATGTTGTGAGGGTTTTTCGCCCATGATGGTGCTTCCGTTTGTCTTCTTTTCCGTAGCTGCTTTGACCGGTTGGCGGCGCGCAGGGGCGCTTGCGATCCTCTTCTGGATTCTTGGTGTTGTGGCGATGGTAGCGATGTTTCGCTATCACGTGACCTCGTCGCTTGATCTCGATTTCTGAGGGTGGAGCGACACATGCCTGATCGTCTTGCTGTCTATCTCAACAGCCTTGGTCTTCTTGCCTTATGCGGCGCTCTTGGCTTTGCGCTGTTTGATCAAATTGTCTTTCATGAGCTTCCCTGCCCACTTTGCCTTTTGCAGCGTATGGCCATGTTCGCGGCGGGTGTCGGTCTCGTTCTGAATATCAGTGTGCAGCATGCGCCGCGCCATTATGGGATTATCATCATCTCATCCGTGATCGGCATGTTCATGGCGATCCGACAAATCCTTCTGCACATTGTGCCGGGGACGGGCGCCTATGGCGATCCGTTTCTCGGATTGCATTTTTACACATGGGCCTTTTTGCTTTTCGTCGGCATGATTGCTGGAGCGTCCCTTATGCTGATGATCATGCGGCAAAGTGGAAGTGAAGCCCGCCAGACGACACCGTGGCTCGGAACCTTCGCAATTGGCCTCTTCACGGTATTGGTGGTTGCCAATGTTATTGGAACCACACTTGAGTGCGGTGGGGGTGCTTGTCCGGATGACCCGACGAGCTATGAATATCTTGATCTGCTGCTCGGCAATCAGCATGTGAAATGAGGATTGATTTCGCCCGTGCGGTGCTTAGGCTTGCTATCCTGACGGGGGAGATAAGCGATGGCCAAACGAGCGGTGAAACCTAAGCGGAGAGGCGCCCAAGGCGAGGATCCGGCGCTTGCTAAAGCGAGGCGCCTCCTAAAACGAATTCCGCTCGTTGATGGGCATAATGATTTGCCGTGGGTCATCTATGCTGATCCAGATGCGCGCGGCGATGTGCATGCCTATGATCTCAACTGCGTTCATCAGGAT
>VERN01000117.1 GCA_018882635.1 Beijerinckiaceae bacterium | reverse complement strand
GCGGATATTGGTTCCAGCCATTCACCACCGCGTCAGCCGCCTTCTGGCGCACATCGATCGGGCCCGGATCATCGGGGAAACCCTGGCCGAGATTGATCGCGTTTTTCTCGCGCGCAAGCGCCGACATCACTTCGAAAATAGTCGTCGGCAGGCCGGTATAGACGGGGTTCATGGGCAAGAGCTCCGCAGGCAGATCGCCTCTCGTATCACGAGGCGCCGGCCTGCGGAAACCAGCAAAGGCGTGGCTTAGCGCGGGGCGCGCTTGGCCAAGATGCGCTGGAGCGTGCGCCGGTGCATCGAGAGGCGACGTGCCGTCTCAGAGACGTTGCGGTTGCACAATTCAAACACACGCTGAATGTGTTCCCAGCGCACCCGGTCGGCTGACATGGGCTGCTCTGGCAGAGCGGCCCGTTCAGGGCCTCCAGCGCGCAGGGCTGCATCAATATCGTCGGCGTCGGCGGGTTTGGCGAGATAATCGAAGGCACCGCGCTTCACAGCTGTGACAGCGGTGGCGATATTGCCATAGCCGGTCAGGATGATGCCACGCGCATCCGGCCGCTTGGCGGCCAGAGCGCCCAGAAGATCGATCCCATTGCCATCGCCGAGGCGCATGTCGATCACGGCATAGGCGGGCGGGTCTTGCTGGATGGCGGCAAGGCCTTCCTTGGCGCTTTCTGCGATCCGGACGGAATAGCCGCGCGCTTCCATGGCGCGGGCTAAGCGGGTGACGAACGCCTTGTCGTCATCCACGATCAGCAGGGTGGGCGAATTGTCGAAGTTTTCTGCGGCAACCATGGTCCAAACCTGTCTCTGTTGGGTCCAATACGGATAAAAAGCGGTGGTGGTTCACATCTCGGTTTCGCCAGATGTGCCTCGTTCAAACTCAGCCCGCGGCCACGCAATACTGACCCGTGCGCCCCGCTCGGGCGGGTAGGCGTTGGCGAAGGCAATGGCGGCACCAGAACGCTCAAGCAGGGTCCGCGCGATAAAGAGGCCGAGCCCGAGCCCGTCATCGCTGCCTTTGCGGCCCCCGCGATGGACGTAGGGCTCTCCGAGCCGCGGGAGAATGTCGGGTCGGAAGCCCGGGCCGTTATCCGCAATGCTCAACCGGATCGCCACGTCGTCCCAATCAGCGGTCACGATCACTTCGGTATCAGCATGGTCGACCGCGTTTTCGACGAGATTGCCGAGCCCGTAGAGCAGGCCTGCCTGTCGGCGACTGATCGGTTCGGCGCCATTGCCGCGGAGAATGACATTGATCTCAATCCCGAAGGCGCGATGCGGTGCCACCACTTCTTCAATCAAATCGCCGATGGCGAAGGTTGTCAGCGGCCCGGCATAGCCTGCGCCAAGCGACGTCAGTTTCGACAGGATATCGCGACAACGATCGACTTGGGTGCGCATCAGCGCAATATCATCCGCGTAAGGGCTGTCTTGCGGCATGGCGCGATCCAGTTCGCGCGCAACAAGTGCAATGGTGGCGAGCGGTGTGCCCAATTCGTGCGCGGCTGCGGCCGCCAGACCGTCGAGCTGGCCCAGATGCTGCTCACGCTCGAGCACGATTTCCGTTGCGGCGAGCGCGCTTGCGAGCTGGCGCGATTCATCCGCCACGCGCCACGCAAAAAAGCCAATAAACGTAACGCCGAGCAGAATAGCCAACCATTGGGCCACGCGGAAACTGAGCGGCAGCGTCAGCCGTCCTTCGGGCACGAAGGGCAAGGGCAAATGCGAGAGGGCGAGGCCCGTGGCCACCAACACCGTCAGAGCGCCCAGCCACAACACACGCTTAGGCCCCAACGCGCTTGCGCCAATCATCAGGGGCGCCAACAACAAAGCGGCGAACGGGTTCTCACTGCCGCCCGAAAGATAAAGCAGCGCGCCGAGTTCAATCACGTCGAACGCAAGCACCCAAAACGCCTGTGCGTCGCTCATCCGGTGAGTGGCCGGAAAATGAACCCTGAGCCAGAGATTGAGGGCAAGTGCCGCCGCAAGGCACAGGGCCACCGGCCCTAAGGGCAAATTGTAATGCAAGACGAAATTCGCCGTTGCAGCGACAACGCCCTGGCCAAGGATCGCAATCAAGCGGAGCCGGATCAGCGTATCGCGCCGCAACCGTCCGCCACCATCTGGCACAAGGGGAAAATCAATCACACTCATCCTGAGAGGAGCTAGGGCGCGGCGGGCGGCTGTAAAGCCGTCAGGTAGACGAAGCCTATCCCCCGTCCTATGACAGCGGCCATGTCGGAACCCTCCTCACACGCCGTGCGACCAGCCATTGCTGTCGTCGGCCTCGTCAAATCCTATGGTGCCAATGTTGCGGTGGGGGGCGTCAGCTTTACCTGCGCGCGCGGCGAGGTCTTGGGCCTTCTGGGTGGCAATGGGGCGGGGAAAACCACGACCATCGCGATGATTATGGGGCTGGTCACGCCAACATCCGGCAGCGTGCATGTGCTGGGCGCGGATATGGCGCGCGACCGTTACACAGTGCTGGGCCGCATCAATTTCGAAAGTCCTTATGTCGACATGCCGCACCGCCTCACCGTGCGACAGAATCTGACTGTGTTCGCCGGATTGTATGGTGTCGACAATGTGAAAGAGCGCATCGCGCAGCTGGCCTCCGATCTTGATTTGCACGACGTGCTTGATCGGCCTTCGGGCAAATTATCGGCAGGACAAAAAACGCGCGTCGCCTTGGCCAAAGCACTCATCAATGAACCCGAATTGCTGTTGCTTGATGAGCCGACCGCCTCGCTCGATCCTGATACGGCCGATTGGATCCGCACCCATCTCGAAGATTACAGAAAACGTCGAAACGCCGCGATTTTATTGGCTTCCCACAATATGGCTGAAGTCGAACGTTTGTGTGATCGCGTCATCATTATGAAGAAAGGTCGTATTGCCGATGAAGGCGTACCGACCGATCTCGTCGCGCGTTATGGTCGCGCCAATCTTGAAGAGGTTTTCCTCGATGTGGCGCGTGGCACGGAGGTGCCCGCATGAGCATCGCGGCTGAACTCACGGGCGGATTTTCAGGCGCGCGCGTCTTTGCTTTGGTGCGTCGCTATGTGTATTTGTTGCGCGCCTCATGGCCGCGCTTGCTGGAATTAATTTATTGGCCCGCCGTCCAGATGGTGACGTGGGGATTTCTGCAGACTTATGTCATGCAGACATCAAACGTGGTTGCGTTCGGGGCAGGTGTTTTTATCGGCGGCATGCTGCTGTGGGATTTATTGTTCCGCAGCCAGCTCGGTTTCTCAATGTCGTTTCTTGAGGAAATGTGGGCGCGCAATATGGGCAATCTCTTGATGAGCCCGCTGCGCCCGCTGGAATTTGTGGCCGCGTTGATGGTGATGAGCCTGGTGCGTCTGGCCTTGGGTCTTGGCCCCGTCGCGCTGCTCGCCATTCCCTTTTTCGGCTTCAACGTGTTTTCGATTGGCCTGCCGCTCGCCATCTTTATCGCCAATCTCGTCCTGTTTGGCTGGGCGGTGGCGCTTGTCGTGTCGGGCCTCGTGCTGCGCAATGGGATTGGAGCCGAGGGGCTGGCTTGGACGGTCATGTTCATCGTCCTGCCGCTTGGCTGCATTTACTACCCGGTGACCATGCTGCCGGGTTGGCTTCAGCCTATTTCATGGGCATTGCCGCCCACCGCGGTGTTCGAAGGGCTACGGGCGATCCTAACAACCGGCGATATTCGCCCCGGCTTGATGCTTTGGGCCTTCGGGCTAAACATCATCTATGTGTCTGTTTCTATTGTAATATTTTTGCTTTTGCTGGAGCGGTCAAGGGTTGCCGGCTCGCTTGTCCAGATGGGCGAATAGGGCAGCTGGCTTCAGCGAGGGCAATGGTCCGCTTATCAACCGTTTCCGTCTTTAAGCGGATTGCAACTGTGAAAAGCCAAGCTAGGGTGAGAACCGCTTTTTGCAGTGCAGCGAGGAATCGGCCATGCAGCTCCCCTATTACCTCATGTATGAGGCGTCCCACGCCCTGCTGAGCCCGGCGCGGGCCTTCGCTGACGCTGCCAAGCTCTTCTATTCCAATCCCCTGAACCCCATCAGCCAGACGGCGTTCGCCAAATCCATGGCTGCGGGCTGCGAATTGTTCGAGCGGACCACCCGCCGCTATGGCAAGCCGACATTTGGCCTCAATACAGCACTGGTCGGCGGCGAGCGCGTCCCGGTGATGGAACGCGTCGTGTGGGAAAAGCCCTTCTGCAAACTCATCCATTTCGATCGCGCGCTGCGCTCGCATGTGAAGCCGCAGCCGAAGGTTCTTTTGGTGGCGCCGATGTCGGGCCATTATGCAACGCTGTTGCGTGGCACGGTTGAAACCTTCCTGCCGACGCATGAGGTCTACATCACCGATTGGGCCGATGCGCGCGTGGTGCCGCTCTCCGCTGGTCGTTTCGATCTCGATGATTACATCGATTACGTCATCGATATGCTGCGCTACCTTGGTCCTGACGTCCATGTCATGGCGGTGTGTCAGCCATCTGTGCCGGTGCTCGCGGCCATCGCCGTGATGGAAGAAGACAATGATCCGCACATCCCGCGTTCAATGACGCTGATGGGTGGCCCGATCGACACGCGCGAAAGCCCAACCCAAGTTAATTTGCTTGCCGAGAAGCGCGGCATTGAATGGTTTGGTCGCCATTGCATCTTCAAGGTCCCGCTGCCCAATCCCGGTTTCATGCGCGATGTGTATCCGGGCTTCCTGCAATTGTCGGGCTTTATGGCAATGAATATCGATCGCCATCTCGAAGCCCATGGTGAGATGTTCAAGCATCTCGTCGAAGGCGACGGCGATAGCGCTGAAAAACACCGCGAATTCTATGATGAATATCTGGCGGTGATGGATCTGACCGCTGAGTTCTACCTCCAGACGGTCGATACTGTTTTCGTGCGTCATGCTTTGCCGAAAGGCGAAATGATGCACCGCGATCGCAAGGTTGATCTGACCGCCATCCGGCGCTGCGGTCTAATGACCGTGGAAGGCGAAAAGGATGATATTTCTGGCGTCGGTCAGACCTATGCCGCGCATCGCCTCTGCGTGAACCTGCCGGATGCCTTGCGCGCCCATTGGGTTCAGCCCAAAGTCGGCCATTATGGCGTGTTCAATGGCTCGCGCTTCCGTGCCGAAATTGCGCCGCGCATTGCCGATTTCATGGCAAACTGTGCGCAATTTAAGCGTCCTGCATCAAATAAGGTTGTCTCGCTCGAAGAAGGACGCCGCGCGCGTCACTGATCCGAACGTTCTTTGCATCAAAGCGTTCTTTGCGCGCTGCGCCGGAACGTATTGATGCGCGGTTTATACAAATCCGGTTGATCGCCGGAACATCATGCCGCATTTTGTCGGCATGATTCCAGGATTCCTGCGCAAGGCACTACGCGAGCGACCGGCGACTGAAGATCCGCCGCATGTCGATCTCGATCACGCGGGTCGCCCGATCCGTGTCGCCTTGCGCCGTGTGACGCAGGCGCGTCGCTTTACCTTACGCGTGAGTGCAACAACGGGCGAAGTGGTGCTGACCTTGCCGCGGCGCGCCAGTCTCACTGAAGCGCTCCGTTTTGCTGATCGCCAAAGCGGCTGGATCGCCGCGCGTTTGGAAGCGGTGCCGCAGACGATTGCGCTTGAGCCGGGTGCGATCGTGCCTGTGCGGGATGTTCCCCATCGCATCGTGCATCGACCCGCAGTGCGGATCACCACAATCGAAAATCACGACGGTGAATATCAGCTCGTGATCGGTGGAGCGGCATCGCATGTCGGTCGCCGGGTGACCGATTTTTTGAAGCGGGAAGCACGCCGCGATATTGAAGCCGCCGTTACAAAATATGCAGCTTCATTGTCTGTGCGCCCGGCCGGTATCACCCTCAAAGATACCAAAAGCCGTTGGGGTTCATGCGCTGCTTCACGGCGGCTGGCTTTTTCCTGGCGGCTCGTTTTCGCGCCATCCTTCGTGCTTGATTATCTTGCGGCGCATGAGGTGACGCATTTGCGGGAGATGAACCATTCAGCCCGTTTTTGGCGTCTGCTCAATGGTGTTTGCGCCGATACTGACCGTGCCGAGCATTGGCTCAAGATGAATGGCGCCAAACTTCACCGCTATCGGTAAGCCGCTTCCTCTGCTAAAGCCGGGCGCATGAAACTGCGCCCCGACACTCTGGCAATGACCGCGACTTTGGCCCTGCTGACGGCTTTGGGGCCATTGTCGACAGATATGTATCTGCCCTCCCTGCCAGCGATTGCGAAGGCGTTCAATGCCGATACGGCCAGCACGCAGCTGACGCTCTCGCTGTTTCTGGCGGGCTTTGCTGTCGGCCAGATCTTCTACGGTCCCCTGTCTGATCGGTATGGGCGCAAGCCGGTTTTGCTTGGCGGCTTCGCCATCTTTTTGGTGGCGACCTTTCTGTGCAGCTTCGCGCCCTCGATCAATGCGTTGACAGCCTTGCGCTTCATGCAGGCGCTCGGCGCGTCAGGCCCCATCGTCCTCGCACGCGCCGTGGTGCGTGATCTCTATGATGGTCCGCGTGCCGCACGTGAAATGTCGCGCATGGGGACGGTCATGGGCCTCGTGCCAGCCATTGCCCCGATCGGGGGTGGATTTTCGCAAGCGTTTTTCGGTTGGGAGATGAGTTTTTTCATCACCTTCCTTTTAGGGCTTGTGCTGTGTCTCATCGTATTTTTTGCGTTGCCTGAAACCAACGCCAACAAATCGAAACAGCCCATTTCAGTTGTATCGATTGTCAGCGGTTATGCCGCGCTCCTGCATCATCGCGGCTATCGTACCTATGTTGCATTATCGGCACTGACCTATGGCGGCTTGTTTGCGTTTATTTCCGGCTCGTCTTTTGTCTTGCAGAAGGTCTATGGCCTTGGTGCCATTCCTTATGGCTTAGCCTTTGGCGGCGTCGTGCTGGGCTATATTGCCGGAACGTTGATTGCTCAGCGCATTGTCGGCAAACGCGGTCTTGAAGGCACGATCAAGGTGGGCGTGATTTGCCTCGCTGCAGGCGGCCTCATCATGCAGTTTTTTGTGTTCATCGGAACGCAATCAATTTTTGAAATCATCATGCCAATGGCGCTCTATACCTGCGGCGTTGGTCTCGTGATGCCGCAATCCATGGCGGGCGCGATGCAACCTTTCCCGCAAAAGGCTGGCACCGCCTCATCCTTTTTGGGTCTCGTGCAAATGACCTTCGCCGCTATTGTGGGCGCCGCTGTGGGTATCGGGCTTGAGAAGCATCACATGGCATTGTCATTGACGATTGCGGGGCTCGGGCTGCTCGCCGCGCTCGTCTTTATCCGCACGGCGCATTGGCGGCGGGTCTGAGCGCCATCAACCGCCGAACAATTTCTCGAAAATATTTTTCTGTGACGGCGCAGGCGCACTGCCCACATTGGCAGGCGGGCGCGGGAAGCCATCATTGCGTGGCGCGGTGATGGGCGCATTCATCGTTGCCGCCGCAGGGGCCAAGACGAGCGGTCCACTGCCCGGTGTGGGAATGGGCGCAACAGGTTGAGCCATGGGTGGTGGTGCTCCGGGCGCAGCGTTCATTGGCGCGGGCGGCGTGTCTTGCGCCGGAGCAGGAGGCGTCTGTGGGAAGAGAGTGTTCCAGAAACCGCCCTGATCAAGCCCGTAAAGTTTCACCGGCTGCTGGCCCGCGAGCGCCACGCGCATGAACTTGTTCCATGTCTCTGTCGGCAGATTGCCGCCCGACACTTTTTTCGTGGGCGTGCCATCATCATTGCCAAGCCACACACCGGCGACGAGCGTGCCCGTGTAACCGACGAACCACGCGTCGCGGAAATCCTGGCTGGTGCCCGTTTTGCCAGCCGCTTCCCAGCCGGGAATTTCCGCTTTCCGGCCTGTCCCCGTGATGAGCGTCTCACGCATCATCTGGTTCATCATCGCAACCGCATTCGGATCGATGACGCGTCCAAGTCCACCGCCCGTGCGGCGATAAAGGATGTCGCCGCTGTCGCGCCCTTTCACTTGCGTGATCACATAAGGCAACACACCCACGCCCCCATTGGCAAAGGGTGCAAACGCGGTGACGAGTTCAAGCGGCGTCACTTCTGAAGTGCCCAAGGCAATCGAAGCGTTGGGTTCAAGCTTAGAATGGATGCCGAGACGATTGGCGGTTTGCACAATCGCTTTCGGCCCAACTTCAACGCCCACGCGCACCGCCACCGTGTTAAGCGACAAGGCCAGTGCATTTTTCAACGTCACCGGCCCGCGATAATCGCGCGAATAATTTTCCGGCTGCCAGCCCTTGATGTTGATCGGCGAATCTTCGCGCACCGTATCCGGCGTCATGCCACGTTCGATGGCGGTGAGATAAACGAAGGGTTTGAACGCTGAGCCCGGCTGGCGTTTGGCAATGGTGGCGCGGTTGAATTGGCTTTCCGAATAATTGCGGCCGCCAACCATCGCGCGCAACGCGCCATCCGGCGACATGGCCACAAGCGCGCCTTGCGTCACGCCGTTCTTGTCGCCCTTTTGATTGAGCTCGTCGACCAAGGCTTTTTCGGCGGCGTTTTGAATGTTCGGCTCAATCGTCGTCTGCACGATGATGTCGCGATCGATCGTGCCGATGAAATCATCGAGCATATCCATGACATAATCGGCGACATAATTGATGGACCCAGCACCCACTTGCTTAACGGTGCTGGCCGGGTTCATCAGAGCCAGCTTCGCCATATCATCATTGACGAAGCCTTCACGGGCCATCGCGGCCACAACAAGATCGCCACGCGCACGAGCTGCATTGGGATTGCGATTTGGCGCTAACCGGGAGGGAGCCTGCACAAGGCCCGCTAAAATCGCACTTTCGGCGAGCGTGAGTGAGCGCGCTGGCTTACCATAATATTTCTGCGCGGCCGCTTCCACGCCATAGGCGCCCGAACCGAAATAAACACGGTTCAAATAAAGCTCGAGGATTTGATCCTTGGTGAAGTTACGTTCGAGCCATAGCGACAGAATGGCTTCCTGAATTTTACGCGAGGCGGTGCGCTCCTGCGTCAGGAAGAGATTTTTCGCGAGCTGTTGTGTCAGTGTCGAACCACCCTGCAT
>VERN01000316.1 GCA_018882635.1 Beijerinckiaceae bacterium | reverse complement strand
GGATGGAGCAGGAGCAGGAGCGTGGCATCACGATCACGTCTGCTGCAACGACGACGTTCTGGAACAATAAGCGCCTGAACATCATCGACACGCCCGGCCACGTCGACTTCACGATTGAAGTCGAGCGTTCGCTGCGTGTGCTCGACGGCGCCGTGTGCGTGCTTGACGGCAACCAGGGCGTTGAGCCGCAGACGGAAACGGTTTGGCGTCAGGCTGACAAGTACAACGTGCCGCGCGTCGTGTTCGTCAACAAGATGGATAAGATCGGCGCTGACTTCTACAAGTGCGTCGACGATATCGTCACGCGCGTTGCCGGTGATCCGGTCTGCATCCAGCTGCCGATTGGCGCTGAATCAGATTTCAAGGGCATCATCGATCTCGTTCGCATGAAGGCTGTTGTTTGGGATAATGAAAATCTCGGCGCGACATTCCGCGACGAAGAGATCCCGGCTGACCTCGTCGAGCGTGCGAAAGAATATCGCTTGAAGCTCGTCGAAGCCGCCGTCGAACTCGACGACGAAGCGATGAATGCTTACCTCGAAGGCCATGAGCCGGACGAGCATCTCTTGAAGTCGCTCATCCGTAAGGCTGTTATCACGCGCAAGTTCAACCCGGTGCTTTGCGGCTCGGCGTTCAAGAACAAGGGCGTCCAGCCGCTGCTCGATGCGGTCGTCGATTATCTGCCGTCGCCGCTCGATCGTGAAGCGATCAAGGGCATCGACTACAAGACGGAAGAAGAAACCGTTCGTCTGCCGTCCGACGAAGAGCCGTTCTCCATGCTCGCCTTCAAGATCATGGACGATCCGTTCGTTGGTACGATCACCTTCTGCCGCGTTTATTCGGGCAAGGTTGAATCCGGCACGACCGTGATGAATTCGACCAAGGACAAGAAAGAGCGTATCGGCCGTATGCTCCTGATGCACGCGAACAACCGCGAAGACATCAAGGAAGCGCATGCTGGCGACATCGTTGCGCTCGCTGGTCTGAAGGAAACCCGCACGGGTGACACGCTTTGCGACACGCTGAAGCCGGTCATTCTCGAGCGTATGGAATTCCCCGATCCGGTGATCGAAATTGCGATTGAGCCGAAGTCGAAGGCCGACCAGGAAAAGCTCGGCATCGCGCTTTCGAAGCTCGCTGCTGAAGATCCGTCCTTCCGCGTCTCGACGGACACTGAGTCCGGCCAGACCATTCTGAAGGGCATGGGCGAATTGCATCTCGACATTAAGGTCGACATTCTTCGTCGCACCTACAAGGTCGATGCGAATGTCGGCGCGCCGCAGGTCGCTTATCGTGAAACGCTCACGAAGAAGGCCGAGATCGATTACACGCACAAGAAGCAGTCCGGTGGTTCGGGCCAGTTCGCGCGCGTGAAGATCGTCGCGTTCCCGAACGAAGTCGGCAAGGGCTATGAGTTCGAGTCGAAGATCGTCGGCGGTTCGGTGCCGAAGGAATACATTCCGGGCGTCGAAAAGGGCCTCGAAAGCGTCATGAATTCGGGTCCGCTTGCGGGCTTCCCGGTTGTCGACGTGAAGGTCGAACTGATCGACGGCGCTTACCATGACGTCGACTCGTCGGCACTCGCCTTCGAAATTGCATCGCGTGCGGCGTTCCGCGAAGCGATGCAGAAGGGCGGCGCTGTCCTCCTCGAGCCGATCATGAAGGTCGAGGTCGTGACGCCGGAAGATTACACGGGTTCGGTCATTGGCGATCTCACCGGTCGTCGTGGCCAGGTGCAAGGTCAGGACATGCGCGGCAACGCCATCGTCATCAATGCGATGGTCCCGCTCGCCAACATGTTCGGTTACGTGAATACGCTGCGCTCGATGAGCCAGGGTCGCGCAACCTTCACCATGCAATTCGATCACTATGAGCAGGTGCCTTCGGCGATCGCCGCCGAAGTTCAGGCGAAATACGCCTGATCCGCATCACACAACATCAACTTTTCCGATTTAACGGGAGACCCCGATGGCCAAAGAGAAATTCGAGCGGAATAAGCCGCATTGCAACATTGGAACGATTGGTCACGTTGACCATGGCAAGACGTCATTGACGGCTGCGATCACGAAGGTTCTGGCCGAGAAGGGCGGGGCTC
>VERN01000116.1 GCA_018882635.1 Beijerinckiaceae bacterium | reverse complement strand
CATCAGGCCAGCATCAAGCGGGGTGCCTTTTCCAAGCATGACCCGTGCGATTCCTTCGGCAATTTCCAGAGCGCCAGCAAAAGCCGCGCGCTCAAGCACTTTCGAGATCGTGGGCGAGGCCATCTTTCCGTGCACGCGCTGAACCGGTTGATCGAGCCAGTCAAAATAATCACGCTGAATCAGATCGGCGAGACGGCCGCCATAGGATGTGCCTT
This sequence comes from Beijerinckiaceae bacterium, assembly GCA_018882635.1. Classification (GTDB taxonomy): domain Bacteria; phylum Pseudomonadota; class Alphaproteobacteria; order Rhizobiales; family Beijerinckiaceae; genus TNE-4. The sequence goes on along the minus strand of VERN01000116.1, from coordinate 8,907 downwards.
CGGCACCTTGTTCGACGATCAACACATTATGCGTTCGTTTGATGCTGTCGCCGATCGTTGCCCAATCAAGAGTCGCGTGATCAAGCGTGCGAAGATCAATCAACTCCGCATCGATACCTAAGGCTTCTATCGCATCCGCCGCGCGATGCACCATCGCGGAATAGGTCAAAATTGTTAGTGTCGTGCCGGGGCGCACAATCTTCGCTTTTCCGAGCGGGATCACATAATCAAGATCATCGGGAATGAAGCCATCGCGCTGATAGAGATCCACATGTTCAATCACCAGCACAGGATCATTGCCACGCAAGGCCGCGTTCATCAGGCCTACATAATCGAATGGTGTTGAGGGTGCGATGATGCGCCAACCGGGTGCGGTTGCAAATATGCCCGCGGGATCGAGCGAATGTTGAGACCCATAGCCCGTGCCCATGGCGATTTTCGTTCGTAAAATGAGCGGCACATGCGTGGTGCCACCAAACATATGGCGAGCCTTGCCAATCTGGTTAAACACTGCGTCAGCCGCCACCCACATGAAATCGGGATACATGAATTCGATGATCGGGCGATAACGTCCGTCCATCGCAAGGCCGCAGGCAAGCCCGCTAAAGGCCGCTTCAGAAATCGGTGCACCGAGCACACGGTCTGGGAAGGCCGCAGCTAAGCCACGGGTGGCACCGTTCGTACCGCCCTTCAGGCGATGGACGTCTTCACCAAAGACAAGCAGGCGAGGATCACGCGAGAAGGCGCGATGCAAGCCATCCGCAATGGCGTCGACGAATTTCGTCTGATGCATAGCACCGCCATGCGTTTCAAATTCACAGACTTTGTCGGCGGAGAGATCGGGCAGATCACCGCGTAATCCAACATCGACAAAGGACCGATCAGGCCACATCGCATCGCGCACCTTGCGCCGATTGCCGTCGGGCTCAACAAGTTTCTCAATATGGTGGTCCATAGCATCCACGCAGCGTTGGCGTAGTGCCTCCACCTGCTGCATATCCAAAAGCCCCCGCGCGATCATTTCATGGGCGGTGCGATCAAGCGGATCCCGGGCGCGCCATTCCTCTTCTTCCTGCTTCGGCCGATAGCCAAAGGCTGATCCCGGAAAAGGACCGTTCTGATGAAAATAGCGATAGACTTCCGCCTCAATCAGCGTCGGCCCCTGCCCCGCGCGCATCAAGGCAATGGCTTCTTGCGTGGCGAGATGAACGGCGAGTGGATCCATGCCATCGACGCGCCAAGAAGGGATGCCAAAGCCGGGCCCACGACCGGAGAGGCGTGTCTCTTTTGTGACCTCATCAACGCGCGTGGCCACTGCATAGAGATTGTTTTCGATAAAGAACAGGAGCGGCAATTTCCACGCTGCCGCTAGATTCATCGTTTCAAGCGCAGCGCCGATATTCACTGCGCCATCGCCAAAATACGTTACGGCGACATCTCCCGTTCCAGCGCGTAGATGCGCCATGGCTGCACCCGCCGCCAAAGGTACACCGCCACCAACGATGGCATTGGTGCCTAAGCCGCCCGCATCGGCCCAGCGCAAATGCATCGAGCCGCCGCGACCATGACCATAGCCATGTTCAAGCCCCATAATCTCAGCGAGCGTACGATACAAAACGTCGTTCACGGGTGAAGACAATTCCGCATCGGGTGTCAGATCCGGCGCAACAAAAGACAGGGCTTTAGCCAAGAATTGATGATGGCCACGATGAGAACCGTTCACTTGATCGCTTGCACGCAAGCCGATGATTGAACCAACAGCACCGCCCTCCTGACCAATGGAAGAATGGGCGGGGCCATGGACAAGCCCTTCAGCGGCCAATTCCAGAACCTTCTCCTCAAAGGTACGGATCAGATGCATCTGCGTGAGCATCGCACCAAGCAGGCGCGGATCTGCCTTTTTCCAATCGGCAGGAGTCGTCTTCAGTTCGACCCAAGGTGCAGACGCTGTCAGCGGATTATGGCGCGGCACGGCACAACCTCACAAATAGCCGTAAGCGGTCCAACCGCCATCGACACCGAGAACTTGGCCAGTGATTGCCCGCGCCTGATCGGACGCGAGGAAGCAAGCGGCATCAGCAATTTCGTCTGTTGTGATAAGGCGCCCCATCGGAATGCGGCCAGTTAGCTTTTCGATATCAAGCCGCCCCCGTGCCGCGAGATCTTCAACGAGCGCCGTTTTCACATAACCAGGCGCAATCGCATTCACCCTAATCCCAAGCTTGGCCCATTCAATAGCGAGCGCTTTCGCCATCATGACAACGCCCGCCTTGGATGTGCAATAGCCGACACGCTCAGGAGCAGCGACTACGCCATACATGGAGGCCGTCATGATGATCGATCCGCCGCTGTCTTTCATACGACGACCGGCTTCATGCGCTGTGAGAAACACACCATCGAGATTGACCGACATGACTTTGCGCCAACCTGCAAAATCGAGATCAAAGGTCGGGCAGTTTTGCGAGATACCCGCATTAGCAACCGCAATGTCCAAACCTCCAAGCCCATGACAGGCCTGATCAAATGCATCACGTGTGCTATCAGGATTGCTAATGTCGCAGGGGATTACCGTGACTGATGGTAAAGCAGAACGAAATTCATCACTCGCCACATCACGGTCCAACACAGCAACTTTTGCACCCGCGCGCGCATAGGCTTCGACAATTGCTTTGCCGATGCCTGATAAGCCGCCTGTTACAATAGCTCGATAATTTTTTAGGTCCGCCATCAGCGTATTCCTAAAAAATCGGCCATTAATTCACGCTGGGCCAACAACATCGGCTTGCCGGGATGAACACGACAGCCCTTCGCACGCGCTGCCGCCATGATCGCGGTTTCTTCCGGATCCATAATGATTTCTGCAATGATTTGGCAGGCATCAAGCGTGTTTGCATCAAACGGCAAGGCATCGCCTGCTTTCAGCCCAAGTGATGTTCCATTCACAACAAGATCATGGCCCGACGCATCCGGCGTTCCAATCGTGACGGGAAAATCGGGAAACGCAATCGCAAGGCGACGCGCTAAGTCCTCGGCTTTGGCGCGTGTGCGGTTGGCAATTGTGAGACGTGTGACGCCAGCTTCGGCCAGAGCAAAGGCGATGGCATTGGCAGCACCCCCTGCACCCGCAAGATAGGCTGACATCCCTTTAGGATCGATCCCGTTCTTCTTCAGTCCAGTGACAAATCCGAGTCCATCAAGCATCTCGCCGACAAGCCGGCCATCCGCTTCGCGGCGGATATTATTCACCGCACCAATTAAGCGTGCATTGGGGCTCACCTCATCAAGCAGGTCCACGATGGCCGATTTATGCGGCACAGTGATGATCAGGCCGCCGCAATTTTTCATACCGCGGATTGCTTTCACAGCATCAGCCAATTGATCAGCGCCCACATGCATCGGGATCATCACACCATCGACATGGCGCTCTGCGATGACTGCATTGATCATTTGCGGCGTTTTCACCTGCACAATCGGATCAGCAAGAATGGCCCAAAAACGTGTGCGACCGGTGATATCCGTCATGCTCAAATTCCAAGATAAGCCGTTTTGACGTGCGGATCAGCCAGCATTCCTGCGCCCGTATTTTCCATCGCAATCGTGCCATTATCGATGACGTAAGCACGGTCTGCTATTTTGAGCGCATGGAAGGCTTTTTGCTCGACCAGAAGAACGGTCGTCCCCATAGCGCGAATGCGTTGAACGATATCGAACATCTGACCGACAATGATGGGAGCGAGGCCGAGTGAAGGTTCATCCAACATCAAAAGCCGTGGACGCGCCATCAAGCCTCGCGCGATGGCAACCATCTGTTGTTCACCACCAGACAGTGATCCGGCCAGTTGGCTGGATCGCTCGCGCACGCGCGGGAAGATGTCGAGCACTTCTTGGAGATGCTGCTCGACATGGGTGCGCGCATTCGGATGATAGGCCCCCATCATCACATTATCGAGCACCGACATCACCGGAAATAATTGGCGCGCTTCAGGAACTTGAATAAGCCCAGCACCGACAATATCCGCGGGTGACCAACCGGTCATATCCTCGCCATCGAATGTGATACGACCCGTGCTTGGCTTCACGAGACCGGAGATTGTACGCAGCAGGGTCGATTTTCCAGCACCATTGGAGCCAATGATCGTGACGATTTCGCCGGCGCCAACCTCGATCGAGATATTACGGAGGATCGTGGTGCGGCCGTAACCGGCCGTGACGTCAGAGACCCTGAGCATCGACATAGTCCTCTCCGAGATAGGCTTCGATCACTTTGCGGTTGCGGACGACTTCGTTCGGGTCGCCTTCGGCAATAACGCGACCAGAATCGATGACGACGATCCGGTCTGATAGCGACATGATCGCATGCATATTATGTTCAATGGCAATGACCGTGACACCGGTATCGCGGATGGAACGAATAAGCTCCACCATGCCCATCGTATCTTTTTGGTTTTGTCCGGCCATCACTTCATCGAGCAGAAGAATTTCTGGCTCGCTCGCCAAGGTCCGCGCCACTTCGAGACGTTTTAATCCGCCGATTGGCAAATTGCGTGCCTCAACATCCTTCACGTCAAACAGCCCAACCGTTTGCGCCACGCGCAGTGCGACTGCACGTGCATCTTGCACACCCGGATGACGCAAGAATGCGCCAATCATAATATTTTCGAGTACGGTGAGGCGACCGAAGGGTTGCACGATCTGAAATGTCCGACCGACACCGGCGCGCGCAAAACCATCGGGTGTCGTTGGCGAAATCATCGCGCCTTTTGGGCCGACAACGGCAACAGTTCCTGATGTTGGCTTGAGAAACCCTGAAATCAGATTGAACAGGGTCGTCTTACCGGCACCATTCGGTCCAATAATGCCGAGAATTTCGGCGCGCCGGAGTGTGATGGACACATCTTCCGTTGCTGTTAGCCCGCCAAATTTCATCACCAAATCTTTGGTAACGAGAATGGGTTCACCTTTCGGACCTTCGAGCTTCCGCAGTGCTGGTGCCGCGCGCTCTTCTGGACGGCGGCCACCACCGGGTAATTTATCAACAAGGCGGCCCACCATCGGCCCAAACGTCCCCACCAATCCGGCCGGGAGCGTCAACGTGATCAACACAAGCACCGTGCCATAGACAAAACCGTGGAGACCATTGGCGGATGCACCGAGCCAACCGCGCGCTAATTCCGCGAGTGGCACGACGAGAACAGTACCAAGTAGAGGGCCTGCAACAGTACCAAGACCACCAATCAGCGAGAACATGGCAACTTCAATCGAAGTGCCAAGCGAGAACATCGTCGCTGGCTCAAGGAACGTCAGATACATCGCATGGAAGGAGCCAACAAAAGCCGTCAGCATTGCGGAGATGATGACCGCCTGCAATTTCACTTTTGTATTGTCGATCCCCGCGGCCAAAGCGGCTTCTTCGCGCTCACGGACGGCAATCAGATAATAGCCGAGGCGTGATTTGCTGATGATGAGTGAAACGGCGATCGTCACCAGAAGAAGGCCAAACGCAATGTACAGATAATTAGCCTTGTCAGAGAACACCATCCAAGCCCAGCCGATTTTCAGCGGCACGATGAGCCCGGCAGAACCGCCGGTAAAGCCATTGAAGTGGATCGCTAGCAAACGAATGACTTCGAGGAAGGCAATCGTCGATAGCGAGAAAAATGGTCCACGCAAACGGAATGATGGATAGCCGATTACCACGCCGACAAGCGCTGCGAGGATCGCACCAATCCACATGCCGATCCATGGTGTGAGGCTGAAATGCTGGATTAGTAAGGCTGTTGTATACGCACCAATGCCATAGAACATCATATGGCCGAGCGATAATTGCCCGGCAAACCCGCCGACAATGTTCCACGCTGTCGAGAGTGCTGCGAACACACAAATCGTCACGAAAACGTGAATGAGGAAAGGCGATCCTGAGCCGAGAGGAATCAGGAGGATCAATGATAGCGCGAGGAGTGAGACGTAAACCTGCGGGCGCGTGATTTGCGCGATCAAACGCAGGGGTGAAGTGGCGGGTGTCGCCGTTACGGTGTGCTGTGTCACGTTTGTCACTCCGTCCCGCGGCCAAGACCGAAAAGGCCGGTTGGCTTGAAGATCAGGATCAGGATGAAAATGGCGAAATAGACGACCTCTTTGAGATCGGGCGCAATGTAATAGGCCGATAGACTATCAACGAGGCCGATAATCATTGCACCGAAAAAGGCGCCATACATGCTGCGCATTCCGCCCAACACGACCACCACGAAAGCCGTCAGCACGAAATAGGTGCCCACTGTCGGGGTTGCGGGGAATAAGGGTGAAATCAGCGCCGATGCAAGACCCACACAGGCAGCGCCAAGACCGAATGAGATCACATAGATGCGATCAACCTTCACGCCCATCAATAGCGCGGCATTCCGGTTTTGCGCTGTTGCACGGATCGCACGACCGAGAGTCGTCTTTTGCATGAAGGCATGCAAGCCAATGACGAGCGCAATCGCAGAGCCAAGCATCACGATTTGGCCAATGAGAACACGGAAGGAGCCGAATTCAAGCGAACGCCGCACGTCAGGTGCGTTCACAGAATAGAGATCCGCTCCAAAGACCATCAAAGCCAAATTCACGAGCGCGGTTGAAAGGCCTACTGTTGCGAAAATCTGGATATGTTCATCGGCATTGAGCAGCGGCTGAATAATAAAGCGCTGGATGAGAACGCCGATCAAAAACAGCAGCACCACAACGGGCAGTGCCGCAATGTAAGGGTGGATGCCAAATTTCAGAAACAGCAGATAGACGGCATACATGCCGACCATCAGTAATTCGCCGTGAGCGAAATTGACAACGCGGACGACACCAAAAATGAGCGTCAGGCCCACACTGATAATGGCATACATGCTACCCAGCATGATTCCATTGATGAGCAATTGAAGGAAAACTTCCATCGGCAATCGTCCGTCGGGGCGACATGAACCGCACGGCTGCGAGAATGGCGGCCGCCAGCGTGAAAAAGAGGCCCGCCGCAAAGCATTATGCGGCGGGCTGCGATGCGGAACTTAGTTTTGGCCGAGACCGGTCTTCATCTTGGCGACGGCAGCATTGGCCGGGAACACAGTGACGAGTTCACCACCCTGCCACTGCATCAAGAACGGCTTGACGCGCGTATTTTGGCCAGCGTCGTTGAACTTCATGCCCCAGCCCGAAGCTGTCGAGCCAATCGGCATGTCGATCTTGAGCACCGATTCACGAATGGCCGGTGCCGAGAGATCCTTCGCCGATGCCATGGCATCGAAGAAAACTTTCGCGCCGACATAATTGGCAAGGCTGTGGCCTGAGCGCGGCTCCATGCCGTATTTTGCCTTATATTTCGTGACGAAATCGCCAATGCCCGGCGCGGCTGCCGGATTCGTCTTGTACTGCGTGAAATCGACGTCGAGCGCGCCTTCGATATTTTCATATCCAACAGCTTGCGCTGTTTCACGCAGCGAGTAGCCGCCACCTGCACCCATCACCGCCTTCGGCTTGAAGCCCTGCTCTTTCGCTTGGCGGAAGAACAGCACGGCATCGTTCTGATAAGCAGTCTGCAACACGACATCGACGCCTGCCGATTTCAAGCGCAGGATCACCGGCGTCAAATCGACTGTTTTGGCCGAATAAGGCAGGGTTTCGACCACGTTCACGCCCTTTTCCTTGGCGCGCGCGGATTGATAGCCAGCCACCGTCTGACCATAAAGCGAATCTTCGTGAATGATCGCGACCTTCAGCGACTTAGCATCAACGCCCAGCGCCGGGGCAATTGCCTCAGCAATGCCGTCGACCATTGAGGCGGCAAAGTCCTTCGCAGTCGGATTCGAGCGGAAAAGGTTCTTAAAGCCACGCTCGGTGATCGGGTCAGAGATCGCGCCGAGTTCGAAATAGGGAATGCCAGCGAGCTCGGTGACCTGTGTGGCCGCAAGTGACAGCGAAGAGGAATAGGTGCCAAACACGACAGCGACCTTGTCGACCGAAGTCAGACGGCGTGCTTCACCGACTGCTTGGTTCGGATCAACCGCATCACCCTTCACGATTTCAAGCTTTTTGCCGTTAAGGCCGCCGGCCGCGTTACGCTCCTCCGTGGCAAGCTCAAGGCCGCGGAAGCTTTCATCACCAAGCAGCGCGAGGCCGCCCGAGAATGGGTAGAGTGCGCCAATCTTCACTTGGGCGATGGCGCTTGTCGCAGACATCGCCAAACCGGCAGCCAAAGCCGCCTTCATTAACAGTTTCATCAAAGCCTCCCTCGGACGCCCCTCTTCGATGGAGGGGTCGCGCATTGCATGACACCGACATTGCGGCGCGCCGGACGAGCGGGCGCCGAACACGCCAGCATGATGCATGTAACCAAGTTGCCTGACAAGTTGTTCATTGCTAAATAATGAGATGTATTCAAAAAACGGCGGCTGACGCTCAGCGTGCTGCAATCCGCCTAGTCTTCTGAGGAAAGCCCCCATGTCCCTGCCCCATTCCATGCGACAGATCCGTTTCGTTGGCGCCGGTGGTCCCGAAGTCGTCCAAGCCGAGACGGGGCCTGTGCCTTCCCCCGGCCCCGGTCAAGTGCTCGTGAAGGTCGTTGCGGCGGGGGTAAACCGGCCGGATTGCCTGCAGCGCGCGGGTGGCTATCCGCCGCCGCCAGGAGCGACAGACATTCCCGGTCTTGAGATTTCGGGCCGCGTCGTGGCACTCGGCGACGGCGTGAAGGATCTGAAGATCGGTGATGAGGTCTGCGCGCTCGTCATCTCCGGCGGTTATGCCGAATATTGCGTGGCTGACGCCGTGCTGTGTTTGCCTGCACCAAAAGGTTTGACCTTGTTTGAAGCGGGCGGCCTGCCGGAAAATGTCTTCACTGTTTACGACAATGTGTTCACGCGCGGTCGGTTGAAGGCGGGCGAAACC
>VERN01000315.1 GCA_018882635.1 Beijerinckiaceae bacterium | reverse complement strand
GCCTAACATGACCGCCGCACCGGTAAACCAAGGCAGACCTTCATAGGCAAAGCCACACGCAGCGTTTCCGAACCAACCGTTTTTCTTCAGCCGCAAGGGTGGCGCGCTATAAGCCCAGGCCAACACAACACCAAGCGCCGCAGCGCCGAGAACCGCTGGACCGATCGACCACGCCACAAGAAGCGACAGCGCCGTCCATAACAAAGCCAGATAAAGCGCCGAGCGCCCCGGCATCCGGCCCGATGGAACAGGACGGTCTGGTTCATTGATCGCATCAACATGGCGATCAAACCAATCATTGGCCGCTTGGCTCATCCCGGTGACCAGCGGACCGGCCAGCAAAACACCGCCAACAAGGGGCCATAGCTTCGACCAAGTGAACGGCACATTTGCCGACACGAGGCCACAGCCAAAGGCCCACATGGGCGCGAACCACGTGATGGGTTTGAGAAGCTCGAGCACCGTTGCGGGTGCAGGCCAAGTCCGGCGTTCACGGAGCGGGGTGGCGTCTACCGTCATGAAGACATGCTAACACGCCTTCATGATCTGTAAATCTTTTTAGACACCTAAGTAAAATTGACTAGACGTCATCCAGAACGTCAGGGCTTTCCAGATTGCCGATCCCATGCCGATGCATTTTTGAATAGAGGCTCTGCCGGCTCAATCCCAGCATCTGGGCGGCCGATGCGCGATTGTCATCCGTCAAACGAAGAGCGGCCTCAATGCAAAGCTTTTCAATGACATCCGTCGTTTCCCGCACAATTCCCTTGAGCGAAAGCCGTCCCACCAGATCGGCAAAATCAGCCGCTGAGCGGGCAAGCGCCTGTGTGCTCCCCGGTTCCGGCCTCTTGGCGCGATGGAACATAAAGCCGAAATAATTCTCTCCACCCTCTAAAAGGGTGACCGCGGACACATCCACATCCTCAACAGCGCCCAGCGCGCCGCGCAGTGCCAGCGCGAATCCTCGCACTTGCCGATGGTCCCTGAGATGCGCCAGCAAAACCTGCCCTTCGACCGATGTGCGACCAAGCCATTGATCGAGCGAGGTCCCAATCACCTCATCGCGATGCCCCAGACGCGCCATGTCCAAAAATGCGTCATTCACATCGATGACCTTGCGCTGCGGCCCTGCGAGCAAGAAACCATCCGGCATCGCGCCCAAAACAGACAAGGCCAACGGGCCAGCACCCGCCGGATGTTGGCCGGTCTCAACCGGAACAAAACGCAGCATCAGGGTGAGGCCATCATCGCCGCGAATCGCCGCACAGGCCGCGAGGAAAGGTTTGGCTGCACCATCGACATGAACGCGGACAGCTTCGGCGCGCCGCGACGCCTTCACGGCAGCAACAAGATTGCTCAACGCTTCGCGGCTTTCGGGCTTTACGACGTCGCTGAGAACGCGGCCCATGATTCGGCCGGGTGTCGTTTCCAACACCATCGCCGCTGCCGGATTCGCATCTGTAACCTTATTGGTCTGCCCATCGACGATGAGGACGGCTTCAGTCGTGATCTGAAACAGCAGCCGATAGCGCGTCTCAGCATCCCGCAATTTTTGATAGTCGCGCTCGAGATCGCGCTGCGCATCGACAAGCTTCTGCTGCAACCGAGCGACGGGCCGCAAATCATACGCCATCACAACAATCAGGCCGGCATCAGGAAAGCGCAACGCTGATACGCGCAGAGGCACCTCATCCGAGCCCTGCGCCATCTGGTTTATTTCGCGCCAACGAGTTGGCGTGTCACCATTCGCTTCGGCAAGCAACTGATTGATTTTAGGACGACTTTCGATCGTCGCGGTCTCGGCCCAGCTATGACCAACCCAATGCTCGCGGGCTACACGCGCGAGCTCAGGATCAAGCGACACCGCCTGCTTGATCCGTCCCGATGGATCGAGAACAAATGTCAGATCAACCGTCGCCCCGACGAGGCGAGCGATCTTATTTGTGTCTAAGACACCGAAAGACGACTCGATAAATCTGAATTCGGTCACCGTAATCCCCCCGGCAGTGGTGCCGTGGTAAGGAGGCGACGTCCAGGTGGGATGACGTCAATCTACCGCTACGAAAGTCGACAACTCGTCCATTAGACTGATCATTTCGGATCCGTCAACAGCG
>VERN01000115.1 GCA_018882635.1 Beijerinckiaceae bacterium | reverse complement strand
CCCCAACCTCTGACCGCCACTCAACCATCGTCATTCTCCCCGCCGGACTCACCGTCCAAGAACGTCGCTCGCGACGCGTCAGATGGTGTTGCCGCTTTATGGCGGCTTTTCGGCAAAATTGACTTAAACGTCCTTAGCGCAGTCGATCGGGTGCTGACTGTGACCGCCGCGCCACAGCTCGTTGCCGATGCAAATCGTCGCTCGTCATGGACATCAGGCGACGCGCAACCTAGTTTTGAGCGCATGGACGTAAAAACGACGAGCTCTGACGCGGGTTTTGGCTGGCGGCGCACACGCGGTGAGGCCTCACTCGCCGACGTGCATGGCTCAATTGGTCGCACCGGTCGCTCGCCGTTCCGGCGGGCATTGGCCTTTTTGGGGCCGGGCTATCTTGTCGCCGTCGGGTATATGGACCCCGGCAATTGGGCGACCTCGCTCGCGGGCGGTTCGAAGTTTGGCTACACCCTGCTCGCCGTCGTTCTGATTTCCAACATTATGGCGATCATCCTGCAGGCCTTGGCGGCGCGCCTCGCCGTTGGCTCGGGCCGGGATTTGGCGCAAGCCTGTCGCGATGCCTTCCCGCGCCCGATCTCATGGATTTTGTGGGCGTTGGCTGAACTCGCCATCGTGGCGACCGATATTGCCGAAGTGATCGGCACCGCCATCGGGCTTCAATTACTGTTTGGTTTGCCTTTGGCGATTGGCGTGGTGCTCACCTCGCTTGATGTCTTTCTGGTCCTCGCACTGCAGAGGCTCGGCTTCCGTTGGGTCGAAGCCTTCATCATCGGTGTGCTGGCGCTGATCGCCGCGTGCTTCGCGGTGCAGATTGCGCTGGCCAAGCCCGAATGGGCCGCCGTCTTTGGCGGCTTCGTGCCCACAACCGAAATCGTGAAAAATCCAGAGATGCTCTATCTCGCGATGGGCATTCTGGGCGCGACCGTGATGCCGCATAATCTCTATTTGCATTCTGGCATTGTGCAGACGCGAGTCTTTGGCGACACGCTCGCAGAGAAACGCGAGAGCCTCACTTTCGCGACCCTCGATTCAACGATTGCGCTCCTCTTCGCGCTCACCATCAACGCCTCGATTCTGATCCTTGCAGCTGCTGCCTTCCACACGACCGGTCGCACCGATATTGCTGAGCTCGGTGATGCGCATGGATTGTTGCAGCCGCTGCTCGGAGCCGCGATTGCTCCTTCTTTGTTCGCGATCGCCTTGATTGGCTGCGGATTGAATTCGACAATCACAGCAACCCTTGCTGGCCAAATCGTCATGGAGGGGTTTCTCGACATCCGGCTTGCGCCGTGGCCCAGGCGGCTCGTGACCCGGCTCATGGCTATTGTGCCGGCCGCAGTCGTCACCCTTCTCTACGGCGACGAAGGCACGGCGAAGCTTCTCATCTTCTCGCAAGTGATCCTGAGTTTGCAATTGCCGTTCGCCGTTATTCCGCTGGTGATGTTCACGGCCTCGCGCAAGAAATTGGGACCGCTCGCTGCGCCGGGTTGGTTGACGTGGGCTGCGGCGCTGATTGCTGCAGTGATCGTCGGACTCAATCTGAAGTTGATTGCTGACTTCTTGTTTGCCTGACTTCTCGTTTGCCTGACTGTTTGCCTGACTTGCGACATCGTGAATCAACGGCTTGCGTCGATTGACCTTCCCTTTCGAACCAAACGCGTCCATTATTACAATTCCTTTTTATAGAATATTTTTGAGGAATTTTGAGATGAAGCCGCAAGCGCCTGCTGCCCGCAAGCCTATCACGATTGAGATTGGCCCCCTTTTTCTTGAGACGATCGCAACCCGCTTTTGGTACGCACCAGCCACGTCCGTGCTGACATCGAACGGAACCCGGCTTCCAAATTTGGCGCTGACAAATCTGGCGCAACCAGGATCAAGAGATATCTTGTTTTTGGCTGCTGCATCGGGTTCGACCCCTGTGCTTTCGGGGTCCAGCATTCAAGTGGGCGGGGCCGGGAGCGATAATTTGGGACAATTGACTTCTGAGCCCACCGCAACTGATCAGATCTTTCTGTTTGGTGGCGGCGGCGGGGATTTTTTCAATGTTATCTACACGCCTGGAAAGGCGAATTGGCCAGCAATCATGGATTTAACGTCTCGCGAGACTGTCGTTGTTACGACGGGCCGTGGATTGACTTCAGCAAAATTCGAAACGGCGGTGACCGATATCCTCAACAAATTTTTATTCAAAGATATCTTCATCTTCGTTGTTGATGCAGAGGGCGATAAATCAGGACGCTTCGTTGGTAGTAAATTCAATGATCGGATTACGGCGATCGGGAGCACTACATTCATCACGTCCGTTGATGCAGGTGACGGCAATGACTCTGTTGAGGGGAGCGAACGCGCGCAAACGATTTTAGGGGGCGCAGGCAATGATGTCATCGATGGCAGGGGTGGGCGCGATCGGCTTGATGGCGGCGTTGGTACTGACACGATATCGGTTTATGCAGGTGACACGGTGGTGTTTGATAAAGACGACACGCTGATCATTCGTGAGACAAGCGTCAATGTGGGCGCGCTCACGCAACAAGGCTTCACAAAAATTCAATATAATCTGAGTGCGAACTCCGGCCCTTTGAGCGGCGGCACTCTCAACGACACGCTCGAGGGGTTCGGTGCCAATCAAAGCTTCACTGGCGGCGGCGGCGATGACCTGATTACGGCATGGGGCGCCAATGCCGCCATCAACGGTGGCGATGGCAATGATTTGATCAACGCCTATGGGAGAGCGACGATTACGGGCGGAGCGGGGGTGGACACATTTTCGATCGTCGATGCCGGGACGACAATTTCCGACCTTCAAAAAGGGGAGCGTGTCATTGCCCTCACCTATTCCGCCGCGCTGGCCGATGCGCTCACGCGATTTGCGAATAGGGGCGCGTTGTCGAGTTTTCGGATTGAACAATCCACGAGTGCGCTGAATGCAACCTTGACCGCGAATGCCGATTTTCTTGTTGGCTCGTCCGGTAACGACACCGTGAATGGCGGGGGCGGCCATGACAGTCTTTATGGGCTTAATGGCAACGACTCCCTTTTGGGGGGCGATGGGAATGATTGGATCGAAGGCGGTGCCGGGAATGATCAGCTTTTCGGCGGCGCGAACAATGACACGCTTCTGGGCGGCGCGGGCGATGATAGTTTGCAGGGCGATGACGGCAATGACGTCCTGATCGGCAGTGAAGGCGACGATTCCCTGTTTGGGGGTGCTGGCAATGACACGCTCACAGGCGGTCCTGGCGCGGATAATCTGATAGGCGGCGTTGGCAATGATGTTTTCGTTTTTAACGTCAGCAATCAGAGCTTTGTTGCCACCATCGTCGATTTCACGACCCGTCAAGACAAAATTGATCTTTCCAGCTTCACCTTCGCCGGCTTCTCGGCTGACCTCATTCGCAACGCGGTGAATTTTAAGGACGGTTTTCTCACCGCTGATTTCAATGGCGATGGTGTTCTGGATCTGAACGTCAGGTTTCACACGGGATATCAGTTCAACAAAGCCACCGACCTGACGGTGAACACGCTTACAGGACCGCCGTCTCCCTAAGGGCATCCGCGCATTATCGGGCGGCGAACCTGCCTTATGCTTGCCTTCCCCGGCAGCTTCCCCTATACGGGCGGCTTCCAGCGGTTTTCCGGCCGGGGGCTGAACGGAAGGGGTGCGCCTGCACCTAGGGGATCAAATCCCGACTTCCCGTGTCTCCGCCTTCGGTAACCTCCTCTCGGGCCTCCTGGCCCGAAGGGCTTCGCGCCGGGGACCGCAGCAACGAAAGGCCCGATAATGCCTCTTTATGAGCATATCTATCTTGCGCGTCAGGATGTGACGTCGCAGCAGGTCGAGACGATGACAGAAGCCTTCAAGGGCGTCATCGAAGCGAATGGCGGCAAGGTCTCGAAAGTTGAGCCTTGGGGCGTCAAGACCCTCGCCTACCGGATCAAGAAGAACCGTAAAGCGCATTTCACGCTCCTCAACATCGATGCGCCGGCCGCTGCCGTCGCTGAGATGGAGCGCCAGATGCGCATCAACGAAGACGTCCTCCGCTTCATGACCGTGAAGGTCGAGGAGCTCGAGGAAGGTCCTTCGGCCATGCTCCAGAAGCGTGACCGCGATGACCGTGACGAGCGTGGCGACCGCGGCTTTGGCGGTGGTGGCCGTGGCTTTGGTGGCGGTGGTGGTGGCGCGCGTAGCCCGTCGGGCCGTGCACCCCGTCCCCGTCGTGATGAAAACGAAGCCGAGGAGGCCATCTGATGTCGGCCCAAGCAGCTCGCCGCCCGTTCTTCCGCCGTCGCAAATCGTGCCCGTTCTCGGGTCCGAACGCACCGAAGATCGATTACAAGGACACACGTCTTCTCTCGCGCTACATCTCCGAGCGCGGCAAGATCGTGCCCTCGCGTATCACCGCCGTCAGCGCCAAGAAACAGCGTGAACTCGCCCAGGCGATCAAGCGCGCCCGCTTCCTTGGCCTGCTTCCTTACGTGATCGCCTAAAAAATGCGGGGGCGCGCTGCGGCGCGCTCCCTTTTTATTCCGTCACCGGTGCGCAGGAGCGTGGCCGGTCTTGTTGGGGATCTCCCCTAACCCTTCGTGTGAAGCGGGACAGCTGACGATCATGGGTTCCCTCATCCTCATCGGATGCGGCGCCGGGCTGACTTCGGCGCTTTTGTTTTCGGTCATCACGACCGGGAGCCCGCTCGCTATTGCCCTTTACATCGTTGCGCCTCTGCCGGTGATGATTGCAGCCTTGGGCTGGAACCATCGCACGGGGCTGATTGCGGCTGCGACGGGCGCTACCGCCATCGCGCTCTTTTTCAACGTCTATACGGCGCTCGCCTTTCTTGCCGGAATTGCGCTTCCGGGCTGGCTGTTCAGCTATCTCGCTTTGCTGTCGCGCGAGACGCCAGACGGGACTGAATGGTATCCGGCCGGGCGCATCCTTGCCGCCATTGCCTTTTATGCCGCCGGCATGACGATCCTCGGCACGTTTCTCATTGGCGGCGATTACGATTCCTATTTGCGCGGTTTCGAACGTGTGGTGGAAGCCTACGCAAAAGCCGACCCACAATTGCTCGATGCGCTGGGCGGTGCCAATTCCAAATCCGATATTGCGCGCTTCCTTGCGCAGCTCGCGCCCCCGATCAGCGCGGCAATGAGCGTCGCGTTTAGCGTCGGCCTTCTCTATGCCGCTGGCAAGATCGTCGCGCGGTCCGGTCGCCTCACCCGCCCCTTCCCGATCCTCGCGCAGACCGAAATGCCCGTGCGCATTGTCGTGATCTTTGGCGCGTCAATCGTCTTCGCGCTGGTGTTGAGCGAATTTCCGGGACTCTTTGCGCGCATCACGGCGGCGAGTTTCGGCTTCGCCTATGCGCTGCAAGGTCTCGCTGTCATCCATGCGCTGACGCTTGGTCTTGCGTCACGCATCGGCATTTTGAGCGGGACCTATTTCACGCTCCTCATCATACCCGGCTGGCCCTTGGCGCTTCTCTGCGTCATCGGCCTTGCCGACACGTTCTTCGGCTGGCGTGCCAAGAAAAATGCGCGCCCACCACTCACCCCTTCCGATACACCGCTTCACTGAATTCAAAGGAGAACCACCATGGAAGTCATTCTGCTCGAACGCGTTGCCAAACTCGGTCAGATGGGCGAAGTCGTCCGCGTCAAGGACGGCTATGCCCGCAATTTCCTGCTGCCGAACGGTAAGGCGCTCCGCGCGACCAAGGCCAATCGCGAGCATTTCGTCGCTCAGCGCGCACAGCTCGAAGCACGCAACCTCGAAGCGAAGAAGGAAGCCGCTGCAGTGGGCGACAAGCTCAACGGCCAGTCCTTCGTCATCATCCGTCAGGCCGGCGAAATGGGCCAGCTCTACGGGTCGGTCGCTGCGCGCGATATCGCCGAAATCGTCACCAATGGCGGCTTCTCGGTTGGCAAGCAGCAGATCGTGCTGCACGTGCCGATCAAGACCATTGGCCTGCATAATGTGACGGTCCATCTGCATCCGGAAGTCGACGTCAAGGTCGTCGTCAACGTGGCCCGTTCGCCGGAAGAAGCTGAACGTCAGGCCCGCGGCGAAGAAGTGCTTGCCCGTGAAGAAACCAATCTTGACGATCTCGGCCTCGAAGTGGGCGCCGCGCTCGCTGACGCGCAGGGC
This sequence comes from Beijerinckiaceae bacterium, assembly GCA_018882635.1. Lineage (GTDB taxonomy): Bacteria > Pseudomonadota > Alphaproteobacteria > Rhizobiales > Beijerinckiaceae > TNE-4. Next base: position 3,023 of record VERN01000115.1, on the reverse strand, counting down.
GAAGATCTCTAAGCCTTTCAAGAGCTTACAGCATCAGCACCCGCCCCAGCGATGGGGCGGGTGTTTTTTGTTCGTCAAGACAGCTTTTCGCTGGTGCGGGTTGGCCTGTGGACAGCGGGATCAACCAAGCGAAAAGCCCGTCTGGCGTGCTGCTGCGGCGTTGCCGCACTATCGCTCGAATTGCAGCGCGATTAGTCACACTTGCACGACAGAGGACGAATCATGGCGCAAGGCACGCAGCTCGCACGCATTGGCGAACCGGAACCGCAATTCCGAACGGCTCCGCACAATATCGAAGCCGAGCAGGCGCTGTTGGGAGCCATCCTCGTCAACAATGACGCGTTTTATCGCGTATCGGATTTTCTCGACCCCGAGCATTTCTCAGAAGAATTACACCGCCGCATTTATGAAATTTCACAATCACTGATCCGCGCCGGTAAACTGGCGACGCCGATCACGTTGAAAACGTTTTTGGGCGACGCCGATCTTGGCGGCATGACCGTCTCGCAATATCTCGCGCGCCTGGCTGCCGAAGCGACAACGATCATCAATGCCGATGCGTATGGCCGCACGATCTATGATCTCGCGATGCGGCGTCAGCTGATTCATATCGGCGAGGATATGGTGAACGTCGCCTATGATTCACCGGTCGATGACAGCCCGCGCAAACAGATCGAAGAGGCCGAGCGCAAGCTTTATGAGCTCGCCGAACGCGGGCGTTATGAAGGCGGTTTTCAGAGCTTTTCCGATGCGTTGAAGACCGCGGTCGACATGGCGGCGGAAGCGTTCAAACGCGACCGCAAATTGTCAGGGATTGCGACAGGCCTTTCCGATCTCGATCGGATGATGGGCGGCTTACAGCCATCCGATCTTGTGATCGTTGCGGGTCGTCCCGGTATGGGCAAGACGGCGCTCGCCACCAATATCGCCTTCAACGTAGCGCGCGCCCATTCGGCCGAACGGCAACAGGACGGGACGCTCAAGCGGCTTGATGGCGGGATCGTCGGGTTCTTCTCACTCGAAATGTCGGCCGAGCAATTGGCGACCCGTATTATCGCTGAGCAATCGGGCGTGGCGTCTTACAAAATCCGCCGCGGTGAAATTCAGGAGCACGAATTCACCCGGATCGCCGATGCCGCGCGCGAGATGGAACGCGTGCCGTTCTACATCGACCAGACCGGCGGTATCTCAATTGCGCAATTGACCGCCCGTGCGCGTCGCCTCAAGCGCCAAAAGGGGCTCGACATGCTCGTGGTTGACTACCTCCAGCTCTTGTCCGGCTCGTCGAAGAAAGGCGAAAACCGCGTGCAGGAACTCACCGAGATCACGACTGGCCTCAAAGCGCTGGCGAAGGAACTCGCTTGCCCAGTGATTGCGCTGTCGCAGCTGTCGCGTCAGGTTGAACAGCGCGACGACAAGCGGCCCCAGCTCTCCGACCTTCGTGAATCGGGTTCGATCGAACAGGACGCGGACGTCGTGATTTTCGTTTATCGCGAAGAATATTATTTGAAGAACAAAGAGCCCAAGATGGGCACAGAAGAATATTTCAAATGGCAGACCGAGATGGAGCAGGTGCATGGCCGCGCCGAAGTCATCATCGGTAAGCAACGTCACGGACCAACCGGCACGGTCGCGTTGCAATTCGATGCGGAAGTCACACGCTTTTCCAATTTGGCGCGCGAAGATGCGCTGCCGGACCGGATGGACTAAATGGCCAAGCGCGGCGCGTCCTATGCCTGCCAAATGTGCGGCGCGGTCTATGGCCGCTGGCAGGGCCGTTGCGAAGCGTGCGGCGCGTGGAATTCGATTGCCGAAGAAAGTGCGGCTGCGCCCCTGCCCGGCGGCGCGGGCGGCAAAGTTGCACGCGGCAAACCCTTTGCGCTTGAAGGATTGATGGGAGAAGCCAAGGATGCGCCGCGCACCGCGTCTGGCATTGCTGAACTTGATCGCGTCGCGGGTGGCGGGCTCGTCAAGGGCTCGGTGATTTTGCTTGGCGGTGATCCCGGCATCGGCAAATCAACCTTGCTGATGCAGGCCTCCGCCTCGATGGCGAAACGCGGCGAACGCGTCATCTACATTTCCGGCGAAGAAGCGGTGGGCCAAGTGCGCTTGCGCGCCGAGCGATTGGGTTTGGCCCAAGCGCCCGTTGAACTCGCGGCTGAAACCAATGTCGAAGATATTGTTGCCACGCTCAGCCATGGCGCCGCACCCACGCTGGTGATCATCGACTCCATTCAAACAATGTGGTCGTCGCTGGTCGATTCCGCGCCCGGAACCGTTACGCAAGTGCGCGGTGCAGCGCAGGCGCTGATCCGTTATGCCAAGACGAGCGGCGCAGCGCTCATTCTCGTAGGCCATGTCACGAAGGACGGGCAGATCGCAGGGCCGCGCGTCGTTGAACATATGGTCGATGCGGTTGCTTCCTTTGAAGGCGACAGCGCGCACCATTTCCGCATTTTACGTGCAACGAAAAATCGCTTCGGACCCACCGACGAAATCGGCGTGTTCGAGATGACGGGATCGGGGCTTGCGGAAGTCCCGAACCCCTCCGCCCTTTTCCTCGCGGGCCGCGATACATCCTCGCCGGGCACTGCCGTGTTCGCAGGTATGGAAGGCACACGGCCGATGCTGGTCGAGTTTCAGGCCCTCGTCGCCCCCACAAGCCTCGGCACACCACGACGCGCCGTTGTGGGCTGGGATCCGGCGCGCCTGTCGATGATTGTGGCGGTGCTTGAAGCCCATGCCGGGCTGAAGCTCGGGATGCACGATATCTATTTGAATGTGGCTGGCGGCATGAAGGTGACTGAGCCCGCGGCCGACCTTGCGGCAGCAGCAGCGCTTGTCTCCTCCGACCAACCGGAGCTTCGATGGGGAGCAAGAGACCGTGCGCGAAGTCACCGGCAACGCGGTCCAATGGTTCGAGACAGGCACCAGCACGGTAAAAAACCACGGCTGGTATCTCGACCTGGTCGAATATTCCGGCTCTACACCAACGTACAAGGGTGAGATGGTCGTCACCAACT
>VERN01000114.1 GCA_018882635.1 Beijerinckiaceae bacterium | reverse complement strand
ATGATCAGGCCCACCCATAAGCAATTTCTGATCGTAGAGAATTTCGCGCGACTTCCCGCCTTCGATGACATGCATCGCCACCGTTTTCGGGAAATACATGCCAACATGTTGGAACGTGACGGGATAAAGACTGCCGCCCTTGCCGAACAACGCTGCATCCTGGCGATAACGCAGCTTTCCATGCGCATCATAATCGATCTGCTTGACGATGGCCGGATCAGGCCGCGGCGGCGAGACATAAGGCGCTTTGGCAAGCTCGCGCACTTTGGCTTTCAGGGCCTCGCGCGAAAAAGGTTCGGCCGGACCGAATTTAAGATCGGGGCCAGCAGTTTGCGCTGCGGCCGGTTGAACACCGAAAGCGGCGGCGGCCTGAAGGGCCAGCCCCAGCTGAACGAATTGGCGGCGGTCGAGACTCATTCCGGCGTCCTTGCGGTCCATGCGATGAAAGCGAACTAAGCAGGCAGATAGGCAGAACCGTGGCTTTTGCCAACGCCCGATGCGGGGAAAGGTCGCGGCCCCGATTCGTTGCCCAACCACTCTAACGGTCTTGCGCCTCCTTGCACCCCTCCCCCGGCCCGACTAGCGTCCGCACCCGCATGACCCTCAGAATGACCCCCGCCCGCCCGCAGGATCTCGACGCCCTGGTTGGGCTCGAAGAGGCCGCCTTCCCCGGCGACCGGATGAGCCGCCGGGCGCTCGCCCGCAATATCAATAGCCCAAGCCTCTGCTTCCTTGTGGCGCGCGACGGTAAGGCCTTAATCGGTCACGCGCTGGTGGCCTTTCGCTCAGGCTCGAGCCTCGCCAGGCTCTATTCCCTGGCCGTCCTGCCCGGCCTGACCGGCCAAGGCCTCGGCCGCAAACTCCTCGCCGCGGCCGAGCGGCAGGCGCGCCAACGCGGCGCTGACCGGTTGCGGCTGGAGGTGCGGGCAGACAACACGGCCGCAATCCGGCTCTACGACAAGACTGGCTACGCACTATTCGCCCGCGTCCCAGACTATTATGAGGATGGCCAAGCAGCTCTTCGCTATGAGAAAGCGTTGAGCCGGAAAGGTTCACGATGATGCTTGCCCGCCTGATCGCCTCGATCGCCGCGCTTCTGTTCATTACCCCCGCCTCGGCGGCCGACAAGGTACGCTTCGGTACCAATTGGATGGCGCAGCCTGAGCATGGCGGTTTCTATCAAGCCGTGGCGGATGGCACCTATGCGCGTTACGGGCTCGACGTCGAAATCGTTCAAGGTGGCCCGCAGGTCAATAATCGCCTGTTGATGATCAATGGTCAGCTCGATTTCTACATGGGCGGCAACCTGCTTCAGCCCTTTACTGCAGCCGAACGCAAACAGCCCGTGGTTGTCGTGGCCGCGATCTTCCAGAAAGATCCGCAAATTCTGCTCACGCACCCCGACGATTCTTTCCGCACCTTTGCGGATCTAAAGAAGGCAACACTGTTCCTGTCGCAACAGACGGTGGTTTCAACTTTTCAATGGATGAAAAGCGAATGGGGCTTTAGCGACGCGCAAGTCAAACCCTATGCATTTTCTCCGGCGCCTTTCTTGGCAGATAAGCGCTCGGCCCAGCAGGGCTATGTCACCTCTGAACCGTTCACAATTGAAAGGGCAGGCGGTTTTAAACCAAGAATCTTCCTGCTGGCCGATTACGGTTTTGACTCTTATTCAACCACCATTGAGACGCGCCCCGATTTAATTGCCAAAAAATCGGATATTGTATCGCGCTTCGTCAATGCCTCAATCGAAGGTTGGAAAACCTATCTCAACGGCGATAACACGGCCGCCAACGCGCTTATCCGTCAATTGAATCCCGACATTTCACCGGAACTCATTGATTATTCGGTGCGTGCGATGCGTGCTTATGGCCTTGTTGAAAATGCTGATAATCGCACCACCGGAATTGGCGCGATGGATCCAGCCAAGGTAGAAAACTTCTTCCGCGACATGGTGAAGGCCGGGCTCGTTAAACCCGACACTGATTGGCGCAAGGCGTTCAACTTTACCTATGTCAATCGCGGCCTTGCGACGAAGAAATGAAAGGCCACGCCCAAAATCGGCCACACGAAACGGCACAGCGCGTTACTATTACACTTGTAGCGTTGGCCGCTCTTCTCCTCGCGTGGGAAAGTGCCGTCAGATCATTTGCCATTCCAGATTGGACCCTGCCCGCACCCTCGCTCATTGCGCAAACGCTTGTCAGTGATTGGACGATCTTGGGGCCAGCCTTCCTATCAACACTCCGCGTGACCATGACAAGCCTCATGCTTGCGATTGGCGGCGGCGTGACACTCGGCATTCTTGTCAGCCGATCACGCATACTCGACGCAACCTTGTCGCCCATCGCCGTGGTGATGCAGGTGACACCTCTGGTCGCGATTGCCCCTTTGCTCATCCTCTATATTGGCGCGCATGCGACGCTTTATGTGGCCGCTTTTCTTGTCGCTTTTTTCCCCATGCTGGCCGGAACTTTATCTGGCTTGCGGACGATCGACCCTGCGCTGCAAGATCTTTTCACGCTCTACGACGCAAGCCCCTCCCAACGCTTGTGGCGCCTTGAATTTCCCTCGGCGCTGCCCTTCATCATGGCAGGCTTGCGAACAGCCGGGGGATTGGCGCTTGTCGGTGCCGTTGTCGCTGAATTCGTGTCGGGCGCCATTGGCGATCAAGCCGGACTGGCCTATCGTATTGTCGAAGCGAGTTATCGGCTCAACATGCCGCGCCTTTTTGCAGCGCTTCTCCTCATCGCGCTCACGGGCATCATGATTTACGCCTTCACCGGATTGGTCTCCCGCCTCGTTCTCTCGCGTTGGAGCTCACCCCGCGCGCCGATGCCTGACTAGGGCCTCACTTGGCGCACAGGAGCTCCGCATAAAGCCGGATTTCGCTCCTGCCCCACGCGACCTAAGATGCGCAGAATGACTGAACGCCCTTCCCCCGCTGTCAAAGCCGACACCAGCCGCAATCGCTTTGTTGGTATTGCGCTGATGTGCGGGGCGGTGCTGTGCTTTTCGTTTCTCGATGGCACCGCCAAATGGCTCAATCAGTCCATGCCAAGCCTGCAAACCGTGTGGGCCCGCTACGCAGCGAATGTGCTGATCGTTTGCGCCATTTTAAATCCGGTAACATCGCCCCGCGCCTACAAAACCTCGCGGCTCAAATTGCAATTGGTCCGCTCGTTTTTGCTGTTTTTTTCAACCGCGATGAATTTCTTCGCGTTGCGCTATTTGCAATTGGCCGAAACCGTATCGATCAGTTTTGTCACACCCCTCATGGTGGCCTTGTTTGCCATCCCGATCTTGGGAGAGCGCATTGGCTTGCCGCGGCTCATTGCTATTTGCGTGGGATTTGCAGGCGTGCTTGTGGTGATGCGGCCTGGTATCGGCGGACTTCATCCGGCCGCTTTTTTGACGTTCACGGGCTGCATTGGCTATGCGCTCTATTCGATCATGACACGTTTACTCGCCTCCCATGATCCACCCGAAACGACAATGGTCTTCTCGGGCCTCGTTGGCTTTGCTTTGGTGAGCATGATGGTGCCTTTTGTGTGGGTTACACCGCCAAATGGCCTTGTCATGGTGGGAATGGCTGCCATGGGCGTATTCGGCAGCTTGGGCCATTATCTTTTGATCCTTGCACACCAGCGCGCACCCGCATCGACGCTGATGCCATTCATCTACACGCAATTGATTTGGATGATTTTGATTGGCTATTTCGCCTTTGGCGATGTGCCCGATATCTTCACATTGATCGGGAGCGCCATCGTAATCGCGTCAGGGCTCTACCTGCTTTATCAGGAACGCCAGCGTAACCTGTCAGAACGAAGTGAAGGCTCAGACAGCAACTGAATGGCGTGCCTTGTTATGGTCGAGATAAGCATCGAACGCGGCGGCCGCGAGACGCACAAAGGGGCGGCCAGCCTCGGTCATGGTAATGAGACGCCCTTGGCGTTCTAAGACATGCTGCTCAGCGAGCACGTCAAGCGCGGCTAAGGCATCATCGAAATAATCGTCACGACCGAAAAAATGTGCAGCGATTGCACCAAAATCAACGCTGAAATCGCACATCAAACGCTCGATGACCGTACCGCGCGCATGATCATCTGCTGAAAAAACGAGACCGCGCGCAATAGGCAGATCGGTTTGTTCGACAGCCCGACGCCAATGGCCAACATCAGGGGCATTCTGCACATAACCGCGCGGCAGGCGTCCAATCGAGGTGGCTCCGAAACCAATGAGTGCGTCGGCATCGTCGGTCACATAGCCTTGGAAATTACGCCGCATGGTGCCCGCGGCAGACGCAATGGCCAAGGGATCATGGGGCAGAGCAAAATGATCAAGGCCAATCGCGCGATAGCCAGCGTCAGAAAAAATGCGCGCGGCCATCTCGGCCTGCTCGATCCGTTCTGCCGCACCCGGTAGCGTCGCAGCGTCGATCATCTTTTGATGCGCGCGCATCCATGGAACATGCGCATAACCAAAACTCGCAATCCGCGAGGGTTTCAGTGTCAGAGCAAGCCTTGCACTGGTCGCGACATCAGCAACACTTTGTTGCGGCAACCCATACATGAGATCAAAATTGATAGCGTTGATCCCATGCGCACGCAAATGGCCAACACAGCGCTCAACCAGTGAGAAGGGCTGCACGCGCCCCATCGCGACCTGAACATGATCATTAAGATCCTGAACGCCAAGGCTCGCACGATTGGCGCCATGCGCTGCCATAGCCGCAATGAAGGCCTCATCCGTCACGCGCGGATCAAGTTCAACAGCATGCTCGTCGACGGCCGAGAGATCGAAGGCTTCACTGAGGGCCTGCATAATGCGCGCAAAACGATCGGCGCCAACGAGGCTCGGCGTGCCACCGCCCCAATGGAGCGAGCGGACTGATTTTGCGCGCATGAGCGCGCCCGCATGACGAATTTCTTGGATTAGCGTCTTTACATAATTTTCGACGGGCTCATCCCGCTTCGTTGCCTTCGTCGCGCACCCACAATAAGCGCACATGTCGCGGCAATAGGGGATGTGAAGATAGAGCGAGAGGGACGCGTTCGGATCAAGCTCCGCCATCCATTGCGTCACCACCGCACCATTCACCGCTGATGTGAAATGGGGGGCTGTCGGATAGCTCGTATAACGCGGCACAGCGCGCTCGGCGAGGATCAAGGCTGAGGTCCGGTTCATGGCCCTTTGTCGGCCAACCGGACCTCCCCTTCCTTGATCGAAATCAAACCCGGATCATTTCCGGGTGAGCTTCACGCCATTGGCCGCCGCAACATTTTCAGCCAGCATGGGCACGTAATCCTGCCCCTTGCCCGCCGCCACCGCGAGCCCGAATGCGTTCTTCACCGCATTACCCATCGGGTTGGCGATCCCCGCGGCATCCGCCATGCTTTCCAGATAGCGCATGTCTTTGAAGGCATTCTGAAGCGTAAATTTATGCGCGTCGCGATCCCCTTCCAGCGTGTAACGCATGAAGGTCTGATAGAAGGGCGAATCCATCCGCCCGCCGCGCACAACGCTATCAAAACGATCTGGCGTGATACCAACCTTTTCAGCGAGCGTGAGTGCTTCGGAATAAAGCGCCGCATAGCCCATCGAGATGAAATTGTTGAGTAGCTTCATCCGGTGGCCATCGCCTGTGCCGCCAATGTGAATGACACGACCGGCCCACGTGTCGAGCACGGGTTTCAACCGCGCGAAGATGTCCGGCGTCGCGCCAACCATCGTGTCGAGCATGCCTTCCCAAGCCTCTTTGGGCGTGCGTGACAAGGGCGCATCCACAAGCGTGATGCCGTGTGATTTCAATTCCTCAGCCAGCGCGATCGTGCTGGTGGGATCAGATGTCGAGCAATCGACAATGATCGAACCAGGCTTGAGACCTGCTGTCAGCCCTTCGGGTCCGCGAATGATTGCTTCAACTTCGCGCGAGCCGGTGACACAGAGAAACACGATCGTCGAAGCAGCACCAATGTCCTTCGCTGATTTCGCTTCCTTTGCGCCGCGCTTGATCAGATCCTCAACCGGCGCGCGATTACGATGGCCCATGACCGTCAAAGGAAAACCCTTTTCGACGATATTCTTCGCCATGCCATGCCCCATCAGGCCGACACCAATAAATCCGATTGTTTCTTTGCTCATGGCTTTCCTCCTGAAGGGCCGCTTTGTGCGGCTTCGTGAGATGAGTGTTGGCGAACGGTGGCACGACGCACATCACGCCGCGATGGAAGGCTATTATGAAAACGCCGCCCAAGGGGTATAACCTTTGGACGGCGCTGTTTGCTGGGAAGCAAAATCAAACTTAGAGACGCTTGCCGGTGGCCTCATCGAAGAGATGGACAAGAGCCAGATCGGGCGCGATGCCCAGTGTCTCGCCCGGCTTTGCCGTGATGCGCTCGCGGAACACGCAAACGAGTTCCTGCCCACCCGCCTTAACGACGACTTGGGTTTCCGAACCTGTCGGCTCAACGACGACGACTTCCGCTTTGAGGCTGTCATTCGACAGATGAATGTGTTCGGGGCGCATGCCATAGACAACGCGGCGACCTTCAGAGCCCGCCGGTGCCGATGCCAATGGCAGCATCAGCCCGCCATCGGTTTTCACACCATTGCCCGTGATCGTGCCCTTGATGAAGTTCATCGCTGGCGACCCGATGAAGCCCGCCACGAACAGATTGTTTGGGCGATCATAAAGGTCGAGCGGTGCACCCATCTGCTCGACAATGCCGTCATGCATCACGACGATTTTGTCGGCCATGGTCATGGCTTCGATCTGGTCGTGGGTCACGTAGACGGTTGTGGTCTTCAAACGCTGATGCAATTCCTTGATCTCGGTGCGCATTTGCACGCGCAGCTTGGCATCAAGGTTGGAGAGCGGTTCGTCGAACAAAAACACTTGCGGATCGCGGACGATGGCACGGCCCATAGCGACGCGCTGACGCTGGCCACCCGAAAGCTGGCGCGGATAGCGATCAAGCAATTTCTCAAGACCGAGAATGCCAGCCGCCTTCTTGACCCGGGAATCGATTTCTGACTGCGGCGCTTTGCGCAATTTGAGCGAGAACGACATGTTGTCGGCAACCGTCATATGCGGATAGAGCGCATAGTTCTGGAACACCATCGCGATGTCGCGCTCTTTCGGCGGCATGTCGTTGACGACCTTGTCGCCAATCAAAATCTGCCCAGCCGTGATGTTTTCGAGACCCGCAATCATGCGCAGGAGCGTTGATTTTCCGCAGCCTGAAGGTCCCACAAGAATGACGAATTCGCCGTCTTCAATATCGATGTTCACCCCATGGATAACTGGAGTTGCCCCATAGGCTTTCCGCACGTCGCGGATCTCGACGGACGCCATTCTCTTTCCTCCCAAGGCCCGCTTTGCGGCCTATTCTTCGTTTCGTCCACGAGGGACTTTTTGGCCAGCGTGGCTGAGGCATGCGCCCCTAGCCATTGCTCGGCTGTCTTCCATATGCATCATTGCATCCCGGCCGAGGAAATCAAGGACCCGACTGGTTCTGGCCGCTTAAACCGATTGAAAACTTAAAAAGACTCATGCCCCAAGGGCAGAGGCGGAGGAAAACGGTGAAATCCATCAAAATCCTGACCCCGGCCACCATGATGCCGTTTGTTGCAGACCAATTGGCCGAGACATTCACCCTTCTGAAGCTCCCCGCCCCCGGGCCTGACCGGGACAAGGCCATCACCGAATGGGCGCCCGACGTCCGAGGCATTGCTGTTGCTGGCCATTTGGCCTGTAGCGCTGAGATGTTGGCACGCTTCCCCAAGCTCGAGATCGTGGCCAATTTTGGCGTTGGCTATGATTCGGTCGATGCGAAATGGGCTGGCCAGCATGGCATTATCGTCACCAACACGCCCGACGTGCTGACCGATGAAGTGGCTGACACCTGCCTCGGCCTGCTCTTGATGACAGTGCGTGAACTGCCGCAATCCGAGCAATGGCTCCGGGCCGGAAACTGGACAGGCAAAGGCCCCTACCCGCTGACCCACAACACGCTCCGCGGCAAGAAGATTGGCATTTTCGGCTTAGGCCGCATTGGCAAGGCCATTGCCAAGCGTCTCGAGGCCTTTGGCGTCGAGATCGCCTATCACAACCGCAGCAAGGCGGCTGACGTCTCCTACCCCTATCATGACAGCCTCGTCGGGCTGGCCAAGGCCGTCGACATTCTGGTGTCCGTCGCGCCGGGCGGCCCTGAGACCTTCCACCTGATTAATGCCGACGTGTTCAAGGCGCTGGGGCCGCAGGGCACCTTCATCAATATCGGCCGCGGCAGCGCGGTGGATGAGCCCGCTCTGATCAAGGCCCTCCAAGACGGCACGATCTACGCGGCTGGCCTCGACGTGTTCGAGAATGAGCCGCAGGTGCCGGCCGAATTCCTAACACTCGACCGCGTTGTGCTGCTGCCGCATGTCGGCTCAGGCTCGCATCATACGCGCAATCTGATGGGCCAGCTCGTCGTCGACAATCTGCGGAACTTCTTTGCCGGTAAGGGACCGATCACGCCCGTGGCGGAAACGCCGTGGAAAAAATGAATAGATTTGATCCCACATAAAAAAGGGCCGCAGCGATGCGGCCCTTTTCTTTTGATGCGCACCGAGCGCTTAGGCGATCTTGCCGCCCAGCTCATCCTCGATATGCACGCGGATAATCTCGTCGAATGTTGTCTCAGCCTGAAAGCCAAGATCCTGCGCGCGCTTGGCGTTGAAATTGCGAGGCCAACCTTCAACGATTTTCATGATCGTGGCATCAGGCTCGCGCTTGATCCGTGCGACGACCTTATCACCCGCAACCCGACGCAGCGCTTCAATTTGTTCTGCAATGGTGCAGGCAAGCCCGGGTAAAGTCACCGTGCGACGATTGCCAAGTTTCGCTGTGTCCATCGTGGCGGCATGAATGAGAAAGCCAACGGCTGCACGCGGTGAGGCATGCCAATGCATAACGCTTTCCGGAACCGGCAGAACGGCCTCATGCCCCGCCAACGGCTCACGAATGATGTTGGAGAAAAAGCCTGATGCCGCCTTGTTCGGCTTACCCGGACGGACGCAAATCGTTGGAAAGCGCAACGCCACCCCATCGAAAAATCCGCGTCGTGAATAATCATTGAGCAGCAATTCACCGATCGCCTTCTGCATGCCATAGGACGTCAAAGGCGTGGTGAAGAACTCATCATAAATGG
>VERN01000113.1 GCA_018882635.1 Beijerinckiaceae bacterium | reverse complement strand
CAGCAACACCGCATGGTATTGGGATCTCGCCGCGGCCCTTCTTCTTGGCGTTTCGGTTTTCGCTTCGGTGCATCACGCTGAAATTGTGGCGTTGCGATTAGGTGAGCCTTTCGGCTCGCTCGTCTTGGCTCTCGCCGTCACCATCATCGAAGTCTCTCTGATTATATCTTTTCTTTTCGCCGATACGCCCGGTGCCGACGCAGTCGCGCGCGATACGGTGTTCGCGACCGTCATGATTGTTCTCAATGGCGTGGTCGGCCTTTGTCTTGTGGCCGGCGGCAAGCGCCATTTTGAACAAAGTTTTCGGCTTGAAGGTGTTTCATCGGCGCTTGCTATTCTTGGCACACTCGCCATCTTCACGCTGATCTTTCCGAATTACACTGTATCGGAACCGGGCCCCTATTTTTCGGCCCGTCATTTGCTCTTTATTGCCCTCGTTGTGCTTGCACTCTATGGCGCCTTTGTCTTTGTCCAAACAGTCCGCCATCGCGACTATTTTGGCGAAATCATCGATGGTGACGCCATCGAAACCGGCATCGACATCCGCCCCTCCGCACGCATGGCGGTGATCAGCCTATTATTGCTGGTGTTGTCGCTCAGCATGGTTGTTTTGTTGGCCAAGGCTCTGTCGACATCGATTAGTAGCTGGATCTCGGCAGCCGGATTACCAACAAGTTTTCTCGGCGTTGTGATCGCCCTCATCGTTTTGCTACCGGAATCGGTCGCCTCGCTCCGTGCAGCCATCGCTAACCGGCTGCAGAACAGTTTAAACCTCGCCCTTGGCTCGGCCATCGCGACGATTGGACTGACGATCCCCATTGTCGCGATCGTTTCGCTGATCTTAGGCCGGCCCTTACCGCTTGGGATTGATGCGCAAGATACCGTCTTGTTGGTCACTACGCTGTTCATAGCAACATTGACGCTGGGGACTGGACGCACCACCGTTTTGCATGGCGCGATTCATCTGGTTATTTTTGCCGTCTTCATGTTGACGGCAGCCGTCCCCTAGCGATGGCATAAAAAAACCCGCTGCCGAAGCAGCGGGTTTTCGATTTAAGCATTCACCCTATCAGGCGCGCTTGTTCTGCCGGTTGTTGATGAGATCATCGACGACGGTGGGATCCGCCAGGGTCGACGTATCGCCAAGATTGCCAAATTCATCTTCGGCAATTTTACGCAGGATGCGCCGCATGATTTTACCCGAACGCGTCTTGGGTAGGCCGGGCGCAAATTGAATAAGATCAGGCGAAGCAATAGGTCCGATTTCTTTACGAACCCAATTGACGAGTTCCTTACGCAGATCTTCGGTCGGATTTTCGCCGGTCATCAGGGTGACATAGGCGTAGATGCCCTGTCCCTTAATGTCATGCGGATAACCGACCACCGCGGCTTCCGACACTTTCGGATGCGCGACAAGTGCGCTCTCGACTTCTGCCGTTCCCATACGATGGCCTGATACGTTGATCACATCGTCCACACGGCCGGTGATCCAATAATAGCCATCAGCATCGCGGCGGCAGCCATCGCCCGTAAAATACTTGTTCGGATAGGTCGCGAAATACGTTTCCATGAAGCGCTGATGATCACCATAAACGGTGCGCATCTGCCCCGGCCATGAATCAGCAATCACGAGATTGCCTTCACACGCACCATCGAGAACCTTGCCCTCCGCATCGACGACTTGCGGCTGCACGCCGAAGAAGGGGCGGGTTGCCGAACCGGGCTTCAACGCGGTCGCACCCGGTAATGGCGAAATGAGAATACCGCCAGTTTCCGTCTGCCACCACGTATCAACGATGGGGCAGCGGCTATCGCCAACGACGCGATAATACCATTCCCACGCTTCTGGATTGATCGGCTCACCGACAGAGCCCAGAAGACGCAATGATGCGCGCGAGGTTTTCTTCACCGGCTCTTCGCCTGCGCCCATCAGCGAGCGGATCGCTGTCGGAGCCGTGTAGAAAATATTGACCTTGTGCTTATCAACGACATCCCAGAACCGCGAGATCGACGGATAGGTTGGGATCCCCTCGAACATCAGCGTCGTCGCGCCATTCGCAAGCGGGCCATAGACAATGTAGCTGTGACCCGTGACCCAGCCCACATCGGCCGTGCACCAATAAACATCACCTTCGTGGTAATCGAAGACATATTGATGCGTCATCGATGCATAGACGAGATAGCCACCCGTTGTATGCACGACGCCTTTCGGCTTGCCCGTCGAACCCGATGTGTAGAGCAAGAACAGCGGATCTTCTGCATTCATCGGCTCAGCCGGGCAGTCTGCAGACACATGCGCTGCCGCCTCATGATACCAAACGTCACGGCCGGGCTTCATTGGAATGTTGCCGCCGGTGCGCTTCACGACGAGGATATGCTTGACGCAGGCGATCTTTTCGGCCGCCGCGTCAGCATTGGTTTTCAGCGGAACTTTACGGCCGCCACGCAAGCCTTCATCAGCGGTGATGACAACAGCAGAATCGGCATCCTCAATACGGCTACCAAGCGAGTCAGGCGAAAAGCCGCCGAACACAATCGAATGGATCGCACCAATGCGCGCGCACGCCAGCATCGCATAGGCCGCTTCCGGAATCATCGGCAGGTAGATCGTGACGCGATCACCCTTCTTCACGCCGAGCGATTTCAGCACATTGGCGAATTTGCCGACTTCCTGCGCCAGCTCTTTATAGGTGATGTGCTTTGACTCATTCGGATCATCACCTTCCCAGATGATGGCGACTTGATCGCCACGCTTGGCGAGATGACGGTCAACGCAATTATGCGCGACATTGGTCATGCCATCTTCGAACCATTTGATCGAAACGGCGCCCGGCGCATAGGAAACATTTTTGACTTTGGTGAAAGGCTTCATCCAATCGATGCGCTTGCCATGCTCAGCCCAAAAAGCATCCGGATTGGAAACGGAGGCCGCATACATGGTCTTGTATTTGGCATCGTCGACATAGGCGCGCTTCGCCCATTCCGCCGAAACAGGATAAATCTTCTCCGACATGCATTCCTCCCCTAGACGCGTTGCCGCGCCGAATTGTCGTCCCCAACGCGTTTGTGCGTTGAATGATCAACCCTGACGCGTTGCCACGCCGTGGTCTGCGCACGGAGCGTCCACCGTCGCCTCCGTCGATGGGCGTTATTATGCGGGCCGCCTCATAGACGGGCAAGCAGCCTGCTGTCGCACTTTGGTCGCGAGCCTTTGGGCGAAAGCGGCGCTTTAGACCCGGATAACCATAGGGAGACCGTAAGAATCCCGTTCAAAATCGGCAGGAAAGGCCACCGCCTCGCCTCGCGCGATCCGAGCGGCACTCCATGCGCAGGCAGCGGAATCGAGGCAATCATCAAGGCCGGTTCCGCGCGGCGCTTCGCTCAAAAAAGCGGGGTCGAACCCGGCGACCTCGATCAAGAGCTTTTGCCGTTCATTCATGCCCTCCGGATACACCCGGCCCTTCACCTTTTTGGGGTGCATGAGCGGCTTCATTCCGTTCATCGCCATGAATGCGCCTTCGGGATGGCACTCATGCACGAGCGTTGCGCCATGCGGTTGAGCGCGCAGAAGCCCGTCGAGGGCGCGTATTTTCGGGAACAGGAAAAAGCACTGTTTAGAGACTTTTCGCGGCGGTTCGGAATGGGCGAGCGAGAGCCGGTTCGCCTCGGCATAGTCCTCCGCATAGACGGCCGCCCGCGCGGGCACCGAAAAGACGGAGGATTGCCGCGCCCCCAGCCAAGGCCGCAGCGCCTTTTCAGGCCCTCTGCCATCCGGCCCGATCTGATCGGGCAGCCCGATCGGCATGTCGATGGCCATCGCCGCAATTGCCGGTAAGTCCAAAAGCGGGGCCAAATCCTTGACGACCCGCCGCTCCGCCGGCCCGCCATCAAGCGCGCGCAGCGTGGCCACCCAGCCCGTCGGACAGCCATCAATCCCGATCACGTGCATAGAGCTCCTCCGCCCTTCTCATGATGGCGGTCACGCCGTCATCCGGCTATGCTGCAACGCAAGAATTCGCAAGGAGCCTCCCGATGGCCGCCGCCTTCCGCCCCCGCCGTTCCGTTCTTTATATGCCGGGCTCCAATGCCCGTGCGCTTGAAAAAGCCCGCACCCTGCCTGCCGACGCTTTGATCCTTGATCTGGAGGATGCCGTCTCGCCCGATGCCAAGGCTATAGCGCGCGATCAGGTTGCAGCGGCGGTCAAGAATGGTGGCTTTGGCGATCGCGAGGTCATCATCCGCGTGAACGCGCCCGACACGGAATGGGGCGAGGCAGACATGAAGGCCGCCTGTGCCGCAGGTCCGAACGCGATCCTCGTTCCCAAGGTCAATGGCCCGGACGATGTGATGCGCGCCGATCATGCCTTGAAGGCCAATGGCGCACCATCCCACACGGCGCTGTGGGTGATGATGGAAACGCCCCGCGCCATGCTCGATGCGCTGGCCATTGCTGATGCTGCGCGTGGCACACGTTTGTCATGCTTCGTTATGGGCACGAATGATCTCGCCAAGGAAACACGCGCCAATATTGTGCCCGGGCGCGGACCGATGAATGCGTGGTTGATGGCCTGTGTGGCGGCCGCACGCGTCGCGCAGATCGATATCATTGATGGTGTCTACAACACGATCGCGGATATGGATGGGTTCGAGCATGAATGTCTCGAGGCGCGTGATCGCGGCTTTGATGGTAAGACACTCATTCATCCGAGCCAGATTGAGATCGCCAATCGCGCCTTTGGCCCCTCAGAACTTGAGGTGGAATGGGCGCGCGCTATTCTGGCCGCCTTTGATTTGCCTGAAAATGCAGGCAAGGGAGCGTTGCAACTCGACGGTAAAATGGTGGAACGTCTGCACGCAGACATCGCCCGCCGGACAGTTGCAATTGCAGAAGCGATTGCAAGCCGCGGTTAAGCGTGCAGCCTGTGAAAAGCGCGCGTAACCGTCGTTTCGATCATCTGGGGCTACAATCTGATCCTCACTGATCAGGGTTTAATCGATCCGAGCAAAGGCCATGAATCTTCCCAATCAGCACCCGCGCCTTGATAAGCGCCCCTTCAGCCTGCCAGAATTGCTGGCTGATGGAATTGTGCATGCGATCGCTTTAGTGGCTGGGCTACTGGCCTTTGCGATCCTTTTGGCGAAGATCGCGCTTGTCGGAGATCATGCACGGTTTGCATCAATTGTGATTTACGCCATTGGCTTCTTTTCGATGTTTGGTTTCTCGCTCGCCTACAACATGACACCACCCTCATCGCTCAAATGGATTTTGCGCCGGTTCGACCACGCGTCCATTTATTTGATGATTGCAGGAACCTATACGGCCATGCTGGCAACAGGGGCCGCCGGTGAATGGACCCATCTTCTGCTAACGCTGGTTTGGGTTGGTGCTTTGGGTGGCACGCTTTTGAAATTTGGCTTACCGGGCCGCCTTGATCGTTTGTCGATTGTCTTTTTTCTAATCTTGGGCTGCGCAGGGCTTGTCGCGTTGGGTCCCTTGTCACAAGGACTGCCACCAGCGAGTCTTTATTTTCTTCTGGCAGGCGGCTTTACCTATATTTTTGGCGTCGTTTTCTATCTTTGGAAAAATCTCAAATTCCAAAATGTAATCTGGCATACCTGCGTCGCGAGCGCGGCCGCACTACACTTCGCGGCAGTGGCACTAAGCCCTTAAGCACTCTGTCCTTTGCGAGCGAGATGACCCGCGCGGCGATCACGCCGCGCTCTTGCTGCTCCGCCCAACGATCTGCGCAATGTCCTTCATAATGCCGTCAATGGCATAATCTTTCGGCGTATAGATTGCCGTCACACCGATATTACGCAGAACATTCTCGTCATCTTGCGGAATAATACCGCCCACGACGACAGGAATGTGTCCAAGACCCTCATTGCGCAAACGCGCCATCACATCACGCACCAAAGGCACGTGAGAGCCAGACAAGATTGACAGGCCAAGCACATGCGGCTTCGTCTCTTTGACTTGGCGCACAATGTCATCGGGCGTCAGGCGAATACCGTCATAGGTCACTTCAAAGCCCACGTCGCGCGCACGCAATGCAATCTGTTCAGCACCATTCGAATGCCCATCAAGGCCTGGCTTGCCAACAACCATCCGCGGCTGTTCGCCTAATTGCGTTGCTAGATCGGCAATGACGAGTTTCACCTCTTGATCGGCGGCATCCGTCCGCGTTTCGGGTGAGACGCCCGTGGGCGCACGATATTGTCCAAAAATGTCACGGAGCGTTTCGCCCCATTCGCCCGTCGTCACGCCCGCCTTCGCACACGCAATCGATGGCTCCATAATGTTGCGACCTTCCTTCGCCGCAGCCGTTAGTGACGCCAAGGCTGCATCGGCCGCAGCCGCATCGCGCTTAGAGCGCCAATCCCGGATACGCGCCACCGCTTCAATTTCAACCTGTTCAGGCACGGTGAGAACGGTGCCTTCACCCGCTGTCAGAGGTGATGGCTCGCTCTCACCCCATCGATTGACACCCACGACAATCTGCGAACCTTTTTCAATGCCGCGGATACGCTTGGCATTGGATTCAACAAGCGCTCGCTTCATGAAACCATTTTCAACGGCTTTGATCGCTCCGCCCATCGCGTCAATGGCAGCGAGCTCAGCGCGTGCTTTCGCCTTGAGTTCATCAACCTTGCGTTGGATTTCCACCGAACCATCGAAAATATCGCCATATTCGAGAAGATCGGTTTCATAGGCCATCACTTGCTGCATCCGCAGCGACCATTGTTGATCCCATGGCCGCGGAAGACCCAACGCTTCATTCCACGCTGGCAATTGCACGGCCCGCGCACGCGCGCGCTTTGACAAAACAACCGCCAACATCTCAATGAGAATGCGATAGACATTGTTTTCAGGCTGCTGCTCAGTCAATCCAAGCGAATTGACCTGCACACCATAACGGAAACGCCGGTGCTTTTCATCGCGAACGCCATAGCGTTCATGCGTGATTTCGTCCCACAATTCTGTAAATGCGCGCATCTTGCACAATTCGGTGACGAATTTCATTCCGGCGTTCACGAAGAATGAAATACTCGCGACCACGCGGCCGAATTCTTCATCCGAATACGCGCCCGATGCTTTGACCTCGTCGAGGACCGCAATGGCGGTTGCAAGCGCAAAGCCAAGCTCTTGTTCCGGTGTCGCGCCTGCTTCTTGCAAATGGTAAGAACAAACATTGGTCGGATTGAATTTCGGCATCTCCTTATTGGTGAACAAGATGATGTCTTTGATTAAACGCATTGAGGGCGCAGGCGGAAACACATAGGTGCCGCGCGAAAGATATTCCTTGATGATGTCGTTCTGCGTCGTGCCCTGCAATTGCGGGCGCGGCGCATTCTGTTCATCAGCCACTGCGATGTAGAGCGAGAGCAACCACGCCGCGGTCGCATTGATCGTCATCGACGTATTCATCTCGGCGAGCGGGATATCGTGAAACAGCGTCCGCATGTCGCCCAGATGCGCGATTGAGACGCCGACCTTGCCAACCTCGCCGCGCGCCAGCACGTGATCTGGGTCGTAGCCCGTCTGGGTTGGCAGGTCGAAGGCAACGGAGAGCCCGGTTTGCCCTTTCGACAGGTTAGACCGGTAGAGCTTGTTGGACTCCGCAGCCGTCGAATGGCCCGCATAGGTCCGAAAAATCCAAGGCTTGTCCCGCGCGGGCACTGGTCCGGTCATCGCATTTCCCCGTAAGTGAACCGGCAGGGAGACGGCCTGCCCGCTGCGTTGCAGCAAAAAACTATGCCGGAATACGGCCGCAAAGTCATCTGGATCAAAGGTTTAAGCCAGAAAACCGCCAGATCGGCCGTGAATGCGACAATTTCCACCCTGTTGAGCCCGCCACGCTAATCCATAGGCCTATGGCGCAGTGCAACATGATGCCCCATAATTCCATCAGATGAACGTTTTCAGAGAGGCCCCCATGACTGCGCATAGCCCTGTGACCAAGGACCTCTACGATATTGGCGAGATCCCCCCGCTTGGCCATGTGCCCGCAAAAATGTGGGCCTGGGCGATCCGCAAGGAGCGCCATGGCGCGCCTGAGGACGCGATGCAGCTCGAAGCCGTGCCTACATGGAGCATAGGCGACGATGAAGTGCTCGTTCTCGTGATGGCGGCGGGCGTCAACTATAATGGCGTTTGGGCTGCCTTGGGCGAGCCGATCTCCCCCTTCAATGGCCATAAGCAACCTTTCCATGTCGCAGGCTCCGATGCGTCGGGCATCGTCTGGGCGGTTGGCCGCAAGGTGAAGCGCTGGAAAGTTGGCGACGAAGTCATCGTCCACTGCAATCAGGACGATGGCGACGACGAGGAATGCAATGGCGGCGATCCGATGTTTTCGCCCTCGCAACGCATCTGGGGCTATGAAACGCCCGATGGCTCTTTCAGCCAGTTCTGCCGCGTGCAATCGCGCCAGCTGATGCCGCGGCCGCAACATCTGACGTGGGAAGAGAGTGCCTGCTACACGCTCACGCTGGCCACCGCCTACCGCATGCTGTTCGGCCACGCGCCGCACACCGTACGCCCCGGCGACAATGTGCTCGTGTGGGGTGCCTCGGGCGGCCTTGGCGTGTTCGGCATTCAGCTTTGCGCGGCCTCAGGCGCCAATGCGATCGGCGTGATCTCCGATGAATCAAAGCGCGATTACGTGCTGAGCCTCGGCGCAAAAGGCGTGATCAACCGCAAGGATTTCAATTGCTGGGGTCAATTGCCCACGGTGAACTCACCCGAATTCAATGCCTACATGGCGGAAGCGCGGAAATTCGGTAAAGCCATCTGGGATATTACCGGCAAGAAGGATGTCGACATTGTGTTCGAACATCCGGGCGAGCAAACATTCCCCACCTCATGCTTCGTCGCCAAGCGCGGCGGCATGGTGGTGTTCTGCGCTGGTACGACCGGTTTCAACCTAACTTTCGATGCGCGTTTCGTCTGGATGCGCCAGAAGCGTATTCAGGGTTCACATTTCGCGCATTTGAAACAGGCGATGCAGGCCAATCAATTCGTGATCGACCGCCGTATCGATCCCTGCATGAGCGAAGTGTTTCCGTGGGAGAAGATCCCCGTCGCCCATACCAAAATGTGGAAGAACCAGCACGCGCCGGGCAATATGGCTGTGCTCGTCAATGCACAAAAGGCCGGCCTGCGCACCTTTGACGAAGTGTTGGAAAATCAGCCGAAAGCCTGAAAAAGCGGGTGATCCTATGAG
>VERN01000314.1 GCA_018882635.1 Beijerinckiaceae bacterium | reverse complement strand
GGCCTGCGTCATGAAGGTGGTGGCGGGAAGGGCGAGGGCGGCCAGCGCTAAGGAAAGGCGGGGCCGAGTAAAACGAGCCATGGAAAAATCCTCTTCAGCAACGGCAAAACGCAATGGAACTGAGAGGGAGGATAGCTTCGTTCAGGCTAAATTAGGGTTAACGTAACGGAATCCGTCTGAAAGGGCAGAAATGCAAAATCAACCTTGCAGCCAGTTTCTTGCGTTCGCAGCCATTCAAGACGAGATGAGACGCAGACCCATGGAGGGGTTCTCCCATGACTCTTTTCGTTTCACACGGCGCGCCGAACCTGATCCTGCACAATTCTGAAGCGCGGGATTTTCTGGCGTCTTACGGGCGCGACCTTGGTCATTATCGCGGCATCATCGTTGTGACCGCGCATTTTGAGGCGAGAGAGCCGGTTCTGACGAGCGCTGTTCATCCGCCTATGATTTATGATTTCGGCGGCTTCGAG
Source organism: Beijerinckiaceae bacterium (assembly GCA_018882635.1). Classification (GTDB taxonomy): domain Bacteria; phylum Pseudomonadota; class Alphaproteobacteria; order Rhizobiales; family Beijerinckiaceae; genus TNE-4. Next base: position 1,668 of record VERN01000314.1, on the reverse strand, counting down.
CCCGAGTTACGGACGATTGTCTATCCCGCGCCGGGCTCGCCCGCTTTAGCGCAAGAAGCCGCTTTGGCGCTTCAAGCGGCTGGCTTTACGCCTAGTCTTGATGATCGGCGGGGCTATGATCATGGCACGTGGGTGCCAATGGCGCTTCTGCGGCCGGAAGCCGATATTCCTGTCGTGCAATTATCGGTTAGCCCCAATCATGATGCCGCTTGGCATTATAAGCTCGGTGAGGCCCTCAAGCCCTTGGCGGATAAGGGCGTGCTGATCATTGGGTCCGGTGCTGCGACCCATAACCTCCACGAATTCTTCCGTGGCGGTTATCAATTTGATACGCCCGCGCCCGATTGGGTCCGAGCCTTTGGCGATTGGCTGGATGAAAAGGCCACCTCTGGTGACGTTCCTGCCTTGCTCGATTGGCAGCACGGTCCGTTCGCGCGTGAAAACCACCCCACGCCCGAGCACCTCTTGCCCTTCTTCGTGGCGCTAGGGGCGGCGGGGAAGGGCGCGCGGGGCGAACGCATTCATTCGAGCCAGCAATATGGTGTCCTGATGATGGACGCTTACGCATTCAGCTAAGCCCGGCTCATTGCGGCGCAGGGCGGGCCTTGTTAAACCCGCCCCATGTCCATACCGCCTTCATCCTCCCGGCCTGACCGCCTCCGCGTGGCGCTCGCCCAGCTCAACCCGGTTCTCGGTGATATCGAGGGCAATGCGGCGCTGGCGCTGAAGGTGCGGGACTTCGCTGCTGCCCAGTCAGCCGATGCGGTGATGTTGCCCGAGATGTTTCTGGCTGGCTATCCGCCGGAAGATCTCGTGCTCAAGCCCGCTTTCCAAGATGCCTGTCGCGCCGCATGCGAAAGGCTTGCGCGGGTCACGGCTGATGGCGGCCCAGGTATTCTCATCGGGCTGCCTTGGGTTGAGAAGGGGCATTTGCACAATGCCTATGCTTGGCTTGATGGCGGCGTGATTGCCGCGGTGCGTTTTAAAGTCGATCTGCCGAATTATGGTGTGTTCGACGAAAAGCGCGTCTTTGTGCCCGGGCCGATGCCGGGCCCCGTGTCGATCCGTGGCGTGCGCGTCGGCTTACCGATTTGCGAAGATATCTGGACGGACGCCGTTGTCGAATGTCTGACTGAGACCGGCGCAGAATTATTGCTGGTGCCAAACGGTTCACCCTATTGGCGCGACAAGGCCGATACCCGACTGAACATCGCTGTCGCGCGCGTGGCGGAAAGCGGCCTATCGCTCGCCTATCTCAATCAGGTCGGCGGGCAGGATGAATTGGTGTTCGACGGCGCCTCGTTTGTTCTGGGTCCCGACGCTGCACTCGCTTTGCGCATGCCATCTTTTTCCGAAGCCATCACTGTTGTGGAATGGCGGCGCGGAGCTGACGGGTTCGTTCCTGTCGCTGGCGAAAAAGCAATCGAGCCAGAGGGCGATAAAGCTGATTACGCCGCATGTGTGCTTGGTCTGAAAGATTACGTCGAGAAGAACCGTTTTCCGGGCGTCGTTCTTGGTTTGTCGGGCGGCATCGATTCCGCACTCTGCGCGGCCATGGCGGTTGATGCGTTGGGCGCCGAGCGCGTCCATTGCGTGATGTTGCCTTATAAATTTACATCATCAATCAGTCTTGATGATGCGGCGGCCTGCGCGCAGGGGCTTGGCGTG
>VERN01000112.1 GCA_018882635.1 Beijerinckiaceae bacterium | reverse complement strand
GATCAGGTTCGGCGCGCCGTGTGAAACGAAAAGAGTCATGGGAGAACCCCTCCATGGGTCCGCGTCTCATCTCGCCTTGAATGGCAGAAAAAACAAGAAACTGACTGCAAGGTTGATTTTGCATTTCTGCTCTCGGACATGTTCCGTTACGTTAACCCTAATTTAGCCTGAACGAAGCTATCCTCCCTCTCAGTTCCATTGCGTTTTGCCGTTGCTGAAGAGGATTTTTCCATGGCTTGTTTTTCTCGGCCCCGCCTTTCCTTAGCGCTGGCCGCCCTCGCCCTTCCCGCCACCACCTTCATGACGCAGGCCGCCGATCTTCCGCGCCGACCGCCCGAGCCGCCGCCCGCTCTGCCTGTGATGTTCACTTGGGCCGGTTTTTACGCCGGCATTCACGCCGCTTATGGGTGGGGCCAGTTCAACCGCGAACAATTCGACCAGACACTCGTGGCCGGTGCCATTCCCGCCAATTACGCCTATGCCGATATTGTTCGGCAATATGCGGCCTCTCTCCCCGGTACCTATGATTCCCATCAATGGGGCGGCGGTTTCTTCGCCGGATATAATTTCGTTGCGGGCAATCTCGTGTTCGGACCTGAACTCGATTACACCGCCTTCTTCGGCAAGTTTGGTGCGAGCACGATCTGCTTTTATCCCGATCCTAACCGCGGCATCACACTTCCCGGCGCTCCTACCCAATCGCTCATCGTTGGCGCTGAAACTGTCAGCAAAGTCACTGATTATGGTCTCGTGAAAGCGCGCCTTGGCTATGCCTATGATCGTTTCTTGCCTTACGCCTTTGTCGGCATCGGCGGCGCGCGTTTTGTCGCGCAAGGAACAGGTTCGATCGAACAATACACAACCGCCACAGGGATCGTGACGGGAAGCGCCACTAATTCGATCAATAAAAACCAGACCACGCTCGCCTATGGCGGTGGCGCTGGCATCGACTATGCGATCACCGATCAGATCATGCTGCGCGCACAATATGATTATGTGCAGCTCGATAGCGTCGTCGGACAGGATACCAAAATTCAGGTCGGCAAAATCGGCGCAGGTATCCGCTTCTAAGCGAACGAAGTCGGGAGGCAGTTGATGCGAAACGCTCGCCAAACGGCGCAAGCCCTTGGATTGCTTGCGCCGTTGATGATCACGATTGCCCATGCGGCAGATCTCGGCGCAATACCTTGGCCGTGGTCCTCGTCGGACGTGTCATCCGATATTCCCACCTATGATTGGTCGGGCGGCTATGTCGCGATTATGGGTGGCTATAACTCGACCAATATCAACGCTGGCGAACTCGCCTCGACGATGGTGGACATAACCGTGCCCGCGTGGGCTTATGCTGAAAAAGCCAAGGCCCTTGCCAAGGCATCCGCGCAAGACATGACGGCGAGCGGCGGTGTCTATTCGCTGCATGCCGGTATCAACGTCATGATGGAGCGGCTCGTTGTCGGTGGGGAATTAGAGTATGGAAAATTCTCACCTGCCTTGAATGCGCAAGGTTCGTTCGATCAATCCCGCACGTTTGAAGCTAATGCCGTCACTCTCGCCGATGGTACCGCGGCGGTGGAAAAAGTGGGCGCCACACTCGTTTACAGCAACAAAACGCAAATGCTTGATTTTGCGCTTTTGAACGGACGCGCCGGTTATGCCTATGGGCGGTTTATGCCTTATGCGCTTGTTGGCCTCGGCGTTTCTCGGGTCAAAATTGATACCACAATGTACGCAACAGAAAATCATACCATCGAAGTGGCAGGAGACTTTCGCTCTAGAAGCATAAAAGGTCCTTTCCGCGGCAGCTATACAAAGGATGCCTATGCAGCGACGTTCTCGTTCGGGCTCGGCTTCGAATATGCGTTGTTAGACAATGTTCTTTTGCGCGCGCAGTATAATTACATGACGGCTGGGCCACTCAAGGGTGAAACCGCGTCAAGCAATCTCGCACGCGGTGGACTTGCCCTTAAATTCTGATTACAAAACCAAAAAAGGCGGGACATTACCCCGCCTTTTTCTTTGATTGATTTTCTATCAATTATTCAGCTGCGGCCGGAACCGTACGGCCACGCGCTAGCTTTTCCTTCTTCAAGCGCTCAGCGACAAGGAATGCCGCTTCGAGAGCCTGTTCGGCATTCAGACGTGGATCGCAATGGGTGTGATAACGATCCTGCAATTCTTCATCCGAAATTGCCCGCGCGCCGCCGGTGCATTCCGTGACGTTCTTGCCAGTCATCTCAAGATGAATACCACCGGCGACCGTTCCTTCCGCGCGATGGACGTCGAAGAACGTCGCAATTTCCGACAAGATCAGATCGAAAGGACGGTTCTTATACCCCGACCCCGCCTTGACCGTGTTGCCATGCATCGGATCGCACGACCACACGACATTGCGGCCTTCTTTTTTCACCGCACGCACAAGCGCTGGCAAATGCTCACCGGCCTTTTCCGCACCAAAGCGCGCAATCAACGTCAGACGGCCTGCTTCATTATCGGGATTGAGCTGATCGATCAGCTTGATCAATTCATCCGGCTTCAGCGACGGGCCGCATTTCAAACCGATCGGGTTTTTAATGCCGCGGCAATATTCGATATGCGCGTGATCAGGCTGGCGTGTGCGATCGCCAATCCAGATCATGTGACCCGAGGTGGCATACCAATCGCCTGATGTTGAATCGACGCGCGTCAACGCCTGCTCATAGCCCAACAACAAGGCTTCATGCGATGTGTAGAAATCGGTCGATCGCATTTCGGGATGCGCTTCGGGATCAAGCCCAATCGCGCGCATGAAGTCGAGCGTTTCGGTGATGCGCTCAGCGAGCTCATCATAACGGCCCGATTGCGGGCTATCCTTGACGAAGCCGAGCATCCAACGATGCGCGTTTTCCAAATTGGCATAACCGCCTGTGGCAAACGCGCGCAGAAGGTTCAGTGTAGCGGCCGATTGGCGATAGGCCATCAGCTGACGACGCGGATCGGGGATGCGCGCATCTGGCGTGAATTCGATGCCATTAATGATGTCGCCACGATAGGACGGCAATTCAACGTCGCCGATCTTCTCCGTCGGGGCCGAACGCGGCTTTGCGAACTGGCCCGCAACGCGACCCACTTTCACAACGGGGGAAGCCCCGGCAAAGGTCAGCACAACGGCCATCTGGAGGAAGAGCCGGAAGAAATCGCGGATATTGTCGGCCGAATGCTCAGCAAAACTCTCCGCACAATCGCCGCCCTGAAGCAAGAACGCCTCGCCCTGCCCCACTTTGGCAAGCGTGCGCTTCAGCTTCCGCGCTTCACCCGCGAAGACGAGCGGTGGAAAGCCAGAGAGTTGGTGTTCAACGGCCTCAAGCTCACCCTGATCCGGATAGGCAGGGACCTGCTGGATCGGCTTCGTGCGCCAGCTCGAAGGGCTCCAACGGTCTGTCATGATCAGTCTCCACGCTCTTTGGCCGGGTTTGCCGACCTTTCCAGGCGGTTTCTATAGCGGAGCCGCCCCGTTCATTCCAGCATTGCGCGCAAACCCATGGCGCTAGGGTGCCGAATCCCCGAAGGTAAGCACCCCGGACCCCCTCTCCCGGAGCCGTTTCCGCGTGCCCGCCGTGCTTTTGACCCTCGCCCCAGTGCTTGTGGCCGTCTTCCTGATGATTTCAGGCAATGGCCTGCTGAATACGCTCGTCCCGCTCAAAGCGGCGATGGTCGGCTTCAGCCAGCAGGATATCGGCTTCATCGGATCCGCCTATTTCCTTGGCATGTTCGCCGGGACATGGATGACACCCGCCATCGTGCGCCGCGCGGGCCATACCCGCGCCTTCGCCGCCTATGCAGCGATTGTGGCCGTGGCGACGCTCGGCTTCCCAATTGCCACCGATCTCATCGCTTGGTCGTTTCTGCGGGCAGCCATCGGTTTTTGTTTCGCAGGCCTCTACACCATCGTTGAAAGCTGGATCTCCTCAAAAGCCGATAGTGGCAATCGCGGCCGGTTGCTCGCGCTTTATAACGTCGTGAACTTCATGGGCTCGGCTTTTGGCCAGCAATGGCTCCGCATCGCCAATCCCAAATCCTTTGAATTGTTTTCCGCAACGGCCGCTTTCGTCATGCTGTCACTTTTGCCGATGGCGATGACGAAGGCCGAGCCGCCCCCCCTGCCGCCGAAGGGACGGCTTGTTCTGGGCGCGATGTGGCGTGCTGCGCCCATCGGTATTGTTGGCATTACGCTGGTTGGTCTCGCCAATGGCACGTTCTGGTCAATCGCGCCGGCTTATATTGAAAAAATGGGTTTGGGACCAACCGCTGTCGCAAGCTTTATGACATCGGTCATTGTCGCGTCCGCGCTCTCGCCATACCCGATTGGAAAATTATCTGACCGTATCGACCGGCGTTATGTGATCGCGGTGACATCAACGCTCGCCATGATCGTCGAAATCATCCTCGCTCTAATGGGCGCTGCACCACCGATCTGGCTTTATGTTGCCGGGTTTCTGCTTGGCACGATGCAACCCGTCATTTACCCGCTCATCACCGCGCATGTTTTTGACCGCATGGGCACCGAGAAGGGTGTGGCGATTTCCTCAACCTTGCTGTTTCTCTATTGTGCCGGAGCGGTGGTTGGGCCGCTTGTCGCCTCAAGCCTGATGACAGAATTCGGCCAAGCTATGCTGTTTGTTCACAATGCCGTCGCGCATTTGCTGATCGTGCTCTTTGTTGTGTGGCGCATCATGGCACGGCCTACGCCGCAACGCGTGACACCCGAACCCACCAGCACGCCGCCGGTCCCGTAAATAATCAATCGACGGAAAACGGCGTCCGCATCGTCACGAGTTCTTCTGCAGCCGTAGGGTGAACGGCCATCGTCGCGTCGAAATCCGTTTTGGTTGCGCCCATGTGCAGAGCAATCCCGACGAGCTGGATCATTTCGCCTGCAGCCTCGCCGAGAATATGAACGCCAAGCACACGGTCTGTTTCACCATCGACGATCAATTTCATGAAGGTGCGCTCGGTGCTCCCGGCTAACGTCGCCTTCATCGGACGGAAGTCGGTTTTATAAATTGTGATTTTTTTATAGGCTGAGCGTGCCTGTGCTTCAGTAAGGCCTGCTGTTCCGATTTCCGGCGTCGTGAACACCGCCGTCGGAACCGCACCGTGCGCCACGGCAATACGCTTGCCGCCAAATACTGTGTCGGCAAAAGCGTGCCCTTCACGAATGGCAACGGGCGTCAAAGCAATCCGGTCTGTCACGTCGCCAACCGCATAGATCGATGGCGTGATTGTTTGTGACAATTCATCGACCGGGATCTCGCCGCGTTTGCCGGTCACTACTCCGGCATTCTCCAGGCCCAGCCCTTTGGTGTTCGGCACACGACCCGATGCATAAATAATCCGCTCGGCGGCAAGCGACGTGTTGTCCTTTAATGTGGCTGAAAGCGCACCATGATGCCCATCAATCCGTGCAATTTCATGATTGGCTTTGATCGCGATCCCTTGCGCCTCAAGCGCCTTCACCAGATGATCGCGAAGATCTTCATCAAAGGATGGCAGCGGTTTGGGACTGCGGAAGATCAGGGTGGTTTTCACACCAAGCCGATTAAGAAGGCACGCAAACTCAACACCAATATAGCCCGACCCCACGACGATGACGGATGCAGGTAAATCATTCCATTCAAAGAAATCATCGGAATTATCGGCCAAGTGAATGCCGGGCACGGCTTCTGGCAGAAAAGGCCGCCCACCGGTCGCGACCAAAATATATTTTGCCGAAATATCCCGCCCGTCGGAGAGGCGCACAGTATTGGGGCTCGTGATCGTCGCACGTGCGGCAATCGTCTCGACACCAACACGCTCAAGATTGCCCTTATAGGCATTCTCCAGACGAGCGATTTCCTTATCTTTCGCCGCCTTCAATTGCGAAAAATTGAATTGCGTTCCCTTTACAGCCCAGCCGAACCCGGCCGAATCTTCGAAATCCTGCGCGAAACGACTAGCGTAAACGTAAAGTTTTTTAGGCACGCAGCCGCGGATGACACATGTGCCACCCATGCGGCTTTCTTCAGCGAGCTTTACGCGTGCACCATAACCCGCTGCAATTCGGGCGGCGCGCACACCGCCCGATCCGCCGCCGATTACAAACAGATCGCAATCGTATGCGGCCATCGCAAACGCTCCTTAGAGATCGATTTTGCGCTTCTTCATTTCTTCGCGAACGCGCTTCATGATCAGCTCGCTGAGTTTCTGCGACCAGACCTGCATTTCGGAAAAGAGCTGATCAAGCATCACAGGCTGGGCCGCAACATAACGCTGGCCCGCGGCTGACTTAAAAAATGCCAATGCATCTTTCATATCCGCTTCGCTCAGCGTGCGTGCATACACTTTTGCGGCCTGTGTGATCATCTCAGCGCGTTGGCCGTCAAACTCAGGCTTAATCTGGATGAGAACCTCATCAAGATCTTTCACGACCTGCGGACGCACCTGAATGATGCTTTGCTGCAATTCGATCATGAGCTGCGGAACGACACCGTCAAACGAACGGCTGACGCCAGCGGCAACAATCAATTCACGACCCAATGCCAAAGCCTGCGGGCTCGGTTCAGGCAATTGCGGTGCCGCCTGCTGTGCCGGATTTTGTGCCGGGACAGTCTGCGCAACAACCGGGCTTACAAGAAAAGCGGCAGCGAGGCCGGTGAAAAGGATTTTACGGATCGTCACGAGTTCAACTCCATGAAAGGGGTGGTCACCATCAGGCAACCGAACCGAGGGTCTTGATACCAGATGGCGTCGCAAGGAAAGCGCCCTTGGCGATGCCGATGAAAAGTCCGTGTTCCACGAGGCCTGTCACACCATCAAGGTGCAGTGCCAGTGCATCAGGATCGGGGATGCGCGCGAGATGTGCATCGAGCACGCAATTGCCGCTGTCCGTGCGAAAGGGTGCGCCGTCCTTCATGCGCATCGTCATCTCACCTTGAAGGCCATGACGTGCGAAAATGGCTGCAATTTGGCGCTGCGTTGCGGGAAGGCCAAAGGGAATCACTTCCAGCGGCAAAGGGAAGCGGCCAAGCGTCTCAACTTCCTTTGTTGCATCCGCAATCACGATCATGCGCTTTGATGCCAAAGCGACAATCTTCTCGCGCAGATGTGCTCCGCCGCCACCCTTGATCAGACGCAGCTGCGGATCAATTTCGTCCGCGCCATCGATGGTCAGATCAAGCTCTGGTGTTTCATCAAGCGTCGACAGGGGAATGCCCAAAGCGGCGGCCTGTTGCCGTGTGGCTTCGGATGTCGGAACACCAATGACGCGCAGATTTTCGTTTTTCACCCGTTCGCCAAGAAGATCGACGAAATGCTTCGCTGTCGACCCCGTGCCGAGGCCGAGCTTCATACCGTCCTTGACTAGAGCAACGGCGCGCGCAGCAGCTTCGCGTTTGAGATCTTCAAGGTTCATGTATCAAGCCCCGCAAGGCAGAGATATTTAATCTCGACAAATTCCTCGACGCCGTGGCGAGACCCTTCGCGGCCGAGGCCGGATTCTTTCATGCCGCCGAAAGGTGCGAGCTCAGTCGAAATCGCGCCCGTGTTGATCCCGACCATGCCATATTCAAGCGCTTCAGCGACGCGGAAGACGCGACCGAGATCCCGCGCATAGAAATAGGCGGCGAGGCCATATTGCGTGTCATTGGCTTGCGCGATGACATCCGCCTCATCTTTGAAGCGGAACACCGGAGCCAAGGGACCGAACGTCTCTTCTTTGGCGACAAGCATTTTTGTCGTCACATTTGCAATCACGGTCGGCTCAAAAAATGTGCGGCCGAGTGCGTGACGATTGCCGCCGACAACAATCTTGCCGCCCTTGGCGACCGCGTCCTTCACATGGCTTTCGACTTTTTCAACGGCTTCCATATTGATCAGCGGGCCTTGTTGGACACCCACTTCCATACCGTTGCCGACTTTCAAATCCATCACGCGCTTGGCAAGCTTTTCGACAAAGGCGTCGTAAATGCCATCCTGCGCATAGATGCGATTGGCGCACACACAGGTCTGACCCATGTTGCGATATTTCGAAAGGATCGCACCTTCAACCGCCGCATCGAGATCGGCATCATCGAACACCATAAAAGGCGCATTGCCGCCGAGTTCGAGACCCACTTTTTTGACCGTCGAAGCGGCCTGGCGCATCAAAATCTTGCCGACCTCCGTCGAACCGGTGAAGCCGACGAAACGCACGCGCGGATCAGATGTCCACACCCCACCAATGGCAGGTGCGTCGCCTGTGATGATGTTGAGCACGCCAGCGGGAATCCCCGCCCGCTCGGCCAGCACGCCAAGCGCCAAGGCGGTCAACGGTGTTTCCGGCGCTGGCTTGATGACGGCCGTACAACCAACTGCAATGGCAGGTGCAACCTTGCGCGTGATCATGGCAGCCGGGAAATTCCACGGCGTGATCGCTGCGCACACGCCGATCGGCTGTTTGAGCACGATCAAGCGCGCATCGGCGCGATGCGAGGGCAGCGTCTCACCATAAATGCGCTTCGCTTCTTCGGCGTAATACTCGATGAAGGATGCGGCATAATCGACTTCACCCTTGGCTTCGGCCAAAGGCTTGCCCTGCTCGCTCGTCATGATCGTGGCAATATCGTCTTTGGCCGCGATGATGAGATCGAACCATTTGCGCAAAATGGCTGAGCGTTCCTTGGCCGTCTTTTTGGCCCAGGGACCAAAGGCGGCATGCGCCGCGGCCACGGCCTTTTCGGCCTCGAGGGCGCCAAAACGGGGCACCGAGGCAATGATCTCACCGGTCGCAGGGTTCTCTACCGGGTCGACGGGCGAGCCAGACCATTCGCCGCCGATCAGGCATTGTGGGCGTAGCAAGGTGGGATCATTCAAATGCATGGGACGCTCCTGCGGTCAGGCCGGACGGCCGCTGTCTAGCACGGCTCTCCGGCGGCACCAAAGCCGGGTTGCGGATTCGCTGAGTTTTTGCGCGGGATAAGCCTATTTGGGCCGGTCTTGCGGCGTGCAGACCACTTTTTCTTGATAGACGAAACAGATGCTCACAGCGCCCGTGCGGCTCTCCACGCGAAAGATCCCGCCTTCCCGCTCATGGCGAGAGGTCACAAGAGCATAATCCCCCGGTTCCTGCCGCCCAGCGCCTTCACCCGCCGGAAAACACAGGGTAATGCCCAGCGTCCCCTCCTTCTGGAAATATTGGCAGGCGGTGACCTCGCCACTGGCTTTGTCGAGACGATAGAGGCGGTTCAGGTCTGTCTGCGGAGGTGCCATGAACTCGAATGGCGCCGCCAACGCCGGCACGACGAAGCCAAAGGCGACAACAGCAGCCCCTGCGGCGGAACGCAATTGGATCATGGCGATCTCCAGAATGAGGAGCGCAGGCATCGCCGATTCTTAGGCCCTACGCCATCACTCTTGCGC
>VERN01000005.1 GCA_018882635.1 Beijerinckiaceae bacterium | reverse complement strand
GTTTCTGCTGGAGGTGATACGCTTCGATCCGGTCGCGCGCGAGTTTGAGTGCGTCACTTTGTTCGAGCGCGCATTGCGCCATCGCGGCATCGATTTCTGCGTTTGTAATCCGCAGCGTCGCGGGCGTAAGTGCGAGCCCGTCGAACTTTTCCGTGAAGGCGATGACGGCTTCATCGCCACGCGCAATCACCGCGTCGATAATCTCTTTTGCAGCACGGTCAACGTCCTCCGACACTTCTCGCTTCATCGCGAGAAGCGCGCGAAAGCTCGTCTCGAAATCACTGGCGCGGGCATCGAGCCGCATTGTCATGGCCCGGTCTCCAGATCGGCGAGATCGGCCATCTGCGCTTCGAGACATTCGACATCAAGTTTGATCACAATGCCGCCATCAAACAGAAGTGAAACCTGCCCCGCTGGATCATCCTTCAGCGTGAAGCCGAGGCCGATCAGCGTCAAAGCTGCGTGTTCGTCATGGGACATGCCGAGCGTCTGTACGCGGGTCACCCGTTCGAAATGCAGCCCCGTCAAATGATGGGGGGCGGTGGCATCCTCTCGGTCGCGCCGTTTGACGACGAGGGCAAAGCGCTGGGCTTTCGGCAGAAACGCCATGTCGGCGCGTGTCAGCGTCGATTCTTCGAGATGCGCCGAGACCACAGCCAGATCTTCGGCGTCGAAGGCAACGAGTTTGAGTGACGACATGATAGCGGGATCCCGGGGCGTAAAACCTGCCTGTCTGTTACCGCCCGGGTCCCCGGGGCGCAATGCCTCAGCCGCAGAGCTTGACAGGACGCCCGCGGATCAGGCTCATCGTCGCATGGTTGCGCGTTCGCTATCCCTTTCCCGTATGAAGCCGCTTTTGGTCGCCGCCGCCTTGGTGTTGGGAGGCCATACCGCTTTAGCGTCCGAGCCCAAGCCACCGGCAGATCCGCCCAAACCGAAGCCGACCAAGCCGTCATCCCTGACAGGCAACGCACTCCCTAAATGCGAGGCTGGGACCTTTGCCGCTGGCAATATCTGCAAACCGGCCGTGCCGGGTTTTTATGCCCCCTCGGGTGCGGTCTATCCCATCGCTTGCCCAGAGGGCATGACCTCGAAATCGGGATCTCGCAGCGCCAGCGAATGCTATCCGGAAGATGGCGCGCCGCCCGCGCCCCCGGTTGCTGACAAGAAGAAGGGCGGCCATTGAGCCGCGTGACGCCCGGCCGCAGCGGTGGTCTGCGGTGGCATGGTCGGGCCTTTCTCCGTCACAGGACACTCTGGGCACCTTTTCGGAACGCGCTTTCCACATTCCTTGAGCGCTGGCAGCCCTCCTCGCGCAGCCTGATTTTGGTCGGGCCAAGTGCTGGTTGGTGCCTTCCGGACGCATTCCTGCGCCGGTTTGATCGCATCATCGCCGTCGACCCTGATGGATGGGCCCGTTTATTATTCCGGCGCCTGCATCCGGACGCCCAGTTGGCCGAATGGATCCGCGGCGATTTTTTCGTCGAAGCACCTGATCTCCTCGCCAAGGAGCCTGATGCAGCCGTTCTCTTTTGCAATGTGCTCGGCCAGTTGCGCTTTGCAGGCTTTGAAGAGGCGGTGATCGCTGACCGCCTGAAATCCCTACCAAGTCTATTAGACGGCTACCCTTGGGCTAGTTTTCACGAGGTTTTCTCGGGTGAGACAGAGCTCACCCCGCGCGCCCTGTCTCTGGCGGGCGCTCCTCTTGGCGAGGCGCTTTTGCGCCAATTAGGGCTCTCGGGCCAATGGCTGGATCATGGCGCTGGTGCGGCACTGCCGAAAACGGTCCCGCGTGACATCGTGCCCTGGCGGTTTGCGCCGGAGCGTCTTCATCTGGTTGAGATGGGAATTGGTGGAACGCGGGCGCGGCTTACTGACCAGCCATCATAATCAACTGCAGATAGCAGATGCGACGGCGGAAGCTACGGCTTTGATTATACTCGTAAATCACGAGACGAGGCCGGGTCTTACCGGGGCGCTCCACCTTAATGTCGATCTCGGACGGTAGAAGAATGCCGAGGTGACGTAACGTGCGGTGCGGGTCAGCCTCAATGGCGTCCAGCAGGTCACGTTCGACCCAGCAGCGCGCCAGAACCGCGCCGAGATAGTCGATGATCTTTTCCTTGATCTGATCGGCGTCGATAACGACTTCGATCGGTGGCTCACGCTCAAACTCGTCATGACCCGGACGATAAACCTCAACCTGGCCGGAACGAGGTCCAACCAAGGCGGGCAAATTCGACGCGGGATGAGATTCGGACATGGCGGCGCGAAGGAAAAGGGTCCCGAAGGTCCTTTACCTTGCCACAGCCAATTCTGGTGCGCAATCCATGAAACCCATTCCGCGCCGGTAGAATACGGAACGGGGTTGATGAGACCTAACTGGATTACTGCAAAACCATCACATCGGCATGGGCCGGACGGAAAAGCCCGGCATTGTAGTAAACCGTCACGAACTCGACGTTCCGCTCCGGCGGCTTCACCGAAATCGGCACAGAGACTTGAAAACCAGCCAAGGAGGCAACGATGCCCGATTTCATCATAGTTCCGACCGAAGCCGAGCCACAATGAATGTCGATCTTGCGGATTGAACCGAAAAGCAGGCCTTTAAGGCGGTCCAGCACCATGAAACGTCTCCGTCAGAAATCCGTCGTCGGAACCCTTAGGGTGTGATTTCTGCAAGTTGTGGGCCAATCGGCCTTATTGGTCGGGATATTTCAGTGTGATCGAGATGCGGCGGTTTCGGGGATCGCGCGGATCGGCGGAATTGAATGGATCGGTATCCGCGACGCCCTCGATCTTGGAAAAACGTTCTGGCGGCACGCCGCGGCGTTCGAGCAATTGGCGCGTTGTCTCAGCACGTTCAGCAGAAAGCGTCCAATTGTTCTTCTGTTCGGGATTAGCAAAGGGCAAGCTGTCCGTATGGCCGCGCACTGTCACCTTGTTCGGCATGGTTGAAACAGATTTTGCGATTTCATCGATCAATTGCTGCGCGCGCGGCAAAAGGCGATTAGTGCCAACGCCGAACATCGAGAAATCAGCCTTGTCGATGATTTCGATGCGCAGGCCTTCCTTGTCGCGGATGAAACGGACCTGACCTTCAAGTTGCTGGAGCGCAGTGTCGCTCTTCAGCTTTTCTTTTAATTCTTTTTCCAATTGCTCGAAGGATTTCTGTTCGACTTCAGCAGCGATTTGTTGCTTCTGATTTTCGTTCAGATCCTTGTCTTGTCCCTTGCCGCCACCACTCTCGGCCGAATCCTTGTCCTTGCCCTTCGTGCCGCCGGTATTTTCAGCGTTGGGATCGGTGCCGGGCATACGCGCGTCATTTTCGCCGGTCTCGCCACCCTTGGTACGATCCCTGCCGCCTTCGGTATCTTCAGGTTGTTGCAAATCAAGCAGCGATGTCTGCATCGCGGCGTTCGGCAAGCCTTCCGGATCAAGCACAGACCGTCCACCGAGAACACCGTTTGAACCAGCGAGTTGGCCCATCTGAATGCGGCTCTTCGGCGTTGGCTTGAAATAATCGGCAATCGATTTGCGTTGCGCTTCCGTTGTTGCGCCCAAGAGCCACATCAAAAGGAAGAACGCCATCATGGCGGTCATCATGTCGGCGAGCGCGATTTTCCAAGCGCCACCGTGTCCAGCAGCTTCTTCGCCCTGGATTTTCTTGATGATAATCGGGGCAACGGGCTTTTCAGCCTCGCCGCCCTTTTTGCTGTCCGCCTTTTTGGCTTCGGCCATTGATTACTTGCCTCTCAAGCCGTCGAACACTTCGCCGAAGCTCGGCTGATTGTGATGGCTGATCGCCACGCGGGCCGCTTCAATGACGAGCGGCTGCGGGTGACCATGCAGCGAGGCAACGATGATCTGCTTCACAACGTGATAGATCTGCGCTTCTTCCTTCACGACAGCGGCAAGACGTTGAGCCATGGGTTCCACGATGCCATAGGCCATGAACACGCCCAAGAAGGTGCCGACGAGCGCCGAACCGATGAGGCCGCCGAGAATGATCGGCGGTTGATCGATCGCGCCCATGGTTTTCACCACGCCCAACACGCACGCGACGATGCCGAGCGCCGGCAGCGCGCCGGCAAGTGCAGCCAGCGCATGCGCCGGATGGTTCGCGTGATGCACATGTTCCTTGATCGCGGTGTCCATCACTTCTTCAACCGCATAGGCATTCAGATTGCCCGACGAAATGACCATCAAACGGATCGTGTCCGTAATAAGATGGAGCACATGATGATCCGCGAGGATCCGTGGATATTCACTGAAAATGGCGCTCGATTCCGGGCTTTCGACATGCGCTTCAAGCGCTACCGGGCCGTCGACGCGGAGAATTTTCATCAGACGCGACACAAGAAAGATAACGTCAAGAAAATCCTGCTTCTTCCATTTCGGTCCACCGAACACCTTGCCGAAGCCGCCCGCGACCCCTTTGATCGTGCCGATATCATTGCCGATGAGCATGGCCGCGATGCCGGCACCCAGAATTGTGGCGACTTCGAACGGGGCGGCTTTGATGATCGGGCCCATATCGCCACCGTGCACGATATAAACACCGAACACGAAGACGAAAAGCAGGACAAAGCCGATTGCAGCGAACATACTTACGCTCCCGATAGGTCGCCACCGTCCGCCTCATATTAGGCGGACGAGCGATAAAATGTGTCGTCAGATCTTGTCGGTCAGACGCGACGAGACTTCGACAGCCGTTTGCAACATGCGCGCATTGCCATTGTAGAGCTGTTGCGCACGCAGCATCTTCATCAATTCCTGCGTGATGTCGACATTCGACTGTTCGATCGTGGCGGACATGATGTCGCCCGCGTTCGGAGCGCCACCAGCCGAAATGCCCGGAACGCCACTATCACCGCTGGCGACGAAGTTGCTGTTGCCAATCGGCTTCAGGCCCGAAGCGTTCGGGAAGTTGGCCACGGCGACATAGCCGTAATACTTGACCGAATTGTCAGAGTAAGTCGCGGCGATCAGGCCCTTCGGGTTGATCGTGATACCCTGAAGGGTAGCGCCGCCCTCGAGCGTCGTCTTGATCTGGGCGTCGTCCGTCTGCGCTTCAGAGCCGCTCGCACTGGCGGGAGACTCGGGCGCTTCATCGGCAGGACCGGCGCCACCAACAACCTGAACGCGGGCACCCGACGAGGTGACCAAGAAGCCTTCCGAATCCATACCGAAGGAACCGGCGCGGCTGAACACAAAGTTCGGATTGTCTGCTCCCGGAGCTGCGTTGAGAACAAAATAGCCCTGACCGGCGATCGCAAGGTCGGTGACGCGACCGGTCGAGCTCATGGCACCTTGGCTGGTGTCGCGCGCCACAATGTCGGTCATCGCGCCGGCGCCAATCGCCGTCTTCGGGTTAGCGGACGGGTCATTCGCAAACACGTCCACGAAATTGGCGCTCGACTTCTTATAGCCGGCGGTATTGGCGTTGGCCAAATTATTGGCCGTAACGGCCAGATCTTTCTGGGCCACATTCAGCCCGGACATGATAATCGACAGCATGGTTTCTCTCCTGCTCCTTGGAAACCGTTGATGAAGCGATCGAAATCGCCTTCTCGGAGCCCTAATCAGCAAGTCCTGTGCCAGTAATGAGTGGGTGGGGAGAGCTGGTCATAATGCCGTAGCGGCAAGACGCTAAATATTCCGGTCGGGCAACCGTTATCTGCATTGTCCATACCATTCGGGGTGCCCCCATGCTTCACCGCAACGCCATCCGCGCCTACCAGCAAGCCGAGCAGGATTTCTTCGTTGATGGGGCTGATGCCCATGGTCTCGTCGAGATCCTTTATCGTGAACTGATATCCGCTCTAGAGCGTGCCGAAGCAGCCATCGCGGCAAAGGACTACGCCCTCCGCGCCCAGGAAGTCACCCGCGCTCTGACCATCATCTATGTGCTCGGCTCGAGCCTTGATTTCGAAAAGGGCGGCGAGGTGGCGGTCTCTTTGGGCCAATTCTACGAATGGGCCCGGGTGAACGTGATTGAAGCGAGCCGCGTCGCATCGGCCGAGCGTTTGGAAACCGTGCGCAAGGCGGTGGCCGATATCGCCGACGCTTGGCGGTCGATCGCAAACCGCGCCGAGTGATTTGAGCCTAGGCGTCTTCGCGCTGCACCGAGAACTTACGCATCCGTTCAATCAGGGTCGTGCGCTGATAGCCGAGGATCCGCGCGGCGCTCGACACTGAATTGCCCGCCTCGGCCAAGGCGGCCTTGATGAACGCGATCTCGATTTCGGCCAAATGATCCTTCAAGTTAAACTCGCTGGCAGCCTTCAGGACCATGCGGGGATCAGCCGCTAGAGAAGATCCGGCCGGATCCGCTTCATCGCCCATCAATACAGCCGAGACCGGTGCTCCGAGCCCAAGATCGGGCAGGGCGGCATCGGCCAAGAGGCCGAGATCGCCAACCGCGTCCCAGAGGGCATGGGCCTCTTCATCACGATCAATGTTTTTGCGTGGGCCCACCAGCTGCTGCATCCGCTCGCCATCGACGGTGTCGCCGCCATAGAGAACACCGGCGCGCTCAAGCGTGTTGCGTAACTGGCGGACATTGCCGGGCCATTCGGCGCCCTGCAGCGTTTTGACGGCCTCGGCGGTGAAAACCGGCATCGGGCCAATGCCTTGATCCTTGAACCGCTCGGCAATCAATTCGACCAGCCGAGGAATATCAGCCCGCCGCCGGTCAAGACCATCGAGCATGATCGGGAAGACATTGATCCGGTAGAACAAATCCTCGCGGAATTGCCGATCGTCGATCAGATCCTGAAGATTGCGGTGGGTTGCGCAAACGATCCGGACATCAGCCTTGAGGGGTTGCGAGCCCCCGAGCCGCGTGTAAACGCGTTCTTCGAGCACACGCAGGAGCTTAACCTGCATGTCGTGCGGCATGTCGCCGATTTCGTCGAGGAACAGCGTGCCGCCGGCGGCCATCTCGATCAGGCCCGCGCGGGTCTTCACCGATCCCGTATAGGCGCCTTTTTCACTGCCAAAGAGCTCGCCTTCAATCAGATCCCGCGGCACGGCACCGCAATTGAGGGCAATGAAGGGGCCTTCTTCGCGCGTGGAGAGAAGATGAATCGCGCGGGCAACAAACTCCTTGCCGCTGCCGGACGGTCCATTGATGAAAACGGTCGTCGAAAGGGGAGCCACCCGCGTGATGAGGTGCAAAACCTCCCGCATCGATGTGCTGGGCAGGTCCAGATAACGCATTACATCGTCTTTGGTCACGACGGCGAAGACCCACCCTAGAGTTGCTGTCGGATTTTTGACAAAAGCTATAGTTGCATACAAGGCGAACCGTCGAGATTCCGCGCAACATTGCCGAAAGAAGGCCCAAAAGCGCGTCTTAATGCCCCAAAACGGGGCATGGGTTGGGATCTCAAGTTGAATTTATTTATTAATAAAATCTTACACTTAGCCGAAATTGACAGGGATAGACGGGAGCCGCGCTCAAGCTGCTGGCACGCCTGTTGCTCTAGCCTCTCCGACGAAGCGACCAGTGGAGAGTGTCGTGACTGCAGTGTTGTGCATTACCGACGGCATGGTGGATGGCGAAGCTTGGCTGACCCATCTTCATCGACGCGGCCATGAGACGAACACCGCGACGATCGCGTCGCTGGCTGGTCTCAAACCCGAATGGACCCGGTGCGGCCTCCTGCTGGCCTCATCTGTTCTGAAGAAGCTCGCACGCGATGCAGCTGGCTTTGCCCAGATTTGCCGCCAGTTGAAAGCCGAGCGCATCGTGATGCTCGACGAACCGGGCGAAGCCTTTGCGCTGAAGGGCGAGTTCAATGGGTCGTCGCTTCGTATTACGCCATCGGCCGACAATTGGCGTTTCACCGCCGAAGTCGTCTCGCGCTTCCTCGATGAGGAGCAGGGCGTGGCGGTGGGCGATCCCTCAACATTCAACCTGTTGCGTCTGGCGCGCCGTGTAGCGGCGAGCGATGTGACAGTCATGCTCGTCGGTCCGACAGGCACCGGCAAGGAAGTCTTCTCGCGATACCTCCACAATTCCTCCAAACGGAATCGCGAGCCTTTTATTGCTATCAACTGCGCGGCTCTGCCAGACACAATGCTTGAAGCCGTTCTCTTCGGCTATGAGCGCGGCGCTTTTACCGGTGCGCATCATCCCAACAAGGGCATTTTCCGCGCTGCCGATGGCGGCACGCTGTTGCTCGACGAAGTGTCTGAGATGGCGCTCCCACTCCAGGCGAAACTCCTGCGCGTTCTGCAAGAAAAAGAAGTCACACCGCTTGGCAGCGCCAAGCCGGTTCCGGTTGATGTGCGCGTCATCGCAACATCGAATCGTTACATGCTCGAAGAAGTGAAGGCCGGTCGTTTCCGCGAAGACCTTTACTATCGTCTCAACGTCTTCCCCTTGGCGACGCAAGCTCTGGCTGATCGTCCCGGCGATATCCTGCCCATCGCCGTGACGCTCCTCGCCAAGCATGCAGGTGGCTTCCCGAAGCTGCCAGAAGTCACGGAAGAAGCGATCGAGAAGCTCGAAACCTACGCTTGGCCCGGCAATGTGCGCGAGCTCGAAAACGTGTTGCAGCGCGCGCTCGTTCTCTCCGGCGGCAAGCGTATCGAAGGCGAGCATCTGATGCTTGATCTTGGTGAAATGTTCCGTCCTGTCGAAGTGCCGCTTGAGCGCGCTTTGATGGCCGCAGAGTGAGGATTACAGCAATGACCGTTTCATCTGTCAGCCTGTCAAAAGATATTCTCGCCAATGCCAGCCAGGTTCTGAAGCCGCAAGGCAGCCAGAACAAAACCGATTTCGGCGATCATCTCAAAACCGCCTTGACACAAGTCTCGGCGCTGCAGGCCCAGTCCTCAGCCGTCACACAGGCTTATGAAGCAGGCGACGAAGTCGATGTCACGAAAGTGATGCTGGCGCGCGAAAAATCATCGCTCGCTTTCGAAGCGACCATGCAGGTCCGCAATAAACTTCTGAGCGCCTATAAGGACATTGTCTCCATGCCGGTCTGATCAACGATCAGCGAGGGAATGGTTGAAATTTTGGAGACGGGGCTGTGGCTGAGACAAAATCGATTGCAATGACGGCACCGGCGGGCGGGATGGAACCGCTGCGCGGTAAGATGATGGAAGGTTTTTCATCACTTCAGGGCTTCATGCGTCAGCCCGCCTTTGTGCGTGCCGCTCCAATGATCCTCGTCAGCCTCGTCATCATTGCTGGCTTGGCTTTAATCTATCTTCTGCGTGAACCGGCTATGGTGACGCTGTTCCCGAAACTCGGCGACGAGGATAAGGCGCAGATCATGCAATTGCTGGAAGCGCAGGGCATTAAGGCGAAGCTCGAAGGTTCGACAGGTCAGGTTGCCGTCCCGCGCGCTGAATTCCATCGCGCCAAGATGGTTCTTGCGGCCAACGGATTGCCAAAGGCAGCAGCCTCTGGCTACGAAATGCTAACGCAAATGCCGCTCGGTGTGAGCCGCTCTGTCGAGCAGGCAAAACTGAAACAGGCACAAGAAGCTGAACTGGCCCGCTCTATCATGGAGATCCGCGACGTCGAAGGCGCGCGGGTCCATTTGGCGATCCCGGAACGGACCGCGTTTGTCCGCGATCAGGCACCGCCTTCCGCATCCGTTTTCCTGAAACTCTCGCCTGGCCGCAGTCTCGCGCAGGGTCAGATCCAGTCGATCACCCATCTCGTTTCATCGAGCGTTCCATTCCTGCCGGTCGCTAACGTGACGGTTGTGGATCAGTTTGGAACACTGCTCACGACGCCGCAGCGTGACAGCGAGCTCGGCCTCACCGCGCAACAACTCGAACATAAGCTCCGCGTCGAACGTCTGCTCCGTGAGCGCATCTCGAATTTGCTCACGCCGATCGTTGGTCCCGGCAACGCGAATTCCGAAGTCAATGTCGACATGGATTTCACGCGCCAGGAACAGACCCGCGAAATCTACGACCCGCAGAACCAGGCTGTTCGCAGCCAGCAGGAAACCATTCAGGAATCGGCTGATCAGCGGGCGCGTGGCGTACCGGGTGCGACGTCGAACCAGCCGCCGACGACGCCGCAATTGGCCGCCCAGCCGCCGCAGGCCGGTGCTGCCAACAGCAATGCAACGCAGAATAAGTCGAGCACCTCGGTCCGTAACTTTGAAGTCAGCCGTGAAGTGCGCTCGGTGCGCCCGGCCATGGGTGACATCAAGCGGATCTCAGTGGCTGTCCTTCTGCGTGCCGGCACCACGACCGATGCCGAAGGCCGCACAGTTGAAAAGCCGATCTCCGATCAGGAAAAAGAACGCCTGACCTCCTTGCTCCAGGATGCGGTGGGTTTTGACTCGGCCCGTGGCGACAAGGTCACGATCATCTCGTCGAATTTTGCCGACGAAGTGAAAATGCCGACCAAGAGCTGGTATGATGCCCCCTGGCTGGAAGATGCGATCAAGCAGGTCGTCATTCTCCTGATCCTCGCCGTCATCGTCCTTGGCGCCCTCAAGCCCTTCCTCAACCGCCTCATGGATGGTGCGATGATCGCTACCGCCCGTGTTGACGAGCCGATCATCGGCGAAGGGGAATCGATCGAAGTCCGCGAAGGTGAAACCCTCGAAGACATTAAGGCCCGTCTCAAGCCGAAGAAGTCGGCAATCTCGGCAGAACTGCTTGATACGGCCAACACCTATGATGATAAGGTCACTCTCATCCGCATGCTCGTCGGCGACGATGCCGGCCGTGTTACTGCGGTTCTGAAGTCCTTGATCAAACGCGACCTGCCGTAAGAGTTAGCCATGGCTGAGACCGCTGTTGAAACCCAAGTCCAGACGCCTGACGATGATGGCCTCTACCAGCTGTTATCAGGCACGCAGAAATGCGCCATCCTGATGCTGCTTCTGGGTGAGGACGAAGCCGCCGAGATTTTGAAAAATCTCTCGCCGCGCGAAGTCCAGCAGCTCGGCAGTGCCATGTATTCGGTGGCTGACGTCGACCAGAAGACGGTCAATCTCGTTCTCGATGAGTTTTTGGCGATCATCAAAGCCCAGACAAGCATTGGTTTGTCGGCCGACAGCTATATCCGTCGCACCCTCGTCAAGGCTCTTGGCGAAGATAAGGCCGGTTCGATCCTGACGCGTATTACGCCGTCATCCAGCACCAAGGGAATCGAAATCCTTGAGTGGATGGATGCACGCTCGATCGCTGAAATGATCGAAAACGAACATCCGCAAATCATCGGCACGATTATCGCTCACCTTGATTATGCGGTAGCGGCTGACGTACTGAGCCTCTTGCCAGAAAACCTGCAGGCGGAAGTGCTCCGCCGCGTTGCGACGATCGATTCAGTTCAGCCTGAAGCCATCGCCCAACTTGAACAGGTCATGCAGCTGCAGTTCCAAGCCAATACCTCGTTGCGTGCATCGAAGATCGGCGGCATCAAGGCAGCTGCGAAGATCATGAACTTCACGCAGACGGCGAACGAACAGCGCATCACCCGCGATCTGTTGAAGGCCGACAAGGATTTGATGACGAGCATTCAGGAAAACATGTTCGTCTTCGAAAACCTCATCGCCGTCGACGACAAGTCGCTGGGCGTTCTGCTACGCAATGTCGAACCAGAAAATCTGGCCATCGCACTCAAGGGTGCCGACGAGCGTCTGCGCGACAAGATCCTGGGTTGTATGTCGCAACGCGCCGCCGCGTCGATCATCGACGAAATGGAAGCCAAGGGTCCGATGCGCGTGTCCGAAGTGCAGGAAGCGCAAAAGAAGATCATTGCCACAGCCCGCAAGCTGTCGGATGCAGGCACGATGGTCCTAGCGGGACGCGGAGACGATTATGTCTAACGCGGAACGTGTCCTCAATTTTGAGGACGTCAAGCAACTCCTTAAGAAGGACGGCAATTTCGTTCAGGATACGCGCTTTGAGCGGACACCTGATCCCTCCTTCAAGCCGTGGGGTAAGCAGAATTTTCGGGTGATCGACGAGTTCGTGCCCGCTCCAGAACCTGCGCCGCAAGCGGACGCTGATGCGGAAGAGGCTTCCGCTGAGGTTGTTGCCGAAGATGCGATGCAGGCGGCCGATGATTTGACGCCACCCCCTCCGCCTGAATTGGTTGAGGAAGCGCCCGATCCGCAGGCCATTGTTGCTGCGATTGAGCAGGCCCGCGAAGACGGTCGTGCGATTGGCTATCAGCAGGGTCTTGATGCTGCAAAGCGTGAATTTGGCGAAGCACTTGCGCTCGTGCGTAAGCTTGAATCAGAAATGACAATCCTTGCGGCCGACGCCTATGATCGGAACGCGACCGCCTTGGCGCAGCATGTCCGCCGCCTTGCGCAGGAACTTTTCGGTGCGACCTTCGCACAAATGCCGGATACATTCGTTGAGCGCATTCGCAATGCCGCCGACATGTTCACCAAATCAAGCACTGATTTTACGCTGTTTCTGAATCCGCGTGATATTGCGACCTTGCAGGCAGCACTTGGTAAAGAGCCGGTCTTTGCGCAGGTGCGTATGATGGAAGATGATGAATTGCCGATGGGCGCCTTCCGCATGTCATCGCGTGATCTCGATTATGAAGACATTCCGGAAATGGACGGCCAGGCATGATCGCCGACGCATCTGCTGTTCTCGAGCGTAAACTGTCATCAATCAATGCGGGTCGTCGCGTCAATGCAGCGGGGCGTGTGCGCCGTTACGATGGCCAAATCGTGCATGCGAGCGCGTTCCCGGTTTCGGTCGGCAATCAATGCCGGATTGCATGCGAAAACAATCAATGGGCTGAAGCAGAAGTCATCGGTTTTCTTGATGATTATACTGTGATGGTTCTCACGGGCGGCAATGCACCGTTGCTCGCTGGTGCGCGTGTTGAGACAACGACGCGTGCGGATGTCGTGCCTGTTGGTGATGGCCTGTTGGGCCGCGTGTTTGATGGCGCGGGCAATCCGCTTGATGGCCATGGCACACCGCATCTCGAAGCCTCATGGCCGCTGCGCGGCGAAAAAGTGAATCCATTACGGCGGCGTCCCGTTCGTGAATCGCTTGATACGGGCGTGCGCGCGATCAATGGCCTGCTCACAGTTGGTCGCGGTCAAAAGGTTGGCATCGTCGCTGGCTCAGGTGTCGGCAAATCGTCTTTGCTGTCCTGCATTGCCCGTTTCACGACAGCGGATGTCGTCGTGATTGGACTGATCGGCGAGCGCGGCCGTGAAGTGGCGGGCTTCGTCGAAGAATTGTCGCAGCATCCCTCTTTCGCGCACACGGTCATGGTTGCGGTTCCGGCCGATCAATCGCCGGTTCTGCGTATTCGTGGCGTTCATCGTGCCACGGCCTATGCCGAATATTTCCGCTCGCGTGGCAAGAATGTGTTGCTGATGATCGATTCGCTCACACGCGTGGCCCATGCGCAGCGTGAATTGGGTCTAGCCCTCGGCGAGCATCCCACAACCAAGGGCTATCCGCCGTCTGTGATCTCGCTGCTCGGCTCTGTTCTTGAGCGTTCAGGTCTTGATGGCCAGACGGGTGGCTCTGTCACCGGCATTTATACGGTGCTCGCCGATGGCGACGACACCACCAATGATCCTATCGTCGATGCCTCGCGCGCGATTCTCGATGGGCACATCGTGCTATCGCGTAAGCAGGCGGAGCAGGGCATTTTCCCGGCCATCGATGTGAATGCATCGATCAGTCGAACGATGACCGATTGTGTCTCGCCGCAGCACATGCAGCGCGCGCGCCGCTTCCGCCGTTATCTCTCGCTATGGGAACAGAACCGCGACCTGATGTTGCTCGGCGGCTATCAAACCGGTCAGGATCCTGAGCTTGATATGGCGTTCCAGATTTATCCGCAATTGGTCGGATTTATCAGCCAAGGCATGCAGGAGCGTTCCAACCTTGTTGAGACCGAGGCCAGATTGCAGGCGATGTTGCCGTGATCCGTCCCCGCGCGCTCGCCATCGTTGCGCTGAAGCGCAAGATCGCGCTCAACGAAATTAAACGTGAAGCATTCCGCCTTGCTGAGGAAATCGAGCGCCTCGATACCCGTCTCACCCAGGTGGCCGACCTCCAATCCGCCTATAAAGACCATCTTGCCTTGCCCGGTTTAAGCCCGACCGAGCTCCGCTCAACCGTGCAGATCCTCAACCGCCTGAATGAGCGCCGTGACGTCGATGGCGCGCGGCGTGAGATCCTTGAAACGGAACGGGTGCGTCTCGCTGGCATGCTGGCCGAGAAGAAACGACAGATCGACAAGCTCGAAGAAGAAGAGCAGGCGGCGCGCCGGGCCGAAAGGGCCGAGAAGGAAGCCCGCCGCGAGGCCTTGATGCCGCTGCGCCGCATCTAATGGCATGCGACTTGCGAAGCTGAGTGTGGTGAGCCGTCTCCTGACGGCTTTTTGACAGTCAGTTGAGGCGTGTGCGCAGTGCAGACCGTGGGAACTCCCGTCACTACGACGACCGTCGCCGGAAGCGAAAGCGCTGGTATTTCAGCGACTTCTTCCGCTCCTGCTGCGCCCTTTGACGCGGTAATGGCGCTCATGACCCAGATTTCCGTCGACCCCTCGGCCACGCCAAGCGCGGTGCCATCCAATGGCCTGACCCCCGTTCAACCGGTTTCGGCCGACGGAATCCCGACCGTTTTCCCGGCTTTTTCGGCAGGTGCGACCCCGCCCGTTGCGGCAGTTGCGATGGTTTCGCCCCAATTGGTTAACGCCACTGCCCCCGCCGACGAGGCTGGCCTCGATGCCCTGTTAGCCGCCACGGCTTTGGCTGGTCGGGGTATCACAGCCCGCGCGCCGGCGCCGCAGGTGCCTCTTGTTCCTGCCGTTTCCGATATTCCGCCCGAAGACTTCATCGGGCCGGTTAAGCCTTCAGTTCTGACGGCCGATGCGGCGGTGCCCTCGGGCGCCGCCGCAAGGCCGCAGGAATTCGACATGGCGAATGCCATGATTGATCCTGAGTTTATTGGCCCCATGCGCCCGTCTGATTGGCAAGCAGCTTCGGCTGATGCCGTGATGGTGGATGGCGCAATCAGCGTTGAGGTGGCTGATCTCGACCCTGAGTACCGCATGGATGATCTCCATCGTGCCGATGAGCGGGTCGATGAAAACATCGTCACCGACCTTCCGGCCCAATCGCCCCTCGGCGCTGATGCGCTGGAAATGGAAGCGATACAGGACGCGCCGATGGTGCCCGTCGCGGAAGATGTCTTGCCGGATGCTGAGGCCTTGCTACAACGCGAAGAAGAATCATCCGAATACGAGCAACCCTTAGTTTCATCTATGGCACCCAGCTTCGCGCAAGCCGATGCATTTATGCCCACCCCGTCGCGGGTGATGGTGTCGACGGCCGAACGCGACATGATGGCGGTTCATGCGGCTACAAAGCTGGCCGCGGTGAAGCCCGCAGAGGCGCCAACAGCGCGCGCGGCACAGGATGAGATAAGCCTTATCGCCTCAGCTGACGGCCTTGTGCAGGGCGCAGTGCATCGCGACGCTTCGCATCATGATGGCGCACCAAATGATGAGCACGCGCACGAGATGGATGTGCCGGCTCTTCCTGATCTTGCAGCGATGATGCCAGCTAACGTCAATCCATTCCTGACCGCGGCGCCATCGCAAGCGAACCTAACGCAGCAGCCATCTGATCCCGCGATCGATGATGTCACATCAGCGCCGCGCAATGTCTTGCCACCCGTGGCTCCGCTTGCGCCACGGGCAGAGGATCTTACGGCGATGCCCCAGCGCGATGCCGCGCTGCTCCAGACCATGGCGGCCATGTCGCAACCGCGCGGCAAATCTGAAATTCGCAGCACGGCGCCTGTGGCCACAACCAATTCTGCTTTTATGGCGATCGAAACATCGTCCTTCACGCCGGAGCAGCGACTACCTGAAGCGCGCGCTCTCGCAGCACGTGATGAAGCGCGTCGTCTCGATCTGCCAGTTGACCGTATCGCAGGTGAAAAGCTGCCCAGCGATACGCTGCGCAACACGGTGGCGACGAGTGCGGTTGACGCTAATCCGCTTGATCCGAAGTTGACGGCCATGATCCATGGCGTCACGGTTTCGGGTGGTGCCGCTGACGATCAAATCGCATCATCATCGGCCGCAACACTTGCTGCAATCAATGCAGCGCCGCAAATGCCGACGATTGCAACAGTCTCGCGCGATGCGCCGCTGGTGTCAGCCGTGGTTGCGGATGGTCGGCGCGATACACAGCGTGATGCCGAAATTCGTGAACGCCAAATCAAAAATCAGGTGACGGCGGCTTTGCGCGCAGGCCAGCAAGAAGTGCGGATGCAGCTTTATCCGCCGGGCCTCGGCCAAATCCTGATCCGCATTGCCATGGACGGCGGTAAACTTCGCCTGTCTATGAAAGCCGCATCAACTGAAGCAGCCGACGCGCTCGTCCAAGCCGAAACGGGCTTGCGTGACGCATTGTCCCGCGATGGCTTTGCGCTCGCCAGCTTTGATGTTCATGACGACGACAACAAGGGCCGGAATTCTCGCCAACAGGTGGAACCAGCCACAACGATGAACCATGCAACGGCCGAAGGTGAAGCCTTCTCCGTTGATATGACAGCCTGAGAGGAGCCGCGCCGTGGCCGAGGCAGCTGAAGAACCGCAAGAGAAAAAGAAAAAGCCGATCGTCAAGATTTTGCTGATGGTTGTCGGTGCGCTGGTCATGATCGGCATCGGTGCTGGCGGCGGCTTGCTGTATGCCAAACTGACAAAGCCGCCGGAAGAAAATCCGCTGGCTATTGTCGTGGAGCGCAAGCCCGAAGGCGGCGACGCCAAAGCGGCAGATGCGAAAGGCAAGGATGGTAAGGACGGCAAGGATCAAAAGCCGGCCGAGCCTGCTGGCAAGCCTGTCCCGTCGAAGGAAAAATTCGTCACCAGCTATTTCGAATTTCCGGGCAATTTTACCACGAACCTCAAAGGCTCACGGCGCTTTGTGCAGATCAGCATTGGTCTTGCCACCCAATATGACAAGAAAGTCATTGAAAACGTTCAAAAGCACGAGGTCGCTATCCGCGCCGAAGTGCTGGGCGTCTTAGGCGAGCAGACAGAAGGCGATGTGGTGGGTATTGAGAACCGCAAGCGCATCCAGGGCCTCTTGAAAGATGCGATCAATAAGGTGCTGACCGACAGAACTGAGTTCGGCGGCATTGAAGACGTCTATATTACCGGACTCGTGATGCAATAAGCCATGTCGAGCACGCGTAAACTCAGCAACGAAGAAGTCTCAGCTCTTATCGAAGGGCTGAAGGACGGCTCACTCGATTCGACGCCCGGCGCGTCCGAGCCGATCGAGTATAAGCCTTTCGCATTCGGCGCCGAGGACACCAACCTTCTCGGCGATCTCCATACGCTTCGTCTCATCAATGAGCGTTTTGCACGTCAGTTCCGCAACATTCTGTTGCCGATGCTCCGCTTTGCGCCGCGTATTTCGACCTTGCCGCCGGAAACGCGCCGCTATGAAGATTATCAGAAAGGCCTCGATTCCTTTTTGAGCCTTTCGATTGCGCGGGTTGATGCCCTTAAGGGCAATATCTTGATCACGATGCCGCCGCGGTTGATCAGCATTCTGGTCAATAGTTTTTTTGGCGGTCGCGGTGACAGTAACGTCACACGCGCTAATGAGTTTACGCCAACCGAAGAGCGTATCATTCAGAATGTCGTCGATGGCGGCCTTCGGACGCTTGAGGAATGCTGGCGCGAAGTCTATCCGATTGATCTAGATTTTTCGGGCAGCGAAACCAATCCAGCCTTCACCTTTTTTGTGGAAGCGCAGGAATTGGTGATCGTCTGTTCCTTCGTTGTTCAGCTTCCTTTTGCTGACCCCGTGACAATCGATATTCTCTATCCGCGCCAATCACTGAAGCAGATTGCCACTATTCTGCGTAGCAAGATTCAGCGCGTCGGTGCAGATCGTGACCTTAATTGGGAGCGTAAACTGCAGGATGCTATGCTCAATCTCGAATTGAGCTTTGTGCCGCGCATCGCTGAACCCAAAATCAGCCTCAGTGAATTGCTGCGCCTGCGCGAAAACATGGTTGTTGAAATTCCGGCTTTTGAAAAAGTGAAGGTTCTTGTCGAAGGTCAGGATCTCTTCACCGGCACAATTGGCGAACGTGACGGCAAGATGGCCGTCTGCCTGACTGAATAAAGGAACCGAAACATGAGCGTCACTGAAGATCAGGATCCATCCGACGTTCCAATGGCGTCGGCCCACAATTTGAAATTGCTCGAAAATATCGAAGTTCAGCTGACTGTCGAAGTCGGCGGAACCAAGATTTCCATCCGCGATTTGTTGAAGCTGAATGACGGTTCCGTGGTCGAGCTCGATCGTATCGCCGGTGAACATCTCGATATTCTCGTGAATGGAACATTGCTCGCAAAAGGTGAGGTCGTTCTTGTGGGCGAGCGGCTTGGAATTCGCTTCACAGAGATTGTTTCACCTGAGCAACGGGTGCGCAGCCTGTGAACCAGAGCCTGACATATCTTCTGTCAACCGGCGTTTTTGTCGGCGGCTTGGCCGTGGTCGCATTTTTTCTCATGCGTTATCGCGACCGGCTGCAGATGAAATTCGGGATGCAGGGTGCTGTCAGGCAAATTGTTCAGATCGCACCTCAGGCGCGTCTTGCGCTTGTGGAAATTGACGGCATGAAAGTGCTGTGCGGCTTGGGCCGCGACGGCATTACGGCGCTTGAAATCGTCAGCCGCACACCGGAGCAGCCCTCATGAAGCGCGTTGCTCTCACGGTCTTGGCGCTGACACTTCTCTCAGGTGCTGCTTTGGCGCAGACGGGATCATCCTTCGATCTTCCCGTTTTGAAATTGCAATCACAGGCGGGTGGGGGACAAACATTATCTTTGTCTCTCCAAGCGCTCTTGTTGATGTCAGCATTGACATTGCTACCATCATTGGTGCTCGTGACGACGAGCTTCACACGGATCATCATTACGCTGTCGATCTTGCGCCAGGCGCTTGGCACGCAGCAGACGCCACCTAACCAAGTTCTCGTTGGCTTGGCTTTGTTTATGACCATCTTTGTGATGGCGCCAACTTTCAAAGAAATCAATAATCAGGCTTTCGCGCCCTACAATGCCGGTCAGATCACGATTGAGCAGGCCGGTGAGCGCACGATTGGCGTGATGAAGGGCTTCATGCTCCGGCAGACACGGCAATCTGATTTGCTGTTAATGGCTGAAATGCAAGGGGGCGAACGTTACAACACGCCGGAAGAAATTCCGGTGACGACGATTGTGCCCGCCTATATTCTGTCCGAATTGCGCACAGCCTTTACGATTGGCTTCCTTCTGTTTCTTCCCTTTCTCGTGATCGATATTGTAGTCGCGAGCATTCTCATGTCGCTCGGCATGATGATGCTATCGCCCACCTTGATATCTCTGCCCTTCAAGCTCTTTCTCTTCGTTGCTGTCGATGGATGGGCAATGACGATGTCGTCTTTGGTCGAAAGCTTTAACAAGGCGCTTTGATCATGGATTATCAGAACTTCGTTGTCATTGGCCGAGAAACACTCACAAGCGTGCTCTTCACGATTGGGCCGGCCTTAATGGCCGCTTTGGTGATCGGCCTGATTATCGGCGTGTTCCAAGCAGCAACCTCGATCAACGAAGCGACCCTCACTTTCGTACCGAAACTGGTGATTGTGCTTGGCATTCTTGCCCTATCCGCCCCGTTCATGATTGGCACGATCGGTGGTTTCTTTCAGCTTATCTTCAACGAAATCGGGCGGGTTGGCCGATGATCGTTCTTGAAGATACCACCCTGTTTCAGCATCTCGCGGCGTTCTTCCTGCTCACAGTCCGTCTGTCTGCTATGTTTGTCGCTGCACCGTTTTTCTCCGCGTCGGCGCTGACCGTGCCGATGCGTGTAGCGTTTGCGATGTGCTTTGCCATCGTTGCAGTCTCAGGCATTCAAGTTCCGCCCTTCGACCTTTTTTCCGTCAAGGGTATCATTCTGGTGGCGCAAGAAATCATCATCGGCACGGCCATCGGCCTGACGGTGCAATTGGCCTTCGCAGCAGTTTCAATGGCGGGTGAGCAGATTGCGTTTTCGATGGGGCTCGGCTTCGCCTCGATGGTTGATCCGCAGACCGGATCACAATCCCCCGTTATCACCCAGTTTATGTCTGTGATGTTGCTGCTTATCTTCCTTGTATTGGAAGGTCACCACATTCTGCTTCGCCATATTGTCGCCAGCTATAGTGTGTTGCCTGTTGGCGGTGATTTTCTCGATCCCAAGATGTTTCTGGATATTGTGCGTGCTGCCAGCCTGGTTTTCTCGGCGGCTTTTGTGATTGGACTGCCGCTGATCGCTGCACTTTTTTTCGTTAACATCATTATCGGCCTGCTGACGCGTGTCGCGCCGCAAATGAACATCTTCTCGGTTGGCTTTCCGCTGACAATCTTTGTTGGCATGGTCCTTCTCGCTGTCGCGCTGCCGTCGATGAGCCGTTCAATTGCCTCACTCCTCGGCGTGATCTCTCAGGTCACGCGTGACGTTATCCTCGCCGGAACCGGGAGGTAACCATGGCGGAGGAAGAAGGTCAGGAAAAGACAGAACAACCTACCGAGCGGCGAAAACAACAAGCCATCGAAGAAGGTCAGATCTTGACCTCAAAAGACATGGTTATGGGCGCTGTCTTGCTCGTGGCCGCATTGCAATTCGCCATGACCGGCCGCAAACTTTATTTGGATGTGAGTGCTGAATTCAGAAATGGCCTTGATATCATCGATCCGCTTAAAAACGATTCATCACTTTTCACTATTCTGATTGATCGGTTTTCATCGCCCTTAGTGCTGATTGTTTTGTTCAGTATTCCTTTGATTTTGGCGGCCATTGGCTCGCAAGTGGCGTTAGGCGGATTTCATTTCGTCATCAAGAATATTGGCTTCAAATTCAACCGCCTTTCGCCAGCAACAGGCCTGTCGCGCATGTTTGGCATGCAGGCCCTGATCGAACTTGGCAAATCAATTCTGAAAGTTGTGGCGCTGGGCGTCGTCGGTTTTGTGTTCTTGATCAGCATCCTGCCGGAATTGATGGAGCTATCGGCTGTTCCCATCGAGACAGCGGCTGAGCGTGTGGGCGCTCTCTTTATTTCGACCCTGCTTTTGTTGATCGGGGGCATTGCCGTAATCGGTGCGCTTGATGCCTTGATCCAATGGCGCCAGCACAATCAAAAAATGCTGATGTCCCGCCAAGAAATGAAGGACGAGCACAAGCAGACCGAAGGTTCGCCTGAGGTGAAGCAGCGGATCCGCCAATTGCAGCGTGAAGCGGCTGAGCGTGGCTCTGTTGCTAATATTGGTGAAGCGCAGGTGGTAATCACCAACCCGACGCATTTTGCCGTCGCGCTGCATTATGATTTCAAAGATGGCTCGGCACCAACCGTTGTCGCCAAGGGGACGGATGCCGTTGCGGCGCGTCTCAAAGAAGAAGCGTCGAAGAATAATGTGCCCGTTTTGAGCATTCCGCCTCTCGCGCGTGCGCTCTATTACACTTCCGAAATTGGTGGCGAGATCCATGGCGATCTGTACCGCGCGGTTGCGACCGTTCTCTCTTTTGTCTTCCAAGCGGGAGCCGAAGGTGAAATTCCCGACGTCGACATCCCTGATGCGATGAAGTTTGATACGAATGGCCGTCGTCTGGAGAAGGCGGCATGAGTAACAATCCCAACTGCTTTGGTTGCCGCCACATGATGGTGACCTATGATCCGCAGCGGCCTTATGGCTGCCGCGCCTTTAATTTTGTAGCGCGCCGTTTGCCGGCGCTCGAAGTCAGAGCAAGTTCGGGTGACATATGCCGCCGTCATGAGCCGCGTGCTAGGGTCGCCCAGAATGGAAGGCAGAGATGAGCGAAGCACCGAAAAAGCCTGCCAAGAAGGATGAGGCCGCCAAGGCGGCTCCCAAAACCGAAACCGCGCCCGAAGCGACGGGTGAGGGCAAGGCGTCTGCGGCTGAGGTGAAGGCTGATGCGATTGGCGAAAAGGTCAAGGCAGCCAAATCCGAAGCAAAAGCGGAAGGCGGGAAGCCGCGGCTCGATGAGGCGATTGAACTTGCGCTGGCCGCAGCCGGGACGGCCGTCGATTCAGCCCAGGAAATTCAGCGCCTGCGCGGAGAGGTGAGCACATTCATCAATCGCAACCGCCGCAACAATATGATTTTGTTTTATACCACACTGCTCATTCTCGTGATGGGTGGTGTTGGTGTGTTTGGTGCTCTCGTTTTCTATAAGCGTTCGCTGAATGAATTCGAGATGATGGCTAAAACCAATCGTGATGGCCTTCTCGCCTTTGCGGGCGAAATCAATGCTTTGATCGCCACATCTAAGCAGATGACGGAGACGTCAAAGGCGACAATGCAGGCATTGGCAAATGTCTCGGCCAATGCCGAAGAATTGAAAAAACAGATGCAGACCTTGCAAGTGTCGCAGAATGCGATGAGCGCCAAGGTGACATTGGCTGCTAATACGGACAAGACGATCAATGCCATCAAACAGGGCGTTGACGAATTGCAAACAGCGCAAAAAAGCCTGACGACGCGGCTGAGTGAAGTGGTTGGCCAGCTCAACGGCTTGAAGAATAATGCAGCTGCGCCCGCTGCAGCGCAGCCTCCTAAGCCGGTGATCATTCCGCAGGCAACAGTCCGCAATCCGAAGACGACAGGTTCGGTCCCGCCGCGTCGGACCGAACCACCAATCAGCTATCCATAAGCAGGACCCACCAATGCCGATGGAAATGCGCAGCTTTGATGATCCCGTTCTTGTGTCAGCCGTTTTGCGTTACACGCCGGCTGAGCGCAGCGGCCTTGTCCCGGGTGATCTCATTCTGTCGTTTGGTGCGCGTAAAACCTCGGAGCTGAAAGAAGATCCTGAGCTTGTGCAGAGTATCGGTGCCAAAGATTGGCTCACGATCATGCGTGGCGATGTCTATTTCAAATTGCAGCCGCGTGACGGTTTGATAGGCGCAACATTCGAGGCGACCACGGCGCTTGATCAGGTCAGTGTTCCCGTCGATGACGGGAAATGGCTGCATTACTCGTGTGGCACGCAAGCTGACGGCATTTTACTTTTAATGCCAGAACGTATTTCACCTCTTTGGTCCATTGTGCCGGTGATGCTCTATACACGCTACCGCCTATGGCAAATGTTGACAGGCGCCTTTCTGGTCTATGGCATCGCAGCGATGATGGGGCTTGTGCCTTTCATCCTCACCTATGTCGTCACATCGCTCCCGGTTCTGACCTCGGGCGCTTACCTCATACGCAGTGCGGCTGAAAAGCAGGGCTACGCCAAGCGCGGCGATGTCATGGTAGCCAATAGCAGTGATGCTGCGGCACTTGAGATTGAAACCACAAAACGCAATCGCGCAGCCCGCAAGGCGCCTCTCCCGCCGCCGAAGGTGGAAGCGGCGATGGATCAAATCTGATTAGCTGATTTTGTGTAGGACGCGGATCGACTCGATCAGATCCTGCGGCAGGCCTGTGCGCCGTGCGATGTCTTCGGCTTCAACACCTTCGCGTGCCAGCCGCACGGCAAGATCGACAATGTCAGTTTCAGCGCCGCTGCGCACAGATTGCGTCTGCATCTGAATAAGTTTCACATCGGCCCGCATTGATTCCACGGCCTGATTGATGGCCGCTTCGAGATCGGTCCGTGTGAGTTGCATTTGCTTTTCGACCATGCCGATGCGGGTAGCGAGTTGCTCAATCCGCATGTCGGCATTTGCTGCCGTGCTAGCACCTTTGATTTTCGGCAAGGCCGGGCGCTTGCGGAGGATCAAAAGCCCGATGACCGCGATAACAATGCCGGCTACAAGCCCGACAAGGAGTTCGAGCGAGAGCGTCATCAGCGTGTGCTTTCTTCGTTCCGGAGGGCTTCGATCACGAGATCAAACGCGTTGAGCCGCGCTGCCAATGTCTCCGCGACCTGGCCGCTTAATGCGGTGACCTCGCGCGCGAGCGCTTGCGCATCAGCCGTTAAAGCGTTTTCAGGTGTAAAGGTTTCTAGCGTTGAGCGCAGCGATGCTGTCGCTGCCTCCACCGCGGCCACATCATTGACAGCGAGTGCGTTACGCAACGTTGTGAATTGGTCACGAAGTTGGGTGAGATCCCGAACCGGACCTTCCGTCATTCACTTCCCCGGGGACAATCCCAAATCGGATTCGATCAT
Source organism: Beijerinckiaceae bacterium (assembly GCA_018882635.1). Lineage (GTDB taxonomy): Bacteria > Pseudomonadota > Alphaproteobacteria > Rhizobiales > Beijerinckiaceae > TNE-4. The sequence goes on along the minus strand of VERN01000005.1, from coordinate 12,923 downwards.
GCGCTCAGCGAGCTTTCCGAAATCCAGCGGGTAAGCATTCCGGCGAATAGCGTCGCGGATTTGCTCGATCCGGGATTTGTCGATCGGTGCACCAGCGGCACCGTCTAGCGCGGAAGCGCTGATTTCAACGAGCTTTGTACCTTGGCTCGACCCTGTAGAGGAAGAGCGCGGCGCAGACGCGCCACCGGCTTCCGCCTTACCGCTTTTGCGGTTGGATGGATCCAGGTAGGTCAGGTTCTGGCGAATCCCGTCGATCATCGGATTATTCCCTTCTCTGACCCGTAAGACGGGTCTAGCTTCCATTTCTTTAACGGCAGAAAGCAGTTCTGCACAGCCTCAGAATTGGCGAACATGAACTGTTTTCCCTGGTTCGAGGCGTCCTGTCACGGTCTTGCCGCTACTGGGATTCCGTACGGTAATGACGTCACCTTCATAGGCATCCTGTTCAGCGCGGCCGGGCATTGCGATCTGAAAGCCGCTGCCACCCGCCAACACGGTCACCATCTCGCCCTTAAGAACAGAGGGAGCCTTAGCGACATGCCGCATGGTGAGGGCGAGGCCCGGTTGCACATTGCCGGTCGTGCGCAGCCCAACCGCTTCGGAAACCGAGCGAAAGGCTTGCATGGGCGGGGATCCGGAGGCGGGCCGTTCCTCAAGCATGTCGGCTTTCAGAATGGTGCCGGTCGGGATCATCGTTTTCGGCACAACGATTGTGCCAAATTGCTGTTTTTCCCGCTGTTCAGGCGTCGCAGCGCGCTGATCACCGTCTAAACGCAGCACATATTGCCAATTTTCCGGCGATTTGCACTTCAACACGTAAGAGGTGGACGCCGAACTCCGTACCGAAATCTCCGGCATATCGCACGGTGTGATCAGCAAGCGCGGGTCGAGTGGCCCAATGGCAGCCATCGAAGGAACATTCGTTCCCTGCTGTTCCAGCCAATTGGCAAGCACCCGGCGCAGATCATCCGGACCCCACTTATCGGTGTTGGCCAAGGAGGGAGCGGCTAAAACCGCCATCAAAAGGGTCAGAAAGAGACGTTTCATGGTGTTAAATCCTAAAGAAGCATCTCAACGAGAGAATTGACCGGCACAGGACGGCCGGGTCGGATCGGACGGGCAATGGCACGGCCGGCTGATGCATCCTCGATCTTCAAGATCTGCCAGCTTTCGCGGCCTTTCCCATTCACAAGGAAGTAATCGCCCGGGTTCACGCCATTGTTGAGGCCTGCCGAGAGCACGAGCTTGTTGCCCTGATGGGAGAGCACCACAGCCCGCAGGGGCTTACAGGCTAGAACCGCATTCAGCGCGCCTTCGACCTTGTCAAAGAGGGGCGCGAGATTGACCTTTGGCATATTGTCAAAGCCGCTGCTCGGGAAGCCATACACCTTGGTCGAGCCCGGGATGACCTGTTGCTCTTGGATATTGGCGATTGTCACGCCATTGAAATTATCGCGTAATTTCAGAGAGATAGACACCGTAATCGCCTTGCTCTGGGCGATGTAATAATCGTTCCGGTCAATCTCGGCGATGATTGTGCCCGACAGCGAATAGCCCGATGGGCTCGGCACATCGCCGGAGACCTGCATGGCATAATCAAGCCGGGAGGCGTGATTGCGTTCGGCCCCACGTAGCGGCGGCAGATAACGTTGGTCGGCCACGACATAGGTGCCGCCGGTGGCGAGCGCCTCGACGCCGCGGGCCAGGCCCTCATACATCGCCGCATTGGCATGGCCCTGAATGCCCGGAGCCACGCGGATCGAAACATGCCTCATATCGAGGTCGACCCGGCGGTTGGGATCGCAAGAACCTTCGTTTTCACCCTCGCCGATGGCTTCGACGACGATCATCCAGTTCGAGCCCATCTGGCCGTCCTTGATGATCTCATAGCCGCGCAATTGCGCCGCAACCGTGGTCGTCATTTCTTCGGTAAGCCGGCCATTAATGTCGAGCTGGCTGGCGCCGCGGACCTTCGATTGGAGCCGGCTGGCAGCATCGTAAAGGGCAGCAGCGAGGGCGCGTTCGCGCGCGGCGGCTGTGCCTTTGCCCTGAATGGGCGCGAAACCTTCACCTTGCACCACGCGAAGCCCGGCCAGAGCCGGCCCGGCAATCAGGGTAAGGGCGATAACCAAAAACGATAGCAGGGGCCGCTTCATGGCTGACCTCACCGATAGGTCGGGCGCGGATTAAGCCGCATCGCCGCCACGTCCTGCGGGTCCACTTCCAGGACAACCTCATACACATCCTTACGGATCAGACCGATCTTCACGGTCCGGGCTCCGCGCACGATGCCCTCAATGTTGGCCCGCACATAATCGCCTTGCATCCGCCCAATCACAGAGGAGGAGGCGGCATCGATCTGGGCACCGTAAATCTTTTCCGCCAGATCGCGCATGGCGCTGATCTTCGCGGCACGGATCGCCACGATTTGCTTTTGCGCGGTGGAGCGACCCGGCTGCACCGAGATGGTGGCATAACCAGTGCCTCTCAACGGAACGGGATTGCCCTCTGCATCGACCGGCACAGGGCCGCCCACGGCGACACAGCCGCTCGCGAGCAGCGAAAGAGCCAGAACGGGACCAAACTTACGCAAGGGAAAAATCCTTTCGAACATTCGTCCCGAACCATCTGGCAAAAACCGTGCCGCGACGAAAATCGCTGGCACGCTCATTGCAAAGCCCTTTCCGAACAGGGGTTTCCGGCCCTTTTCCGTCGAAAAACAGACGGCAAGAGGGGGTTCCGACGAAATTCCGACAGGGAGATGAAGAGCGTGTCTGATACGGCGGCGGTTTCTCGACAGGGTGGCTTTGGGGCGAATTCACGCGCCCTGATGATGCCGGTCGCGTTGATTGCGCTCATCCTGATGATGGTGGTGCCGGTTCCGCCCACCATGCTCGATGTCTTCTTCACTTTTAATATCGTGCTCGGCCTCGTCATCCTCATGGTGAGCCTGAACACCTATCGGCCGCTCGAGTTCTCGTCCTTCCCGACGATCCTGCTCTTCGCCACCATTTTGCGCCTGTCGCTCAACGTCGCCTCGACCCGTGTGGTTCTCACCGAAGGTCATAAAGGCACGGATGCCGCCGGGCAGGTCATCAAGTCCTTCGGTGAGTTCATCATCGGCGGCAATTTTGTGATCGGGATCTTAGTCTTCTTGATCCTGATCATCATCAACTTAGCCGTCATCGTGAAAGGCACGGGCCGCGTCTCTGAAGTCTCAGCGCGCTTCACCCTCGATGCGATGCCCGGTAAGCAGATGGCCATCGACGCCGAATTGAATGCCGGCCTGTTGACGCCTGAAGAAGCCAAAAAGCGCCGCGAAGAAGTATCGCGCGAATCCGATTTCTACGGCTCGATGGATGGTGCGACAAAATTCGTGAAGGGCGACGCGATCGCCGGACTTCTCATTCTGGGCATTAACATTATCGGTGGCCTCATCATCGGCATGCTGAAATACAACATGCCTATCGGCAAAGCGGCGCAGGTTTATGTCACCCTGACAATTGGTGACGGCCTTGTTGCACAGATCCCCTCGCTGTTGCTGTCGCTTGCAACCGCCATCATCGTCACACGTGATTCATCAGCGCATGATCTTACTGATCGTTTGATGCTCCAGCTCGGCAATGGTCGTGCTTGGTATCCGGTCGCTGGTATCATCGCGCTCTTCGGCATCATTCCGGGCATGCCGACAATGCTGTTCTTGACCGCAGGCGGCGTGGCCGCGGCTGTCGGTTATTATGGCAATAAGTTCAAAGCATCTGAAGAGCAGCGCGAAGAAGCCAAGGCCGCTCCGTTGGCCGAAGGTGAAACCGAAGAGAACGACGAGAATATCACAATCGAAGACGTGTCGATGCGCGCGCCTTTGATGCTTGAAGTCGGGTATGGCCTTATCCCCTTGGTTGAAGATGATGGCAAGAGCGCACTCGTCGGCCGTATCACTGGTATTCGTAAACAAGCTTCGCGTGATCTCGGCTTTATTATTCCGGCCGTGCGCATTCGTGACAATCTGTCGTTGCAACCGAATGCTTACCGCATCACCATTGCAGGCGTGATTGTTGCTGACGACGAAGTTGTCACTGGCCGCATGCTTGCCATTCAGGGCGGTTCTAGCAATGTCGTGTTGCCGGGCGAGCAGGTGAAGGATCCGACCTTCGGCCTTGATGCAGTCTGGATCGACAAGAATGATCGCGCCCGTGCACAAGCCGCTGGCTATACCGTGGTTGATCCGTCCACCGTTATCGCGACTCATCTCAATCAATTGTTGATGCGTCACGCCAGTGATTTGCTGGGCCAAGATGATGTGCAGGCCTTGCTCGATCACGTTGCTAAAACATCGCCTAACTTGGTCTCTGGCCTCGTTCCAAAGACGGTTTCGCTGGCACTCTTGACCCAGGTTCTGAAATCCCTCGTGTCAGATCAAATTCCGATCACCGATCTGCAACGTATTCTCGAAGCGCTTGCCGGATCGAAGGGGCGCGAGCCTGACGATTTGGTTGAAGCAGCGCGCATTGCTTTGGCGCCTGTTATTGTCCAGCGTGTCTCCAATCCTAAAGAAGCACTCAATGTCGTCACGCTCGACTCGGGTCTTGAGCAAATCATTGTGCAGAATGCGCGCGCCGGTGGCCGTGATTCCGGCATGATTGAGCCGGGACTTGGTCGCAAGCTCGTCGAATCGTTCCAAGAACAGAGCCGCGTCTTCGCCGATCAGGGCAAGACGCTTGTGGTTGTCACCGCACCGATCCTGCGCCGCGATCTTGCCGCGTTGGTGCGTCAAGCGATCCCCGATGCTCTCGTTCTATCCTATCGTGAAATTCCTGAATCCAAACGTATCAACGTCGCCGCCGTGATTGGCGCAACCGAGCAGTGAGTGAAGTGTCATGATGCATTGTGTCCGAATTATCGGTGAAGACAGTGTCGAGGCCATGGCCAAAGTCACGCGCGAACTCGGCGCGGATGCGGTCATTCTTTCAACGCGGCAGGTGCGCGAGGGTATCGAAATCATCGCGAGCCGCGGCGAAGCGGTGAACGAAGTGGAAGCAGGAGCCATGCGCAATCCGGGCAAGACCCGCGCAGAAGAATTCGCGGCTCTCCTCGAGCAGAAGCGCAACGCGACAATGCAGCCGAAGCCCCGTCAGGCCGCGCAAGCCTCAACACAACAGCCGAAGCAACCGCCTAAGCCTGCTGCTGCGCCGATTGTTGATCCACGGATCGAAAATCTCGAAAAGTCACTGTCTGAAATCAAATCCATGCTGTCGTCCGATTTGATGGTGAACGGGCTTCGCTCCGCAGGTGCATCGCCGGCACTGATTTCTGTTTTCCTCGCGCAGGCAGGCGCTGTCGGTGGCGAGAATTCGGATCAGAAATTCGCTGCTTTCCTCGCCAAGCGCATGCAGTCCCCTGAGCCTCTTTTGGCTGATGAAGGCGGGCGTGTTGTTGTCACGCTGGGCCCTTCGGGCTCTGGAAAGACAACTTTGTTGGCACAATTGGCCGCACGCTTGCGTATGACTAATCCGGAAGAGCGGATCACCTTCGTCAATGCTGACAATGATCGTTTGGCCTCATCTGAGCAGATGCGGAGCTTTGCACGCATTCTTGACGTGCCGGTGATCGATATCGAACGTCCGGCGACATTGACTGAGTTTGCGCGGTCGACCGGTCGTCAGGTGTCGATTTTCGTCAATATGCCGAGCGATTTTGAGCAGGCGTCTGATCTGCTTGATGTTCTCAACGATAACGCTGCCGAAATGGCCCCTTTGACCCGTTGCGGCGTGATCCCGTCCAATCTGAGCACCGAAGCCGTCGAAGATCTGCTTGATCGTTATCCTTCGATTGATGCGGTGGCGCTGACCAAACTCAATGAGATGCGCTTGACGCTCTCAACGGTCAGTCTTTTGGCCTTGCGTAGCACGCCGGTTGCCTTTCTCTCGTCCAGCTCACATTTGTTGAAAGGCGTTGTCGAACCAGATCTCGAAACGCTTGAGCGCCTTATTCGTGGCAGCCTCCCAGGCGCAGCTAAGGAGAGCCTGAATTGACCGGCGCTTCGTCACAACGCCCCTATCGTATTGCCGTAACCAGCGGCAAGGGTGGCGTTGGCAAAACCAATATATCGGTCAACCTCGCACTGGCCTTGCAGAGGCAAGGCAAGAAAGTGGCGCTGTTTGATGCCGATCTTGCATTGGCCAATGCCCATATTGTGATGGGCGCGCAACCGAAAAAGACGGTTGTCGACGCACTCGGCGATCAGTCCAATTTGGCGGACATCGCAACAGAAGGGCCGCTCGGCGTCAAATTAATCGCGGGCGGCAATGGCCTTGCTGAGCTGATGGATATGTCGCATGAGGTGCGCCACCAGATTGTCTCATCGTTTGATGAGCTTGAATCGGTGGCTGATTATCTCATCATTGATACGCCGGCAGGCATTGAATCAAACGTTGTCGATTTTGTGAGCCCCGCACAACGCAAGCTTATCGTTGTCGTGGGTGAGCCGGCGGCTTTTATCGATGCCTATGCGTGCATCAAGGTCTTGCACCAGAGTGCTGGCGTCAATCATTTCGATATTGTCGTCAATCGCGTGCGTGATGATGCGCATGGCGTCGATGTATTCCGCCGCTTTCAAGCAATTGCGGCTAAATTTCTCTCTTGTAATTTGTATCATGTGGCAAGCATCCCGGAAGATGCGCAAATGCTCAAAAGCATTGGCGCGTGCAGTCCGGTCGTGCTCTCTGCGCCGCAATCCCGCTCTGCAAAGGCCATCGAATCCTTGGCCCAGCGCATCACCGGCCCCCATGCGACCCCGGTTGATGAAGGGGCTGCGGAAATGTTCGTCGGCATCAAGAAGGAAGGCGTCTAATGTCAGGTCTTCGCGCCTACAACGCCCAAGCGAGCGATCAGATCATCATCTCAGAGCGCGTTCGCTCTCATATGCCGCTCGCGCGCAAACTGGCATGGCAGGTCCACGGCCGTGCGCGGGATCTCTTCGACATTGAAGACATGATCCAGATGGCGATGCTTGCCCTTGTGGAAGCCGCCCAACGTTTCGAAGATCGTGGCGAAGCGACCTTTGGCAGCTATGCCATGATGCGCATTCGCGGCACGCTGATCGATCACGTCCGTAACAATCTCAGCCTTTCACGCAATGCAGTCCAACGCCGCGATAAGATTGCAGCGGCGGAAAAAGAGATCATTGCTGAAGGTGGTGATGCCAAGGATCCCAAGCTCGTCGCCGCCAAACTCGGCATCACTGCGACGGAATTGGTGACATGGCGTAATCAGATTAGCGTGGCCCCCGACAAATCGCTCGACGAGGTCTATGACGATCACTCTGCCTGGTTTGCCGATCAGGGGCATACGCCCGAAAGCGCGCTGCAGGCTGACGATTTAAAGTCTCGCCTCATGGCCAATCTTAAACGGTTGAAAGAGCGCGACGCTATGGTGTTGCAGCTCTATTACGTCGAAGAACTCAACCTCGAAGAGATTGCTGAAGTCCTCGATGTCACAGTGGGCCGTGTCTCGCAGTTGAAAAAAGCCGCCCTCGCACAGCTGAGGGAATGGCTCCAGGACGATTGATCGTCCATGGCTTGCGCGTCACTGCGCGCAAGACGTCTTAAGAGGGTTTCGAGCTAACCTTCTGCAGCGTGTGCATCATCACAATGCGCAGCCAAGCGAGCGTGAGACGCTCGCTCTTATACCTTCAATTATTTGTAAGTGATTTCGATATCGACGCGACGATTGCGAGCCTGTGCAATGGGGTCCGTCTCCAAAGCGGTTGGGCGTGAAGCGCCATAGCTCACCACCTTAAATGATGATGGCGGCAATCCCGATGTCTCGACCAGCACATTGAGTACAGCGGCTGCGCGTGCAGCGGCTAATTCCCAATTATCTTTCAAACGTCCGCCTAAAACTGGTTTTGAATCGGCGTGCCCCTCAATCGTCAATTCGACAGGTGCGGTGCCCGCGATCCGGCCAATGCGTGTCAGCGATTCAAGCGCTTTTGGATCGAGATCGGCGGATCCTGATTGAAAGAAACCAGTGGCGCCGAGCGAGATGACGATCCGCTGCGGCGTTTGCTGCATCTGGATCGCAGCATTGGCGAGAAGCGGATCAAATTGTTTTGCAAGGTCGACGAGAACGGCTTCGCGGGTGTCGGGATCAGCCGGTGCTTCGACAAGGGGAGGTGGTTCAGGCGGCAGATCAAGCGCTGTGACAGGAGGTAAGTTCTGTACTTCTGGAAGGATGGCAACAAGCGCATTGCCTTGCCGCTTGCCAGTGCCAAAGCGGTCGCCCATGGCGCCTGTCAGCGTGTCGAATTTCTGCGGATTAATCTCGGTAAAGGAAATAATCACCGCGAAAAAGGCGACCATCAAAATCGCCATATCGGCAAAAGTGATCAGCCATGAGGAACCATTGCGCGCCGTAAGATAGCGGCGTGCGCCACGGTCAGCGATGGTGGCAGGAATATTCATGATACTGAATTGGAAACGAGTGTCAGAGTTGGCGTTGTGGGAGCAAGCGGCATCAGCGTTTCACGCATACGCCGTGGCCCTTCTCCGCGTGCAAGGGCTTTTAACCCTTCTGCTATCAGCAATTTATGATCGAAATCAGCGATCACGCGGTGGCGCAGGCGCGCTAAAATCGGAATACCGATCAGATTAGAAATCATCGCGCCATAAAGAGTGGTCAACAATGCCACGGCCAGCGCGGGCGCGATCGCATGCGGATCGTTCAATTGACCCAGAAGCCCCACAAGGCCGATGAGCGTGCCAATCAGTCCAATCGCGGGTGCGAGATCAATCACGCCCTGCCACGCATCGATTGCACGTGTGTTGGCTTCATCAAGATTCATCAATTCACGATCGAGAATGGCCGTGAGCCGCTCTTCATCGGCGCCATCGACAAGATGGGCGAGGCAGCGTTCGGTGAACGGATCTTCGACGGGATGGAATTCGAGGGCCACGAGGCCGGAGCGCCGTGCGATCGCGGCCATCGCCGTGAATTCGGCGGCAAGCCGATCCTGACGTTCCGCGGCCGGTTCCATGCGCTGTTTCAATGCTGCCAGAGAGTAGGCAAATGCCTCAGGTCCTGAACGCAGCATAGCAACGATCAATGTGCCACCAGCAACAAGCGCAAACGAAACCGGGTCAAGCAAAGCAGACACGGGTGCGGCCGGTGGCATCCACCAAAGTATCGCCGCCAATCCGGCGATCGTGGCGGGAATGACAAGCATTGACCATTTAAACTTCGGCCGAGATGACGGAACCATGCGCGCGCCCTTTATAATTGCGCGGTGTAATCAGCAAGAACAGGGCCAGTCGCAGATGCATGAATTTCAATATGTAATTCAATGATTTGTCTCTTTTCAGCGATCGCGATGCGCGGCCTCATAGGAACGGCATAAATTGTGGCACAAAGATTGCTGATTTCTCGACAGAAGGAGTCTGTCCCATGATGAGAACCTCGCTGACTGGCCTCGTCGGTGCGTCGCGCGATTTGAGCGTTGTGTCGAACAACCTCGCCAATGCGAAGACCGTTGGCTTCAAGCGCTCGGTGGCACAATTCACGGATGTGATTGGCGCCTCGCCAGAAGCACGACCGGGCACGGAAGCGGGCCAGGGCGCGATGACGACAGATATTCGTCGCTCGACTGGACAGGGCACGCTGACTGATACCGGCGGTTCGCTTGACCTTGCTATTGCAGGTGCCGGCCTTTTCGCATTCCAACAGCCGACCCCGGAAGGTGTTCCGGAGGTAAGTTATTCACGGGCGGGTCGTCTCACCATCAATGCGTCCGGCGATGTCGTTGACGGTGGTGGCGCTCAGCTTCTTGGCTTTTCGCTTGTCGGCACTGGCACCAGCGCGATGGTCAATGACCAGCCGAAGCCGCTGAACGTTTTGTCAGCTGTCGGCGGTGACGCTTCGAAAATTCGTAACATTACCATTGGCGCCAATGGCGTGATGACGATTGCGACCAATACAGGAACGCTCGTGCCTGTCGGCGCTGTCGCCGTTGCCAGCTTCACGAATGAAACCGGTCTCGCCAATGCTGGCGGCGCCAAGTTGAAAGTCACCGATCATTCGGGTCTGGCCACCTATCATCAGCCAACACGCGATGGGATGGGTGAGATCAAGCAGGGTGCGATCGAAGAGGCCAATGTCGATATATCGGCAGAAATGCTGCGGATGATCCAGGCGCAGCAGGCCTATAACGGCAATGCGCGCGCGCTTCAGACGGGCTCGGAAATGCTGCGCTCGGCCGTCGAAACCTTAACGCGTGGCTGATCATGTTGAGCGCGGCTCTCCTAACGGAAAGGGACGCGCCTGGTTCCACACGTGAGGCGTGTGGACGCGTGCTCAAACTACTCCATGGCGTAACGCCCATGGATGCGCTAAGCTATGCGCAGACGTCCGGACAATGGTTAGGACGGTTTGGGCAGGTCGTTTTTTATGGCGATCGAAGCGCTTCCGATGCTGGGGCAGTCTCTGTCACCCGGCCTTTTTACCTCCCAGCGGGCGATGCCGCAGGGCATGACGGAGCGCGACCCAAGGGCTATCGCCCTGCCGGACGATACGCTGACTTCGGGAATACCGACGGAAATTCAAGATTCGGTGCTGTTGCGCCCGCAAGGGCAGCGCGCCCAATTGCCCGTTCCAGTCGTTACTGGCCGACCGCCGATGGCGGACGATCCTGGCGCATGGTCGCAACCGCGCGCGCTCTACGCGCCCAAAGGTGTGCCGCTGGAAGCGGTTCCGGCCCAAGCGCGGCTCGATGCCCGCATCGCGATGGAACCGGTCTACGTCCATCATTACGCAGCGTCACGTTACGCTTTTGTCTCGCGCATGCCAATGACTCTGACCGAGCGCCGCGCTCTGGGCGAAGTGCTGGCCTGACCGGCCAAGGACCCTTTCGCTATGAATGAAGAGCAATTTCTCGCCGCTTTACGCAAGATTCTGAGCCAATACGAAGGTTACGACCTGCGTGGCCCTGATCGCCATGGCGATATTGTCCTGCGCAAGCGCGACCGCAAAGGCCAGAACGAAAGCCATCAGGCCATCGCCATGGCTTTCCGCGGCATTATGGAACCCGATCCCCGTAAACGGGGCGGCGGCTGGGTCTAATGGTTGGCAAAATCATCGCCGGCCTGATCGCCGCAATCAAAAGCCCCTTTTCGATTGCTTTGGGGCTCGTCCTGATGATGGCCGGGGCAGCCGCTGGCGGCTTTTTCTTTGCCAAAAGGCAGGATGCCATCGAGCGCCAGAAGGCCGCTGAGGCCAAGGCCGCGGCTGAGAAGGCGGCAAAGGCCCATATCCCTGTCAAAGTACCGCAGCCGGAAGATGGCCCCGATCCATGGATGCCGCGCTACATCCCGCTGGGTGAAGAATTCACCACCAATTTCCGCGAAAAAAAGCGCGTCCTGATCGTCGAAGTGACGGTGGTGACCCGAAAGGGCAAAAAGGCGGAAGACAGCCTGCGGGCGCGTGTGATCCCGCTTCGTGCCCGCGTCGACGCGCTTTTGTCGGTTTTTTCTTATGATCAAGCTGTCAGTGAGGACGGCTCACGTCTTCTTAGCGAGCATTTGAAAAATGGTCTCAACCAAACGCTTCGCGCCGATCTGGGCATTAGCCCGGTTGAAGACGTTTTGATCACTCACCTTTTCATCCAATAAGTTATTGAAAAATCAGCCTATTAAGGCTGGCACGCAAATTGCTGATGTATCGCTGTCCAACCTCAGGACGGAAAGGCAGCGATGAACGTTCTCGACAAATTTCTCCAACCGCACGGTGCAGCACTCCAGCTGCGCCAGAAGCGCATGGAAATGTTGAGCTCCAACATTGCCAATGCGGCGACACCTAATTTCAAGGCGCAGGATATCGATTTCGCAAGCGCCTATCGGAATGCGGTGACCGGCACGGGCGCGCTTGAGACAACCAATCCTCTGCACATGCCTCATGCGGGCGGAGGTCCAGCCGAGCTTCGTTATCGGACGCCTATGTCGACATCGCTCGATGGCAACACGGTCGAACTGCATGTCGAACAATTGCAATTCGCAGAAAACGCGATGCGCTACGAAGCGTCTCTCAATTTCCTCAGCGACCGGATCAACGGCCTGCGCAAAGCGCTCAAGGGTGAATGATGAAACCGCTGACTGTTTTCGATATTGCCGGGCGTGGTATGGCAGCACAGAAGGTGCGGCTGAATACCGTGGCAAGTAACATCGCCAACTCAGGCTCGATTGCTGACTCGAAAGACAATGCTTATCGGGCGCTGCGTCCTGTTTTTGAAACTCAATATCCAGCCTTTCAGCAAGGTGCGGGTGTTTCTACCGTTGACACGGTTGATGTGCAACGCTCTTCGCGTGATCCCGAGCGTCGTCATATGCCTGGTCATCCGCTCGCGGATGCAGACGGCTTTGTTTATGCAACCAACGTCGACGTCAATGAAGAGATGGTCGATATGATGGAAGCCTCGCGACAATATCAAAATAACATTGAAGTCATCGCGACAGCAAAAAACCTTATCCTAAAAACCCTGAGCGTCGGAAAGTAAGAGTTCGATCATGGCTGATATCAACGCCTCCGCCCAACAATCGCTTGACGCCCTTCTGTCAAAGATCGGTGTCACCAAGGCGAGTTCGACAGCGAATACGACGCGCAAGACCCAATTGGGCCAGGAAGATTTCCTGAAGCTGATGACAGCACAGCTATCCAATCAGGATCCATTTGCGCCGCAGTCGAACGATCAGATGATTGCACAGATGGCTCAATTTTCGACAGTTTCCGGTATTGCTGAGTTGAACAGTACCGTCAAAAATATGGCGACGCAGATTTCTGAAAATCGTATCGCGACCGCGATGGGCTTTGTCGGCAAGACGGTTCTTGTGCCCGGCAGCATGGCGACAGCGGATGATTCAGGCGGTCTCAGTGGCGCA
>VERN01000111.1 GCA_018882635.1 Beijerinckiaceae bacterium | reverse complement strand
GACGCGCAAAGCGCAGAGAAAACGAGCGACCAGAAGCGCACGGCTTTGGTATCGATGCCAACATAGCGGGCGGCGCGTTCATTGCCGCCAACGGCGTAAACCCGTTGCCCGATCGTGGTTTTGGCAAGCGCGATGCCTGCAATAAGCGCAACAAGGGCTAAAAACAATGTTTGAACACTCAGCGCCTTCGCAACATTCATAAATGTCCCTGGCTCGATCTTCATCCCCACCGCCAGCAAGACTTCATAGAGATTGCGGCCGATGAGGTTAAAGCGTTCTGGAAAACCCGAAAGCTGCCGCCCAGCGACGAGCCATGCGCCAAGACCGCGCGCGATGTAGAACATCCCAAGCGTGGCGACAAAGGCAGGGAGGCCGAAGCGCACGGTCAGCGCGCCATTCACCAAGCCGCATAGGAGCCCAGCCACCATCGCAAATCCGATCGCGGTCAGCGGGTCAGCCCCCATCTCTTTCATCATGAAAGCAGCAACGGCGCCTGAGAGTGCGAGCACCGAACCAACCGACAAATCGATATCGCCATTGGCGATCACAAAAGTGAGGCCGACAGCAACAAGGGCAATTTCTGTAAAGGCCAAAAGCAGATTGAAAGAATTATCGAGTGAGCCCCAGAAATCAGGCCGCAGCGCAAAGCCGATCGCCCATAAAACAACGCAGAGGATGATGGCTGCTGCGTCGCGCCGCGCCAAGAAAGCGCGCAAACCCGTTGCGCCCATGCCATGGGCATCATGCTTGGCACCGCGGGTCTGTACGCCGATGATAGCAGCCTCGGTCGAAGGCTTAGGCGGCACAGGCTGTTTCCGAAGCCGTGCAAGCAGGCGTGCCGCGCCACCGCCCTTGATCGCCCAAGGCTCAATCAGAACGGCCGCAAGCAAAAGAAGGCCAAGGCATGCTTGCACAGCGCCGCCGGGCAATTGCGCGAAAGCCTGCACTTCCATCTTCACACCGGCGACGTCGACGATGCGTGTGATGGGGTAGCCTTCGCGCAAAACCTTGTCGATCAACACCACCAGCGCTGCACCAAGGCACGCACCGATCACGCGTCCGCGTCCGCCCGTAATCGAAGCGCCGCCGACGATCACGGCCGCAATGACGATGAGTTCTGCGCCTTGGCCATATTGCGAGGTAATGCCCTTGTCTTGCGCGACATTCATGAGTCCCGCAATCGTCGCACAGAGCGCGGACAGCAAATAGGCGCGCATGCGGATCCAACGCGTGGCAAGTCCGGCATAGCCTGCCGCTTGTTCATTGCCACCCACCGCATAGGTCTCATAGCCGATGCGCGTTTTGCCAAGCATCACAGCACCGATGATCGCCACCACGATGAAGACGAGAATTTGATTGTTGAAGCCGAAGCTATTGGTCTCGCCAATGGCAAAAAAGAGCGGATCGGATTTTGCTTTGATCTCAAAGCCAATGGTTTTGCCGCCTGTAAGCCCCAGCACAAAACCACGGCCGATGAAAAGCATCGTCAATGTCGCGATGAAAGCCGGGACAAGAAGGCGCGTGACCAGCGTGCCATTGATGAGGCCAACGAGAAGCCCAGCGGCGAGTGCGCCGCCCACGGCAATGCCAATCGGCGCATCAACATGGGATGGCGCGTAGAGAATGGCGAACACGGTCGCCACAAGGCCGAGAATGGAGCCGACAGAGAGGTCAAGCTCCTTATTGACGATGACGAAGGTCATCCCGACAGCCATCACGCCGACACGGGCCGTGTCGCGCAATAAGGCTGATAGCGCATCCGTTGAGCCGAAAAAGGCAGGATTGATCGCAACGCCTGCCATATAGACGAGGCCCATAAAGATCAGAATGGCGATTTCCCAGCCACCGAAGAGTTCGGCCGGCATCGGGCCATGGGCGCGCTCAGTCATGCATCACAATCATTCTGTCCAAAAGAAAAACGGGACGCACCGCAGCGCGTCCCGCAGCAATGGTGGGCGTCTCAGTTTTCGAAACGCTTGCCGATTTTATCAACGCTATCCTTCGTCACGAGCTGCGCGCGCGTGTCGAGATTGGCGGCCGAGATCCCGCGATCGATTTGCAGGTAAAGCTGCGCCACCGGCCAGAAACCTTGCAGGAAGGGCTGCTGACCAAGCGATCCCGTCAAGGCGCCTGTGCGGATCTGCTCTTGCTGCTTCGGTCCCAAATCAAAACCGAACGCGCAGATCGTGCCATTTTTCTTAAGCTGCGAAATCGCGTCGCCAAGAGCAGGCGTCACGAAGCCATTTGCCGCGAAAGCGCCCACAACATCCTTGCGGCTTTCGATCAGATTGACGATCGAATTGACGATATTGTCCTTGTCGACGTCGATGCCGATATTGTTAGGGCCTGCATCAACCTTGAAGTCTTTCAGCTTACCAGCGGCGTTGAGCGTTTTCACCGTCGCCTGAAATGCTGCTGTGATGCGGTTGTTCACTTCCACATTGCCGAGCGTTGTCGTGTTCGGGAAGATGATCGTCCCGCCCTTGACGTTATTCTTCACGAGGCATTGTGCGAGCGCTTCGCCACCAATAGCGGCGGCCGAGGCATCCTGTCCTGTATGCGAAATGCCCGAACGATTGAACAGCGCCGGATCGAATGAATTGGTGGTCGCGACAGGAATGCCTTTTTCCATAAGCTTCTTGACGATGTCGTCATAAGCGCCCGATTGCGGGGTCGTCATGATCACACCATCGATCGTCGGATCATTGATGATCTGGTTGAGAATGGCGATTTCGCGCGGAATGTCATCAACCGGCGCTTCCGAGCCGAGCATGATGAGATTGATGCCGAACGCATTCGCTGCCGCTTTCGCGCCCACATAGGTCGGATCGAAAAAGCCGTTACCGGCTGTGTGCGTCACAATGGCGAAGGTCAGCTTGCCATCTTTGGAATTGAAATTCTTGGTGTCGGGAGATTCTTTCGCAGCATCATCGAAAGAATAGCCGCCGACAGCCTTGTTGAGCGCGCCAGTTTGGGCCTGCGCTGAAAACGCATAAAGTGACACACTCGCCGCAAGTGCGGCCGCCATCATCGTGAGCTTCATTCGAGATCCTCCCTTGATCCCGGCCCTGTTCGGGCCATTCTATGAGTCCGGTCTCGGCCGGATGGGCAAAGGTCATGCTGACCTTGGTGCCCGATCATAGCGGTCCCGGTTGCGCCGTCGAGAGGCGGCGAGCCGCCGTCCCAACCCAAAAAGGAGACAGCCCATGGCGCGCGGCGCGATCTATCCAGATCTCGAAGGCAAAACGGTCATCGTCACCGGCGGCGGCAGCGGCATTGGCGCGTCCCTTGTCGAACATTTCGTCCGTCAAAAGGCCAGGGTCGGGCTGATCGACCTTAATGAAAAAGCCGCTGCCGAAGTCGTCCATGCGCTCACGGAGAAGGGCGGGACGGTTCATGCCGAAATCTGCGATCTGCGCGATGTCGCTGCGGCACAGGCGGCAATCGGCCGGATTCGGACCGCTCTCGGGCCGATCAATGTTCTCGTCAACAATGCTGCCCATGACGAGCGGCATAAGACTGAGGACGTCACCTCGGCTTACTGGGATGATCGCATCGCGGTGAACTTGAAACACCAATTCTTCTGCGCGCAAGCGGTTCTGCCTGACATGAAGGCCGCCAAAGAGGGCGTGATCATCAATTTCGGCTCAACCTCGTGGATGGTCGGGCAGGGCGGTATGGCGGCCTACACGGCAGCTAAATCGGCGGTTTTGGGCCTCACCCGTTCGCTGGCGCGTGATTTTGGTCCCTACAACATCCGGGTCAACGCCATCGCGCCGGGCTGGATCATGACGCAACGCCAGATCGATCTTTGGCTGACGCCCGAGGGCGAAAAGGAGTTGATGGAGCGCCAATGTCTCAAGCGGAAGCTCTATCCTGAGGACATTGCGCGCTTTACGGTGTTTCTTGCTTCAGAAGAGGCCTCCGCCTGCACCAATCAGCATTATGTGGTCGATGGCGGGTGGGTGTGAGCGTGTGTGAGGGACTGCGGCATGACTGAACCGGCTCTGGTGGCCGTGGATTGGGGCACCTCGCGGCTGCGCGCGGCGCTGCTCGATGAGGCTGGAACCGTCCTTGAGCGGTCCTCGGCCGATGAAGGCATCATGCATGTCGAAGGCGGCCGCTGGGCCGAGACGCTCGATCGCCATGTTGGCGTCTGGCTGCGCCAGAAGCCGGCGCTGCGCGTCGTCATGGCGGGCATGATCGGCAGTCGCAATGGCTGGGTCGAAGCGCCTTATGCGCAATGTCCTGCTGAGTGGAGCGAGATTGCCGCGAAAATGGCCCTTGTGCGCCGTGCCGATGGCGGTGAGGTCTGGATCGCGCCGGGGCTTTTTACGCGCAATGCCGAAGGCATTCCTGATGTCATGCGCGGCGAGGAAACGCTGATCTGCGGCACGAATGTCAGCGATGGCATCATGATCACGCTCGGCACCCACTGCAAATGGGCGACACTGAAAAGCGGTCGCATCGAAACCTTCGCAAGCTTTATGACGGGTGAGTTTTTCAGCGCGCTGAAAGATCACACCATCCTAGGCCGTCTTGCCGAAGATCCAGTCGACAATGCGGGTTTCGTGAAAGGGCTGCAGGCGGCAAAGCGAAAAGGCGGCTTGCTCCATACGGCGTTTCAAACCCGCACCACCGTTTTGTTAGGCGATATGCCAGGACGCGAGGTCGATCCCTTTTTGTCGGGCCTCTTGATCGGGTCTGAAATCATCGGGGGACTTGAGCTGACAAAGCCGGATGGAATGCTTCATCTCTTGGGCGCGGGCCCGCGCGCGGAATTATATCGGCAAACGCTCGCAGCCCATGGATACAAAGTGATCATGCATGATCCTGAACAAGCGTTGATCGCCGGTCTCGCACGCTTGATGCATTTGCGGGGAATGAAGTGACATGAGCGATCATCGTTTGATTTTCGATCAACAGCTCGCGGCCTTGCCCTTGATTGCCATTTTGCGTGGCATCACGCCAAATGAGGCGGTTGCCGTCGGCGAAGAATTGGTCAATGCCGGTTTCGGCATTATTGAGGTGCCGCTGAATTCACCAGATCCACTCATCAGCATCGCGCGCATGGCGGCGGCTTTTGAAGGTCGCGCCATCATTGGCGCAGGCACCGTCTATCGTGCGCATGAGGTGGATGCGGTTGCGGATAATGGTGGCGCACTTATCGTTTCGCCCAATTGCAATCCTTCTGTCATCGAACGCACGAAAGAGCTTAAGCTCGTCTCCGCGCCCGGCATTTTCACGCCAACAGAGGCGATGACTGCGCTCGATGCCGGAGCGGATGCATTGAAACTCTTTCCCGGTGAAGCGCTCAATCCTACCATTGTGCGCGGGATGGCGGCTGTTCTGCCAAAGGGCACACGCCTCATCCTTGTCGGCGGCGTGACGCCTGATACGCCGCGGCAGTGGAAAGATGCCCTACTCGCCGGTTATGGCATTGGCTCTGCGCTCTACAAGCCGGGCCTGACTGCGAAAGAAGTGGGAGAACGCGCGCGTGCTTTTGTGGCCGGAGTGAAAGCGTCGTGATCGTTGTTTTCGGTTCGATCAATTTAGATTTTATCGCCACGCTGGAGCATCTGCCCAAGCCGGGCGAAACGGCGCTCGGTGCGACCTATATCACAGCGCCCGGCGGCAAGGGCGCCAATCAAGCGCTAGCAGCTGCGCGCATGGGCGCGAAAGTGAAAATGATCGGCGCGGTCGGGCGCGATTCTGTCGCTGTTGAAGCGCTCGCTTTGTTGAGCGCCGAAGGCGTCGATCTCACCGGTGTGCGCGATGTCGAATTGCCGACGGGAGCTGCCTTTATCGGCGTCGATGCACAAGGCGAAAATCTCATCATGGTCGCGTCTGGTGCGAATACCGCGGTGAAGGCCGATGCCTTGCGCGCGCTGAAACTTACCGAAAACGATATTCTCCTCGTGCAACGCGAAGTGCCTGAGCGCGAGCTTGCGAACGCGGTTGGCTATGCGCATGCGCAGGGCGCGCGCGTGATCCTCAATGCCGCGCCCGCGGGCCGTGTCGCGCCCGAATTGCTGCTTGCGCTCGATGTCCTGATCACCAACGAACACGAAGCCGCCATCGTCGCTCAGGGGCTTGGCATCACAGCCACCGATCCCGGCGAGATCGCTCGCATCATCGATGCCGAACATGGCGTGGCCACCATTGTGACGCTGGGGGCGGCGGGAGCGATTGGATGGACGGGAGGCGTCCGCCGTCCCGTCTCAGCGCCTGCTATCACGGCCATTGATACGGTCGGGGCGGGGGATTGCTTCTGCGGAGCCTTTGCGGCGGCTTTGGATGCCGGATTTGGCTTCACCGGGGCGCTCGCGCGGGCTGTGGCAGCCGGGTCGCTGGCCTGCCGGAAAGCCGGCGCCCAGCCGAGTTTCCCCTTGCGGGCCGAAGTGGAAAACGCGCTCGAAGGTTGGTTCACCTGACATTCATCCAAGCTCAGCGAGAACGAAGCTACGGCTAGGAGGTCGGAGGATCAAAGTCCCGCTTTGCAGGGCAGGGCTGATCGTCTAAGCCTCTGGCCATAAGCCAGAAACAAACCTTGCTCGGAAGGGAGCGCCATGTTCGCAAAACCCGTCGCGTCGCTGCAGCCTAACACCTATGCCTATGAAGTGACGCCCATGGTGAAGCCCACCGGCTTCCGCGAATATGATGCCCGCTGGCTTTTCGAGAAGGAGATTAATCTCCTCGGCATCCAAGCGCTTGGTATGGGCCTTGGCACCATGATCCGTGAAATGGGCGTCAAACCGGAGATTGTTACGGGGCATGATTACCGCGCCTATTCCGCCAATATCAAAAACGCCTTGATCGTCGGCCTGATGGCATCAGGCTGCAAAGTGCATGACATTGGCCTTGCGCTTTCGCCAATGGCCTATTTCGCGCAATTCGCGCTCGATGTGCCGTGCGTGGCGATGGTGACCGCCTCGCATAACGACAATGGCTGGACCGGTGTGAAGATGGGCGCGCAACGCCCAGTAACGTTCGGTCCCGTTGAGATGGGTCGTCTGCGCGACATCGTCATCAATGGTCAATATAAGACGCATGAAGGCGGCTCTTACAATTACGTGCCGAATTTCCCGCAAACCTACATCAATGATCTCACCGATCGGCCGAAGCTGAAGCGCAAAATCCGCGTCATCGCGGCCTGCGGCAATGGTACGGCTGGCGCGTTCGCGCCGCAGATTCTCGAAAAGCTCGGCTGCGAAGTCATCCCGATGGATGTGGCGCTCGATTATAATTTCCCGCGTTACAATCCTAATCCCGAAGATATGGAAATGCTGCATGCCATGGCGCATGCGGTGAAGGAACATGGTGCCGATCTCGCGCTTGGCTTTGATGGCGATGGCGACCGCTGCGGCGTCGTTGACAATGAAGGCAATGAAATCTTCGCCGACAAAATCGGCGTGATGCTCGCGCGTGATCTCTCAACGCTCCATCCCGGCGCGACCTTTGTGGTCGACGTGAAATCGACGGGGCTTTTTGCCACCGATCCTGTTCTGATTAAGAACGGTGTGAAGGCGGATTATTGGAAGACCGGCCATTCCTACATCAAGCGCCGCGTTGCCGATCTCAACGCGCTCGCGGGTTTTGAGAAATCAGGCCATTTCTTCTTCAACGCGCCAGTCGGTCGCGGCTATGATGATGGCGTTGTCACCGCCATCGCTGTCCTCGATATGCTCGATCGCAACCCCGGCAAGAGCATGGCGGACCTCTATCGCGAACTGCCCAAGACCTATGGCTCTCCGACCATGGCGCCGCATTGCGCCGATGAAGTGAAATACGGGATCGTCGACAAGGTCGTGAAGCGGGTCGAAGACATGGCCGCCAAGGGTGAGGCCATTGCCGGGCAGCCGATCCGCTCGGTGGTGACCGTCAATGGCGTGCGTGTGACCGCGGAAGACGGCACATGGGGGCTCGTCCGCGCGTCCTCGAACAAGCCCGAATTGGTTGTCGTGGTTGAAAGCCCCGTATCGGATGCGCGTTTGCGTGAAATGTTCAAAGCCGTTGATGCTTTGCTGCGCGAGCATCCGGAAGTCGGCGAATACAACCAAACGCTGTAATCACTACGCGCACCGTCTTTAAAACCCGCCCTCTGCATGGAGGGCGGGCTTTTTATTGCCGCCAGACCTGTTCTTGGCGCAAAGCGCAGATGCGACAGGCTGCCGCATCTGCGCCAAATGAATCGCTGTCATGCAAAAAGCATCGAACCTGGTTGTCACTTCCACGCCATCGCGCCACACTGCCCCGAGGGACGGCAGAACAAGCGCCGCAACGAGGGAGAGAGACATGATCCGCCTGATGATCAACGGGACCGTGCGCGAAGTCGACGCCGAACCCGATACGCCGCTCTTGTGGGTAATCCGTGAACAAGTTGGTTTAACCGGAACCAAATATGGTTGCGGTGTTGCCGCATGCGGGGCCTGCACGGTTCACATTGATGGACAACCGGTCCGCTCCTGCTCTCTCCCCGTGAGCGAGGTGAAGCCGAACCAGAAAATCACCACGATTGAAGGTCTATCGCCTGATCTCACGCACCCGATTCAAAAAGCGTGGCTTGAACTCGATGTGCCGCAATGCGGCTATTGCCAATCAGGGCAGATCATGGCGGCGGCTGCGCTGTTGCAGGAAAAGCCAAAACCGACCGATGCAGAAATCGCGGATGCGATGACGAATATTTGTCGCTGCGGCACCTATAACCGCGTCAAGGCCGCTATCAAGCGCGCCGCCGGCATTCCGGCGTGAGGGAGGACATTATGAGCACCGATATCATCGCCTCTCGCCGTTCATTTCTCGCTGGTACTGTCGCCTCCGCGGCCGGTTTCACGCTCGGCTTTCATGTGCCCGGTCTCGATAGCGCGGTCGCCCAAACACAAACGCCTGAATTGAATGCATGGGTTGTCGTTAAACCCGATGACACCGTCGTGATCCGCGTGGGTCGCGTTGAAATGGGTCAGGGCACGTTGACTGGCCTCGCGCAATTGGTGGCCGAAGAACTCGAATGCGATTGGGCTAAGGTCACCACCGATTATCCGACACCGGGGGAAAATCTGAAACGCAACCGCGTCTGGGGCAATTATCAGACGGCCGGTTCGCGCGGCATTCGTGATTCACAAGATTACATGCGCAAAGGCGGCGCGACGGCACGCGCTATGCTCATTCAAGCCGCGGCCAATCAATGGGGTGTCCCCGTTGCCGAATGCTACACATGGAAAGGCGTTGTGCGTCATCGGCCTACCAATCGCGAATTGCGTTATGGCCAATTGGCGGAAGCGGCGGCCAAGTTGACGCCGCCTGCTGATGTGCCGCTGAAAGACCCCAAGAATTGGACGATCGCTGGCAAATCCTTGCCGCGGCTTGATACCAAGTCCAAGCTCGATGGCAGCCAGATCTATTCGATCGACCATA
>VERN01000110.1 GCA_018882635.1 Beijerinckiaceae bacterium | reverse complement strand
TCCCTCCTCAGAGTCATTTCACAAAGCAGCAACCGACGGCCCCGCTGATTATGTGGTCCCGCCACGATTGGCCGACGCACTCCGCGCAGAGCCTTCCATCAAAACTGAAGCGGTGCTTCTGGTGCAGCGCGCTGGGCAAGACCAACCGCGTATGTCCGGCAACAGTTTCATCGCATTTGGCGAAGCCATGACATTGCCTGCCGCCCATCGCGGCCAAGCCTTGCAACCCGGCACCATCACCGCGAGCACCACCGACGGGCTTTTGCATTTCGCCGACCTCAAAACCAATCTCAAAGGCAGCTTCACGCTCGCAAGTCCGCTGGCCGGTTGCCTCTCTGATGGATCCGTCGCATGCCCGTCACTCGACGCAAGTTTAGGACGCGATGGAGAGTTTATAAATTTCACACCCAAGCAGAGAGGACACAATGAGCACACGCCTATCGATTGACGTTGTTTCCGATGTCGTGTGCCCATGGTGCTATGTGGGCAAGAAGCGGGTTGAACTGGCGCTTGCAATGGTTCCAGAAATCCAAGCCGACATCCATTGGCGCCCCTTCCAACTCGACCCGACAATCCCGCAAGAAGGCATTCCGCGTCGCGCCTATATGGAAAAGAAATTCGGTTCGCTCGACAAAATCGCACCGATCCATGAGCGACTGACCGAGATGGGACAGGATCTCGGCATTCCTTTTCATTTTTCCGCTATCGAAATCTCACCCAATACGCTCGACGCGCATCGGCTTATTCGTTGGGCCTTTGGAGAGCGGCAAGATGGCATGGTCGAGACGCTGTTCCGTGCCTTCTTCGTCGAGGGCCTGAACCTTGCGGACCACAACATTCTCGCCAACCTCGCTGCGCAATGCGGCTTTAACGCCGACGACATCAAAGCCGCGCTCGACAGCGATGAGGATCGCGATGCGGTCATCGGCGAGATTGCGGCCGCGCAAGACCTTGGCATTCAAGGTGTGCCCTTCTTTATTTTTGGGCAACGTTACGCTGTATCGGGTGCTGAAACCCCCGAGCATCTTGCATCCGCCATCCGCCAAACCATCGCTGACGGCGATCAGGCCGCGTCCGGTTAAGCGGCTTTTTTCTCGACCAGAACAGCAAGATCACGCAGTTTTTCGAGCGTACCATCAAGCCGTGCTGCCGCCTCGGCATAATCGCCAATGAAAACGACTTTCATGTCGGGTCGGATTTTTGCCAGAATGCCCTGCTTCATGATGTAACGCATCAGCGCTTCTGGCTCTGCGAAAGAATTATCGCGGAAACCAAAGATCAGCCCCTTCGGTCCGGCATCAATCTTCTCAACATTCACCCGGCGGCAGAGATTCTTGATCCGCACAATCGCCAATAATTGCCGCACCTCATCAGGGAGCGGACCAAACCGATCAGCCATCTCTTCGCCGAAACCGTCAATCTCTTCATCCGTCTCAAGCGACGACAAGCGCTTATAGAGTTGCAGACGGACGGTGAGGTCCTCAACATAATCCTCTGGGATCATCACCGGCGTGCCAATGGTAATATTTGGCGACCATTGCGTTTCAACCTCATCCTCAATGCCTGCTTTGAGTTGCGTGACCGCATCTTCGAGCATTTGCTGATAAAGCTCGTAGCCCACTTCCTTAATGTGGCCGGATTGCTCATCGCCCAACAAATTGCCCGCGCCGCGAATGTCGAGATCATGACTCGCGAGCTGGAAGCCTGCACCCAGCGTATCAAGCGATTGCAACACTTTCAGGCGGCGCTCGGCCTGCGGCGTCAATGTCCGATTGGCGGGAGTGGTGAACAGCGCATAGGCGCGAATTTTGGAACGTCCCACGCGACCGCGCAATTGATAAAGTGCAGCAAGACCAAACATGTCAGCGCGATGAACGATCAACGTGTTTGCTGTCGGAATATCGAGCCCCGACTCAACAATTGCCGTTGAAAGCAGAACATCATAATGGCCTTCATAAAAGGCGGTCATGACACTTTCGAGCTCAGACGCTGGCATCTGCCCATGCGCGACGGCGATTTTTGCCTCCGGCACTTCACGGCCCAGAAATTCGCGCGCCTCAGCAATATCCTCAATCCGCGGGCAGACATAGAAACTCTGGCCGCCACGATAACGCTCGCGCAAAAGCGCCTCACGAATAGTCAGCGGATCAAATGGTGTTACGAAGGTGCGCACCGCCAAGCGGTCAACAGGCGGGGTCGCAATGATCGACAATTCACGCACGCCGGTTAGCGCCAATTGCAACGTCCGCGGGATAGGTGTGGCTGATAGTGTGAGCACATGCACATCAGCGCGCAATGATTTCAGCTTTTCCTTATGCGCCACACCAAAATGCTGCTCTTCATCAATCACCATCAAGCCGAGATTCTTGAATTGGATGGCTTTGCCAAGGAGCGCGTGTGTGCCCACCACAATATCGACAGATCCGTCTGCCAAGCCTTCCTTTGTTGCTTTCAAATCAGCCGATGAGACAAAGCGCGAGGCTTGCCGGACCGTGATTGGAAGCCCCTCGAAGCGTGCTGCAAAGGTGCGGAAATGCTGACGCGCCAGCAATGTCGTCGGCACTACAATCGCAACCTGCTTGCCCGACAAGGCGGCGACGAACGCTGCACGCAACGCAACTTCCGTCTTTCCAAACCCCACATCGCCACAAATCAGGCGATCCATCGGTCGGCCAGACGCCATGTCCTGCAAGGTTGCATCAATGGCATTCAGCTGATCTTCGGTTTCATCATAGGGAAAGCGCGCACAAAATTCGTCGTAAAGCCCTTCCGCTGGCGCAAGGCGCGGCGCTTCGCGGAGCATCCGTTCGGCCGCCACTTTAATAAGCGCATGCGCCATTTCGCGGATACGCTCTTTAAGCTTCGCTTTGCGCGCTTGCCACGCCCCGCCGCCGAGCCGATCCAGCTGCACATCGGTATCTTCTGAACCGTAGCGTGACAGCAGCTCAAGATTTTCGACCGGCAAATAGAGTTTAGCCTGCTCCGCATAATGGATTTCAACGCAATCATGCGGCGCGCCGCCCACATCGATCTGTTTCAAACCGACGAAACGGCCAATCCCGTGATCGACGTGAACAACGAGATCACCCGGCGTCAGCGTCGCAACTTCACTGATGAAATCCTGCGCCCGCTTCACACGGCGCGCGCGCCGCACAAGGCGATCACCTAAAATATCCTGCTCGCCGATCACAGCGAGGGACTCAGTTTCGAACCCGGTCTCAAGCCCCCAAATAGCCAAAGCGATGCGCTTGACCGGCATCGCAAGCGCTTCGGTCAGTGTGGCCGCTGGCGCCTGTTCTTTGAGCTTATGGTCAGCGAGAACGTGGCCAAGCCGCTCACGCGCGCCCTCAGACCAGGCCGCAACGATGATCCGTTTGCCCCTCTCCTGCAACGCTTTGATATGCGTGACGACCGCGTCGAAGACGTTCCCTTCAGGCGCGTCGCCTTGATCTGTTCGGGCGCGTTCGGCTGCGAAATTCCGGCCCGCGCGTGCGCCCAAATCAATCACCCGTCGCGCGCCAGCGGCTTCAGCAAAGGGTGTGAGACGCACAATACCGGGGCCGGCAAAGCGCTCCTTCATCGCGTCTAGCGTCAGATAAAGCCGTTCGGGCGGCACGGGCTTATAGGGCGGCACACCGGGTTGTGGCGTTTTCATCGCCGCCACACGCGCCTCATAGGCATCATTCACTTGGGTGATGCGCTGCGTGCAGGCATCTTCCACCTGCGCATCAAGCAGCACGGGAACATCCGGCACATAATCAAATAGAGTATCAAGATGCTCGTAGAAGAAGGGCAACCAATGCTCTAATCCCGGCGGACGGCGCCCTTCGCTAATCGCTTCATACAAAAGATCATCGCGTTGCGCCGCGCCAAAACATTCAAGATAAGACTGACGAAACCGCTTGATCGCTTCGGTGGTGAGCTGCACCTCACTCATCGGCACAAGCTCAAGGGCGCGCATCTGCCCGACGGTGCGCTGTGTTTCAGCGTCAAAAGAACGGATTGATTCAACCGTATCACCGAAGAAATCGAGCCGAACAGGCATCGGAAGACCCGGCGCATAAAGATCAACGATCCCGCCACGTACGGCATAATCGCCCGTCTCGCGCACGGTGGACGCCCGCGAGAATCCATTATTCTCAAGCCACGCGGCCAGCGTAGTCGTATCCACCACATTGCCCGGCGCAATCGCAAGCGAATCTGAGGCAACCCGCGCACGCGGCGGCACGCGCTGCGCAAGCCCATTAGCGGTCGCAATTAAAATGCGCGGCTTGGCTTCTCCGGCACGTGCAACAGTTAATCGCGCCAGCACATTCATGCGGCGTGCAACAATGCCTGCATGCGGTGATGCGCGGTCGTAAGGTTGGCAATCCCAGTTTGGAAAACTCAGCACCTCAATATCAGGCGCAGCAAAGCCAAGCCCCGCCTCAAGTTCCGCCTGCCGTCGCCCATCGCGCGCCACCATAACAAGCGAGACCGCACCGCCCTTCCCGGCCCGCGCGACAGCGCGCGCGAGATCGGCGAGGACAAGCGCGTCAAATCCGTCAGGAACAGAGGCAAGAGTGACGCTCTCGTTTTTCGAAAGCGCGGTTTCGGCCTCTTTCAGCGGATGCAGAGAGGGTATCGCCATGAAGGATCCAACGCGGGATCAGAGGTGAAGGGGGCCCGAATGGGTGTGGAACGCTTTCAGGCGACGGAACAAGCCCGTGTCATAATTGGAAGGCGCGGTCTCTGCCCCCGTGATCCAGGAAAAAAGATCACGATCCGGTACTTCAATCAGCGCTTCGAAATCATCGAGCTCGGCATCCGTCAATGTGCCAATTTCAGCATCCGCGAATTGCCCCATCAGAAGGTCCATTTCGCGAATACCGCGATGCCAAGCGCGGAACAGGATCTTGCGGCGGCGGGGGTCGAGATCGGCGCTCGAGCGGCGGGAACCGGTCATGGCAGTGTCCGTGTTGAGAGCAGGACCGCTCTATAGCCGAGCCATGCCTCCCTGTCGATCATAGAGGCGCCAGATCGCCGCGCGCCCAGCCATCTTTACAATCCGCGATAAAATCGTCGAGCCGCTGCGCCGCGATTGCACCGCGCAAACCCGCCATCAGATCCTGATAATAGGCCAGATTGATCCAGGTGATCAGCATCATCCCGAGAATTTCACCCGCCTTCACCAGATGATGCAGATAGGCGCGGCTATAATCGCGTGCCGCCGGGCAGTGTGACTCCGGATCAAGCGGCCGATGATCATCGGCGTGGCGAGCATTGCGGAGATTGATTTTACCGAAGCGAGAAAAGGCCAAGCCGTGTCGGCCGGCGCGCGTCGGCATCACGCAATCGAACATGTCGACGCCGCGCCGCACCGCCTCGACAATATCATCCGGTGTACCAACGCCCATCAGATAGCGCGGCTTCTCTTGCGGCATGAACGGTTCAACCGTCTCAATCATCCGCAGCATCACATCCTGCGGCTCACCCACGGCGAGCCCGCCGATTGCATAGCCTTTGAGGTTCATGGCGGCGAGCGCTTCGGCCGAGCGCACCCTCAGACGCTCAACAGCACCGCCTTGCACAATACCAAACATGGCGCGGCCCGGTTGGTCACCAAAGGCTGTCTTGCAACGTTCGGCCCAGCGCAGCGATAATTCCATCGCGCGCTCAGCCTCATCATCGCTGCAAGGCAACTTCACGCATTCATCAAGTTGCATTTGAATGTCAGAGCCAAGCAAGCCTTGAATTTCGATCGACCGCTCCGGCGTCAATTCATGTTTTGAGCCATCAATATGGGATTGAAAAATGACACCGCGCTCATTCAGCTTACGCAATTGCGCGAGCGACATCACTTGAAAGCCGCCTGAATCGGTAAGGATCGGATGCGGCCATTGCATAAAATGATGGAGCCCGCCCAAAGCTGCCACGCGCTCTGCGCCCGGCCGCAACATCAGATGATAGACATTGCCAAGCACGACATCCGCACCAAGCGCACGCACTTGATCGGCATACATCGCCTTGACTGTCGCAGCCGTTCCCACCGGCATAAAAGCGGGCGTGCGGATGGTGCCGCGCGGCATCGAAACTGCGCCCTGACGGGCTCGCCCATCGCGCGCGAAGACATCGAATTGAAATTGAGTAACACTCACGCGCTCTCTCCGCGTTCTGGAAAGAGAAGCGACGCATCGCCATAGGAATAGAAACGATAATCATGCGCGATGGCATGCGCATACGCGTCTTTCATACATTCCAATCCGCAAAAGGCGGACACCAGCATGAAAAGCGTCGATTTCGGCAGATGGAAATTCGTCATCAAAGTATCGACGGCTTTGAAGCGATAACCGGGCGTGATGAAAATATCGGTTTCCGCTGCAAAGGGTTTAAGGGTGCCATCATCGGCAGCGGCACTTTCTAATAGCCGCATCGATGTCGTCCCGATCGCGACCACGCGCCCACCCTTCGCCCGCGCCGCATTAATGCGATCGGCGACATCCGCTGTGACTTCGCCCCATTCCGCATGCATTTGATGGTCGCGCGTATCATCCGCCTTCATCGGCAGGAATGTGCCAGCACCCACATGCAAGGTCACGCGTTCGGTCGTGATGCCTGCTGCTTCGAGACGGGACATGAGATCGGGCGTGAAATGCAATCCAGCCGTTGGCGCTGCAACAGCACCCTCTTTTGCCGCGAACAGGGTTTGATAATCCGTGCGATCACTTTCGTCTTCCGCACGTTTGCCAGCGATATAAGGCGGCAATGGCAAATGGCCGAACCGTGCAATCGCCTCATCGAGCGCAGCGCCTGAGAACGAAAACCGCAACAACGCCTCACCGCCCTCCCCCTTCTCCACGCATTCGGCATCGAGTGAAGACAGAAGGCAGGCACTGCTTTCCGATGGTTCACCAAACCGGACCCGCTCACCAATCTCGACCTTTTTGGCCGGGCGGAGAAAGGCACGCCAGCTATCCGCACTCACACGCTGATGGAGCATCACTTCGATGCGCGCCGCGTTCTCGCCGCGTACACGGACACCATAAAGCCGTGCCGGGATCACGCGCGTATCATTGGCCACCAACACATCACCCGGCTGCAGCAGATCCGGCAGATCGCGAACGATCCTGTCATCAAAGCGCATCGCATTATTAGGCCGCACCACAAGCATTTTAGCGGCGTCACGCGGCGCAACAGGCCTTAGCGCAATCCGATCCTCAGGCAGGACGAAATCGAAGAGACCGACATGCATCGCCAAATGATCCGAATTGGAACGTTCATTAACCAAGAGCCAAAAGCTGCAAACAGCGACTTGCTCGTTTTGGGCTTTCGCCTTATCTATTGGGTTACGGCACCCATTCCATTGCGGGATGCCGCAGACCTTTTCAAACCTGCCCCAAAAGCAGGGACTTTTCAGCCTGCTGTTTCAGAAGGCATTGCAGGTATCGCGTCAGGCCCGCCGGCTATCCGTTGCGGAACACACCCCGGCGGGCCCTCTTTTTTAAGAGCGCGGATTGACCGCCATATAGGCTTTCACGATCTGATCAGGATCCTTCACCGGCTCGCCGCGCTTGATCTTGTCAACATTCTCCATGCCTTCCACGACCTGGCCCCACACCGTGTATTGACGGTCAAGGAAACCGGCATCGTCAAAGCAAATGAAGAATTGGCTATCAGCGGAGTCCGGGTTTTGCGCCCGCGCCATCGAGCAAGTTCCACGTTCATGCGGTGCATCGTTGAACTCTTGCTTCAACTTCTGGCCCGAACCGCCCATGCCCGTTCCCGTCGGGTCACCCGTCTGCGCCATAAAGCCGTCGATCACGCGGTGAAAAACCACGCCATCATAAAACCCATCATTGGCGAGCTCCTTGATCCGCGCGACATGGTTGGGTGCAAGGTCGGGACGCATCTGGATCGTGACATTGCCCTTGGTGGTCTCAAGAATAAGTGTGTTTTCGTCGGCCATGATGATGAACTCCTCGATTACTTCGCGTCGGCCGCGACTTGCATTTTCAAAATTTTATCAGGCGCCGTCACCATGCCATTGTTGCGCGGATCGCCCTTTTTGATCTTGTCGACAACATCCATGCCGGACACGACTTCACCCACCACCGTATATTGACCGTTCAGCGACGGCGTCTCGGTGAAGCAGATGAAAAATTGCGAATTAGCCGAATTCGGATCCTGCGCGCGCGCCATGCCGACAGTGCCACGCTTGAACGGCTCTTTCGAGAACTCAGCCGGAATGTTCGGCAATTCAGACTTGCCCATGCCCGTGCCTGTCGGGTCACCGGTCTGCGCCATAAAGCCGTCGATCACGCGATGGAAAACGACATTGTTGTAGAAGCCCTGCTTAGCAAGCGTCTTCAATTGCTGTGCATGCTTTGGCGCAAGATCAGGCCGCAGCTTGATCACGATGCGACCATCTTTCGTGTCGATATAAAGCGTATTCTGCGGATCAGTGGCAGGAGCCTTGGCCGCATTCTGCGCAAAGGCGGGCGCAAGCGCCGTCAAAGAGGCCAAACCGGCCAGAAAAGCACGACGGATCATCGGTTCACTCCGTAAGGTTGATAACGCGGCCCATTCACAATGGGGCCGCGCGGATTACGCAAATTTCGCTTTGAGTTTGGCCGCCACATCAGGCGGAACAAAGGCCGACACATCACCGCCCATTTTTGCGATCTGACGCACGAGCGTGGCCGTGATAGGCCGCACCGCAGGCGATGCGGGAAAGAACAGCGTGCCAATCGCTGGAGCCATCACACCATTCATCCCAGCCATTTGCATTTCATAATCGAGATCAGTGCCATCGCGCAGCCCCCGCACCATCACACACGCTTTGTGTGCTTTGGCCGCCTCAATGGCGAGCCCGTCAAATGTTGCGACGCTAACACCGGGAACGGCCTTCTCAATCATCGCCGCACGCTCTTCAACGCTGAATAAAGGCGTCTTGCCGGGATGCGTCCCAATCGCGACGACGACGGTGTCGAGCACGCGCAAGGCCTGTTGCAGAACATCGACATGGCCATTGGTGAGTGGGTCAAACGACCCTGTATAGAGCCCGATGCGCATATGATTGGATCCGTTTTCCGCCCACCGTTCTCGTGCAGCGCAAGCGATTATTCCTCGCCCGCGCTGCCTTCATCTTCACCTTCATCCGAAATGCGTTCAACAGAGACGACTTGCTCATCATCGGCCGTGTTGAAAACGATCACGCCCTGCGTCGAACGGCCCGCAATGCGGATGCCTTCCACCGGGCAGCGGATCAACTGGCCACCATTGGTGACGAGCATAATCTGATCGGTCGGCTCCACTGGGAACGACGCCACGAGACGGCCATTGCGTTCATTCACCGTCATCGCGACGATGCCTTTGCCGCCACGGCCCGTCACGCGATATTCATACGCATTGCTGCGCTTGCCATATCCATTCTCGGAAATGGTGAGAATGATTTGCTCGCGGGCAGACAGAAGCGCGTAGCGCTCTTGCG
>VERN01000313.1 GCA_018882635.1 Beijerinckiaceae bacterium | reverse complement strand
GATCAGAGACGCGACCCCGGCGCGATTGCGCCTAAAACGCGCGACATATCGGCCGTCACCCAAGACCAACCACGCAAACGCGTCTGCATCTCACCATAGGATTGGACAATTCGCTGCGAGAGCGGATCGCGTGATGCAATCTCAATCAAGAGAT
Organism: Beijerinckiaceae bacterium; assembly: GCA_018882635.1. Classification (GTDB taxonomy): domain Bacteria; phylum Pseudomonadota; class Alphaproteobacteria; order Rhizobiales; family Beijerinckiaceae; genus TNE-4. Next base: position 2,032 of record VERN01000313.1, on the reverse strand, counting down.
CGCGTGTGGCCTTCAATGCTTCAACCAGAATAGTTTCCGGAAAATTCTCAAGCTTGACCGGATAGGATTTTAGCAATTGCACCAATGCCGCGGCATTGGTCTGAAATGCCTCAGCTAAACCCTGTCCATGTTCAGCGCGGCACGCCTCGGCGATCACGGCCTGTAAATCGGATGGCAATTGCTCAAACCGCTCGCGCGCAATCAGGCATTCGCTGGCCCCGTTGGGCTTATTAAAGCCCGGCTTGTAATAAAAAGGCGCATAGCGCGCGATGCCCATATCAAGATCATTCGCTGGCCCAAGAAATTCAACACCGTCAATAACGCCTTTTTCAAGTGCTGGCAGAATTTCGCCGCCTGAAATAGCAATCGGCGTGACACCCAAACGATCATAAACTTGCGCACCCAGCCCCTGCACACGAAGGCGCATTCCTTTCAGGTCCGCCAAATCTTGGATGGGTTTACGAAACCATCCCCCCATTGACGGGCCAGTATTGCCCGCCAGAAAGGCACGCACGCCGCGCGCACCATAAAGCTCATCCCATAATTCCTGCCCGCCACCCCCTTCAATCCACGCCTGATGCTCAACCGGGCCCAGACCAAAAGGCGCTGTCGTGAACAAGCCCGCAGTGGGAAAGACACTCTGCCAATAGAGGGACGCGGTATGCGCCAGCTCGACCGTGCCATTAGCCACGGCATCAAAGACGGCGAAGGCTGGAACAATTTCGCCCGCAGCAAACACATCAATCTGCAGACGACCGCCGCTCATCCGCGTGATGCGTTCCGCAATGCGCCGCGCTGACATGGCTGGGCCGGTGCGATTTTTCGGCCAGCTTGTCACCAGCCGCCAACGCTGCGTCTGGGCTCGTATCACCGACGGTGTCGCCAAAGTGGCGAGCGCAGCGCCTAAGGCCGCGCGACGTGAGACTTTATCACCAATGCGCATGGAAATGATGCACGGGGCCTGACCCGTGTCCAATCATGAGTTGATCAGCCTGCGCCAGAGCCGCACTGAGATAGGATTTCGCAGATGCCACAGCATCCATCAGTGTCATCTTTTTCGCGAGACCCGCGGCAATCGCAGCTGACAAGGTGCAGCCTGTGCCATGCGTATGGCGTGTCGCAATGCGTGGCGCTGCGAAGGATCGTCTCTCCGTTTGTGTGACCAGCACATCGATGCTTTGTGCGCCGTTGCCATGCCCGCCTTTGATGAGCACGGCCTGTGGGCCGAGCGCCAAGAGGCGCCGCGCCTGCGCCAGCATGACAGTCTCATCGGGTGCTAGCGGTTCATCCAGCAATTGCGCCGCCTCAGGCAGGTTGGGTGTAATGAGATCCGCACAAGGCAGCAAAATCGTTCGCAACGTGTCGATGGCTGATTGATTTAAGAGAACATCGCCGCTCGTGGCTACCATCACCGGATCAAGCACGATCGAACGCGCCTTGTGACGTTTAAGCCCATCGGCGACGGCATGAATGATATCGGCCTCCGACAACATGCCAATCTTGACCGCGTTAACCGCCAAATCTGAAAAAACACTATCGAACTGTTGGCCAACAAAATCGGCCGGCACATTGTGGATGGCATCCACACCACGCGTATTCTGCGCGGTGAGCGCTGTAATTATCGTTGCACCATAAACGCCACATGCCGAAAACGTCTTGAGGTCAGCTTGTAAACCAGCGCCGCCTGAGGAGTCCGATCCCGCAATGCTTACTGCGATGGCGGTCATGATGGCACTCCCTTCGCCTTGGCAATCACTTGGCGTAAATCACGCGCAGCCTGTTCGGGATCATCCGCCATGAAGATGGCCGAGATTAGCGCAATCCCAGCTGCACCGGCCTTGATGACATCTCCCGCATTCGCCGCCGTAATCCCCGCAATGGCACCGATGGGAATGGATTTGGACGCGCGTGCGGCTGCGAGAACGGATGAAAAGCCTGCCAATTCGAGCGGCGCATCGGGATTGTTTTTGCTATTTGTTGCGAAGACGCCGCCAATGGTGGCATAATCGACGGGTTGATCGCGCAAGGCCTG
>VERN01000312.1 GCA_018882635.1 Beijerinckiaceae bacterium | reverse complement strand
TAGGCGTCCTTCATGCAATGGCCGCAGGGGCGATACCCCAAGCCGAGCGCTTCAGCGGCATCAGCGAAGAAGACGCGCTCCTCGCGCTTCATCCGCTTGCCAGAGGCGCAATCAAGCCGCCCGAAAATGCGGCCGCTGCGATGCCCGGCAAAGGTCAGCGTGCCATTTTTCAAAAGAGGATGCAGATCGGCGTCGGCAATGTCCGTATGACGGATCATCGGGTGGCATAACGGCGTTGAACGAGGATATTGGCCGTCATCGTCAAAAGGATCGTCGCTGTCATGAGAATGAAAGAGATGGCGCCGCCAAAGGGCCAATTGTTTTGCTGCGCGAACTGCCCATAGACGAGCGGCCCCATCATTTGGAATTTCGGACCGCCCAACAAAACCGGCGTCGCATAGGCGTTCATGGCCAGAATGAAGGTGAGGATGGTTCCCGCCAGAATGCCCGGCATGGCGAGCGGGAACAGCACGCGGCGCGTCATCGTCGCCGGACCAGCGCCGAGGGAAAACGCGGCTTCCTCGACCGAGCGTGAAATGCCTTCGATCACGCTCTGCAAAGTTAGCACCATGAACGGCAGATTGACTGCGACGATGCCGATCAGCACGGCGGTCTCAGTATACATGATCTCGATTGGCTGATCGATGATGCCGAATTTCATCAGCATCGCATTGAAAAAGCCCTTATTGCCGAGCGATGTCATCCAACCTGCCGAACGCACGGCATTGCCAACAAAAAGCGGCAGGACGACGGCAATGATCATCAGGTTTTTATAACGCGATTGCGTGCGGGCCAGCACATAGGCAAGCGGAAATCCGAAGAGCAGACAGGCCACCGTGCAAAAGACGGCGACGCGCAAGGTGCGGAACAAAACAGCAAGATAAAATGGATCGGTAAAAAACTTGATATAATTATCAAGCGTGAGTGCATCGACCATGAATTTGCCGGGCACGAACGCGTTGAGCGAATAGCGAAACAGAATCGCGATCGGCACGAGAAGGCCGATCGCGACAAAAATGGTCGCAGGCGCCACGAGGGACGCGGCGGTGGAGCCGCGCCCTTTTTCGATGTCGTATGAGCCTGCGCGCGCCATGATCACGCCTTGAAGACCTTGTCCCACCATTCCTTCATCGCCGAGTCATTCTTGGCGAGGAATGCGTAGTCGAGGTCAACCAGACGCTTCTGTTCTTCCAATGTGAAGCCGATACGCTTCTGGAGATCAGCCGCGACCGTCGCATTCGTGACCGTGGGGTTATAACCCATGTCGATCGCGAAGGCTTCCTGCGCCTGCTTTTCAAGCATCGCATTCATATAGGCATACGCGGCATCCTTGTTGGGCGCGTTCTTCGGAATCGAGAAGCCCGAAATGTAAAGCGGAATGCCTTCTGCCGGAGCCGCAGATTCAACCGGGATCCCCGCATTCTGCCATTGAACCGCGCGTGCCTTCCACATGATGCCGATACCGATTTCTTCGGTCTTCATCGCCTGAGCGAATGCTTCATTGGTGGGATAGATGCGCGCACCGGCGGCCTTCGATGCAAGGAGCACTTTCTTCGCGCCTTCAAGATCAATGCCGCTCTTGCCACCCGTGGCTGCCAGCGAAGCAGCGACGAAGACATAGATGTATTGGATATCAATGAAGCCGTTTTTGTTGCCCCATTTCGGATCGAAGGCATCTTTAAACGACGTCGGCGCTGGCGAGATCAGCTTCGGATTATAGACGATGACCTTGCCCGAATAGATATGGCCAATGCCATAGGGATATTTCATCGCCGCAATCAAATTCTGGGCGTTCGGGATTTTCGAATAATCGAGCTGTTCAAGAACGCCTGCGTCCTGCATTTCAAACATATTGGCCGAGCTGAGGGCCTGAATGTCTGTCGTGCCGCGTGGCAGGCGCTTTTCAGCGACCATCTTGGCGCGACGCGGTGCGTCGGACGCTTGATCCTGCACCGATTCAATGCCCTTCGGTGTGAGGAAGGGTGTTTCAACATTTTTGGTCAGCAGCTTTCCATAATCGCCGCCCCATGTGCCGACGACGACCTTTGATTGTTGGGCGAAGGCTTCTGTTGAAAAGCTCACTCCCATCGCCGCGGCCGAAGCCGATGCGCCAAACGCTTTCAGAAGGCCGCGCCGCGAAAGCGCCAGTTTGTCTCGCGTCATTGTCTCATTCCCCGTGTTGGCTGCTCTGGTCA
>VERN01000311.1 GCA_018882635.1 Beijerinckiaceae bacterium | reverse complement strand
GGGCAGGACAAGAGCTTCTACTTCCTCGAAATGAATACGCGCTTGCAGGTCGAGCATCCGGTCACGGAACTCATCACGGGTATTGACCTTGTTGAGCAAATGATCCGCGTGGCAGCAGGCGAAAAACTCGCCATCCGCCAAGAGGACGTGAAGTTGAACGGCTGGGCTGTCGAAAGCCGCGTCTATGCCGAAGATCCGACGCGTAATTTCTTGCCTTCGACGGGGCGCCTCGTGACCTATCGGCCGCCGCAGGAAGGCGTGTTCGGTAACGTCACCGTGCGCAACGACACTGGCGTTTATGAGGGCGGCGAAATCTCGATCTATTATGATCCGATGATTGCCAAACTCGTGACGCATGCCCCGACGCGTCTAGAAGCCATCGAGTCGCAATCGCGCGCGCTTGATGCGTTCGCCATTGAAGGCATCCGGCATAACATCCCGTTCGTTTCAGCGTTGATGGAACATCCGCGTTGGAAGTCAGGACGCCTCTCGACGGGGTTCATTGCTGAAGAATTTCCGGAAGGCTTTGCGCCGGTCGCGCCACAAGGCGAAATCGCGCATCGCTTTGCCGCCGTCGCTGCTGAAATCGACCATACATTGAACGCGCGCAAGCGCGGCATTTCCGGCCAGCTCCGGGCGGCACGTCCCGTGCAATTTGATGATGAGCGCGTTGTCGCTCTCGGCAAGACCGAGTTTCCAGTCAGTGTTGTGCGGCATGATGCGCATATCGACATCGTGTTCGGTGAAGGTCATCGCCATCACGTGCAGAGTGAATGGATGCCCGGTAATCCTGTCTGGACGGGTACGATCGATGGAGTCACGCATGTCTTCCAAGTGCGCCCAATCTTGAATGGTGTGCGCCTTGGCCATGCAGGCACGGAAGCGGATGCGCGCGTCTATACCAAGCGTGAAGCAGAACTCGCCCATCTGATGCCGGAAAAGGTGGCGGCGGATACGGGTAAGCAATTGCTTTGTCCGATGCCGGGCCTCGTCAAATCGATCGCGGTGAAAGTCGGCCAAGAGATCAAGGCGGGCGAAGCGCTCTGCATCGTGGAAGCGATGAAGATGGAAAACGTGCTGCGCGCCGAACGCGATGGCACGGTCAGCGCGCTGCATGCGAAGGAAGGCGATAGTCTTGCCGTTGACGCCGTGATTATGGAATTTGCGTAAGCGTCGTTTGGGTGAGTGATGGCGTGAAGCGATAGTGGCTTCACGGTCACTCGCCACATCGGCCCTTTCCTTCCCATTGCAACGCGATCGCGCACCGGACATTCCATGCCGCTCTATTTCGCCTATGGCTCGAATATGGATCAGGCTGCGATGGTGCAGCGTTGCCCGCATGCCAAGCTCGTCGGGCCCGCGCGGTTACCGCGCCATCGTTTTCTGATCAATGAAGATGGTTATGCGACCGTGGTGCGTGATCCACGGCGCACGGTGCATGGTCTTTTATGGGATCTCGCAATGAGCGATATCCCGCCGCTTGATCGCTATGAGAGTTTGCACACGGGGCTTTATACAAAACTCAATCAGCCCGTGATTGCGGCGCAAGGCGCGCGACGCGCTCTCATCTATGTGGGGCGTTCAGCCAAACCCGGTAAGCCGAAGCCCGGTTATAAAGAAAGCGTGCTCGCCGCCGCGCGTGCCGCCGGTTTGCCGGACGATTATATATACGAAATGGAGCATGGCACGGCGCCGCCGCGTAAACCGGGCACGCCGCTCTTTAAAGCGCCGATATGATTGTGGCCGCCCATAGGCTCGGGTGCGCGGTTTAAGTTTTAATCGCGCCTTTTATCCAAACACGTCGGCAAAACTTGTTTTCAGCGCCGCATCCGCATCAGCCATCGTCACCGGCAGGCCGAGATCGACAAGGCTTGTGACGCCGAATTTTTGCTCGGCAATGCCGCAGGGCACGATACCAGAGAAATGCGAGAGGTCGGGTTCCACATTCAGGCTGATGCCGTGGAAGCTCACCCATTTACGCAGACGGATTCCAATTGCGGCAATCTTGTCCTCATAGCCGGGGCCTTTGTCGGGTCGCTTCACCCAGACACCGACGCGGCCCTCGCGGGTTTCTCCCGTGACATTGAATTCAGCGAGCGCTGCGATGACCCAGGCCTCGAGCTTCTGCACAAAGGCGCGCACATCGCGGCCGCGGCGATTGAGATCGAGCATGACATAGGCCACGCGTTGACCGGGGCCGTGAT
>VERN01000310.1 GCA_018882635.1 Beijerinckiaceae bacterium | reverse complement strand
GCGCTGCCTTTAAGAAATGCGCCCGCGTCGTCGGTGACGTCATCGGTAAATATCACCCGCATGGCGACCAATCGGTCTATGACGCGTTGGTGCGCTTGGCGCAGGATTTTGCCCAACGCTATCCGCTCGTCGAAGGGCAGGGCAATTTCGGCAATATCGATGGCGATAGTGCTGCCGCTATGCGTTACACCGAAGCGCGCCTCACCGAGGTCGCGCGCCTTCTGTTGGACGGTATCGACGAAGATGCCGTTGATTTCCGCGACACCTATGACGGATCAGAAGATGAGCCGGTTGTATTGCCGGCAGCCTTTCCGAATTTGCTCGCCAATGGGTCGCAAGGCATTGCAGTCGGCATGGCGACATCGATCCCGCCGCACAATGCAGCGGAGTTGTGCGATGCCGCGCTCTATCTGATCACGCATCCTAACGCGACGGCGAAGCAATTGATGACGTTCGTTCCCGGTCCGGATTTTCCGACCGGCGGGATCATCGTCGAGGGCAAGGACTCAATCGCTGAGACCTATCGGACAGGGCGCGGCGCGTTCCGCTTGCGTGCGCGCTGGCACAAGGAAGACACCGGCCGCGGCGGCTTCGTCGCCGTTGTGACGGAAATTCCCTATCTCGTGCAGAAAAGCCGCTTCATCGAAAAAGTGGCCGAACTTCTGAACGAGCGCAAATTGCCGCTCTTGGGCGATGTTCGCGATGAGAGCGCGGAAGATGTCCGCGTCGTGTTCGAGCCGAAGACGCGCAACATCGATCCGGTCGTGATGATGGAATCCCTGTTCCGCGTAACGGAACTCGAAACCCGCATCCCGATGAATATGAATGTGCTGTCGAACGCGCTTGTGCCGAAAGTGCTCGGTCTGCCGGAATCCCTACGCGAATGGCTCGATCATCGCCGCGATGTCTTGCTGCGTCGTTCGCGCAACCGCCTCGGCCAGATCGACAAGCGTCTCGAAATCTTGCGCGGTCTGCTGATCGTTTATCTCGATCTCGACCGCGTCATTAAAATCATCCGCGAGAAGGATGAGCCCAAAGCCGAACTGATCAAAGCGTTCGATCTTACCGACAATCAGGCCGAAGCGATCCTCAACACCCGCCTGCGGTCGCTCCGGAAACTGGAAGAGATGGAGCTCAAGAAAGAGCTCGACGCGCTCACCGGTGAAAAGGCTGAAATCGAAAAGCTCCTCGCGTCTGACCAGATCCAATGGAAAACCATCTCGTGGGAAATCCGCGAGGTGAAGAAGAAGTTCGGGCCTGAAACCAAGATTGGCAAACGGCGCTCGACGTTCGACACAGTGCCTGACACGGGTGATCTCGATCTTGAAGAAGCGTTGGTTGAACGTGAACCTCTGACGGTCGTTGTTTCCAAGATGGGTTGGATTCGCGCGCTCAAGGGGCATCAGCAAGACGTCTCGTCATTGCAATTCAAGGGCGACGATTCTCTCCAGCAATGGTTTCACGCCGAAACAACGACGAAAATCATGGTGCTCGGCGGCGACGGTAAAGTCTTCACGCTCGACGCGTCAAAATTGCCGGGCGGCCGTGGCTTTGGCGATCCCATCCGCCTCATGGCCGATCTTGAAGAAGGCGCAGAGATTGTCGCTGTTTGGCCGCACAAGCCGGATGTGAAATTCTTGATGTCGTCGAATGTCGGTCGCGGCTTCATTGTCGCGTCGAATGATCTGCCTGCCAATACCCGTAAGGGCCGCCAGATTCTCAATCTCGATGCTGGCGAACGCGCGTCCTTGATTGTTGAGGCGGAGGGCGATCATTGCGCCATCATCGGTGAAAATCGCAAAATGCTGATTTTCCCGGCCAATCAAATTCCGGAAATGACGCGCGGCAAGGGCGTGCGGCTGCAGAAATATAAAGATGGCGGCGTCGTCGATGCACGTTTCTTCAAGCTGAAGGAAGGTCTCACGTGGCAGGACAGTGCGGGTCGCACTTTCACTGTGCCCAAAGCCGAGCTGAAAGATTGGATTGGCAATCGTGCTGAAGCCGGTCGCTTGCCGCCGAAGGGTTTCCCCAAATCCAACCGTTTCTCAGGTTAACAAAAAAGGGCGCCTCAGGGCGCCTTTTTTAGTCCGTCTCTTCCTGATCGACGCGTCGCCAGCCATCCGCCATCAAGCGTTCCTGCGGTAAAAAGCGCGCCTTGTAATCCATCTTATGCGAGCCCTTCACCCAATAGCCAAGATAGAGATAGGGCA
>VERN01000309.1 GCA_018882635.1 Beijerinckiaceae bacterium | reverse complement strand
AGACGGAACCAATACTGTGTCGACTGTTCAATGAATCTAGGATGATTCAGTTTTTCTGTCTATCGTAAAACTAGGCCTTTGCTGACGAAAACTATCATTTTACTGAGAACAACGTTTTGTTGGACGTTAACCTCTAAGGTTTTTCTGTGAAACTGGGCCGATTTATTGGAAAAACAGGTCCATTCTTGTCGAAACAGGACATGGATACCATATTTTGGCCAAGCCGGCCGATGTTCGTGCCCCGGAGCGACCCATGACAGAGCAGCCCACCCCCCTCCCCGTCACCGACGCCGAATGGCGGGAACGCCTGACGCCGGAGCAATACCGGATCTTGCGGGAGCACGGGACCGAAAGGCCCTTTACGGGTCCTTATTGGGACAATGAGGCGACGGGGCTTTATCGCTGCGCGGGCTGCGAGACCCCGCTCTTCCAATCCGACACGAAATTCGATGCCGGATGCGGCTGGCCGAGCTTTTTCAAGCCCGTGATCCCCAATGCGGTGACGGAGCATGAGGATCGCTCATTTGGGATGCGGCGGATTGAGATCCGCTGCGCCCATTGTGGTGGTCATCTGGGCCATGTCTTTCCAGACGGCCCGAAACCCACCGGCTTGCGTTATTGCATCAATGGGCACGCTATGAACTTTGAATCGCGCGACGGCCGCTGAATGCGGCTTGTATGCGCGGCGGAACAGCCGCTGCCCCTCGCTGATTGGACTTGATATCGATGACCGCACTCCCCGCGCCGCACGCGCCGCGCCGCCCTACCACACGCACCTATCATGGGGTCACGCTCCACGATGATTTTGCTTGGCTGAAAGACCCCGCTTGGCGTGATGTGCTGCGTGAGCCGCATCGGCTTGATCCCGATATCCGCTCTTATCTCGAAGCAGAAAACGCTTATGCGGCGCAGCTGATTGATCCGCTGGCGGCCCTTGTTGACACGATCGCTGCGGAAATGCGCGGGCGCATTAAGGAAAATGACTCACAAGTGCCCAAGCCGCTCGGCGCCTATGCCTATCGGATTATGTGGCGCGAGGGCGGGCAGCACCCCAATCTCGCCCGCAGCGCACGCGATGGCAGCAACGACCGCGTGATTATCGACGGCGATCAATTAGCCGAAGGCCACGCCTTTTATGATTTTGGCGATTGGTCGATTTCGCCCGACCAATCGATGCTGGCTTGGAGCGTCGACGATAAGGGATCGGAATTCTACACGATCCGAATCCGTGATCTCACTACGCTGCAGGACCGCGACGACACACTCATCGACACCACGGGAGACAGCGTCTGGTTCAAAGATGGCCAGCACATTCTCTATGTTGAGATGGATGAGGAGCATCGGCCCAAGCGCGTCAAGCGCCACCGCCTTGGCACGCCGCAAAGCGCGGACGTGCTGATCTATGAAGAGCAAGATGATGGCTGGTTTATCGCACTCGGAAAAACGCAATCCGGAGCGTTTGGTCTGATCTCAATTTCAGATCATGAGACCACAGAATCCTATCTGATTGACCTCGCCGATCCTAAAGCCCAACCGCGCCTCATCGCGGCGCGCGAAGCTGGCATCCGCTATGAGGTTGAACATCATGGCGACCAGCTTTTCATTCTCACCAATGCCGATGATGCTATTGATTTCAAAATCGTCACAGCACCCCTCAAGGACCCGCAACGCAAAAATTGGAGCGATCTTGTTCCTTCGCGCCCCGGGACCATGGTTTTACAGCAGGCGGTTTTCGCTCGCCATCTTGTCCGTCTCGAACGCGAAAATGCTCTGCCGCGCATTATCATCCGCGTTCTCGAGAGCGGCGATGAACATGCTATCGGCTTTGATGAAGACGCCTATGGACTCTATTTCGATGCGGGGTTCGAATTTGAAACCGAACGTTTGGTCTTCGTCTATTCATCGATGACCACGCCGCATGAAACCTATGCCTATGATATGAGCCAGCGTTCGCGCCATCTTCTCAAGCGAACAGAAATTCCAAGCGGCCATGATCCAGCGCTTTATGTGACCGAGCGGATTGAAGCGATCAGCCATGATGGCGTGCGCGTTCCCGTCTCCATCCTCTAGCGACGTGACATGGTGCGTGATGGCGGCGCGCCATGCCTGCTCTATGGCTACGGCTCTTACGGCCATTCGCTATCCGCCAGTTTCGATTATCGCCGCCTGTCTTTGGTGGATCGCGGCTTCGTCTTTGCGTTGGCCCATATTCGTGGCGGCACGGAGA
>VERN01000109.1 GCA_018882635.1 Beijerinckiaceae bacterium | reverse complement strand
GATCATGTGCCGCAAAAGAACGACATCATGGTCGACACGATCGAGCATGAAGGCGGCGTGATTTATGCCAAAACAAACACGCCTGAATTTGGCGCGGGTGCGAACACCTTCAATGAAGTGTTCGGCCGCACGCTTAATCCGTGGAATACGAAACTCTCGGCGGCTGGTTCATCGGGCGGGTCTGCAGTCGCGTTGAAGACAGGCATGGCGTGGCTCGCCCATGGATCAGACATGGGCGGCTCGCTGCGGACGCCCGCGGGTTTCTGCGGTGTTGTTGGCATGCGCCCAAGCCCTGGCCGTGTGGCGCATAACCCGTCCAATATGGTTGATAGCCTGTTGTTCATCGAAGGGCCGATGGCGCGTAATGTCGAAGACCTCGCGCTGTTTCTCGATGCGATGACGGGCGAAAGCCCGCGCGATCCGATTTCGCTGCCGCGCACCGGGCAACGCTTTCTGCAAGCCGCGCGCACGGGCGAAAAGCCCGTTCGCGTCGCCTTTTCAAAGGATCTCGGTATCACGCCGATCGATCCGGAGATTGCGGAGATTTGTGAGAAGGCCGCGCTGCGCTTCCGCGATGCGGGGGTGAAAGTGGAAGAGGCGTGCCCTGATGTGTCTGATGCGCATGAATGCTTCGGTGTGCTACGCGCCGCAGCCTTCGCAGCCATGCACGCAGAAAATTTGCAAAACCATCGCGAACTCTTGAAGCCAGAAATCGTCTGGAACATCGAGAAAGGCCTCGCGCTGACCATGGCCGATATTGTGAAGGCCGAAATCCAGCGCGCAAAGATGATCAAGAGCGCGAATGATTTCTTCGACACCTATGATCTTCTGTTGGTGCCGACGGCGATTGTGCCGCCTTATCCGGTCGAGCAGCGTTTTGTCGAAGAATGCAACGGCCACAAATTCAATAATTACATTGAATGGTTGGGCATTGTGTATGCGATCACGCTGACAACATGCCCGGCGCTGTCGCTACCCTGTGGCTTCACCAAAGCAGGCATGCCTGTTGGTCTGCAGATTATCGCGCGCCCACGTGGCGAGGCGCAGGTGCTGGCGGGCGCAAAATTGCTCGAAACCATCCTCGCACTCGATCTCAAGCCGATCGATCCGCGCTGATGCTCAAAGGCTTATTGTTCGACAAGGACGGCACCCTGATCGATTTCGATCTGACATGGGGCCCCGCTGGTCATGCCGTCATCACCGCGCTCGCGGCGGGACGGCAGGATGTGTTCGACCGTCTCGTTGAGGCCAGTGACTATTGCCTCGAGACGATGCGTTTCAAACCGCATTCCCACATTGTGGCGGGGTCATCAGCCGAATATGGCCCGCTCTGGCAGGCAATTGTTGGTCATCCCAATCTCGCAGAATTTCGGATTTTGATGGATCGTCTGTTCAAGGACGCCGCACGCAAAAGCCTCGCGCCAATTGGTGATCCGCTCGGCATTCTGACGGGCCTGAAAAACAGCGGCTACAAAATTGGCATCGCAACCAATGATTCCGAATATGGTGCGCATGAACAGGCAAACGCGCTCGGCCTGACACCCATTCTCGATTTTATTGCCGGTTATGATTCCGGCCATGGCGGCAAGCCCGATCCCGGCATGGTGCACGCCTTTGCGCGTCATTGCGGTCTTGATGAAAGCGAGGTCGCCTTGATTGGTGATTCAACGCATGATCTGCACGCCGCGCGCGCGGCCGGGGCGGTGGCGATCGCCGTTTTAAGTGGCCCCGCTTCCCGCGCGCAGCTTGAGCCGCATGCCGATCATGTAATCGCGTCGATTGTGGACTTACCGGAATTGGTGGGACGGCCCGGGCGCTTTTAATAAAATAGCGGGTGGATCAGCCGCGTGTGCCCGCAGACAGTCGCAAGCGTAGTCACCCGTCCGGCAATTCGCGTACCTTGTCGCGCCAGCGCCCGAGAATATCGTAAAGCGCCAGAATTTCAGCGCCCGGCAATTGGCCGAGTGTCTGTGCAATCAGCTGGCGCTGGAGAGCATCACCCCGTGCCAGCGCTTCTCGTCCCGCATCAGTGATGTAGAGCGCATGCGAGCGCCGGTCTTGCGGCAGAGCGCGGCGTTCGACGAGGCCCGCTTCCGCCATCCGGTCGATCAAGCCAGAAATATTGCCCTTCGTCACATAAAGCCGTTCGGCAATATCCTGCTGCGTGACACCTTCACGTTCCGACAGAGTCGAAAGCAGATCGAATTGCGGCACCGAGAGCCCGGTCGTGCGCATCACCCGCGCAGCCAAGCGCGCAATCCGCTGGTTAAGGCGGAGGAAACGCAACCACGCACGCATGGCGTCATCGGTGGGCTGGTCGGGCGAAGCGGGAACCATAGGAAAGCCTTCCGAGAACCAGTCTAGGCTGATTGCGCCTGATGGATCAAATCCGTCTCAGCCACGCCAGTAGCGGCCATCAAGCCGCGGTGCACCATCCGTCTGTGCGAGGCCGCGGGCGACAAGATCCTCCAGGTGAGCGAAGACATTCATCCCGGCAGCTTTCACCAAGGCCGGGTTCAGCCCCTGATAGACGTTGGCGACAAGATCGGGGATCGTCTCATCACCTGCCGCGATCCGGTCGAGGATGGATGCCTCACGCTGGCGGCGATGCGATTGCAGCGCCCGCATAAAGCGTTGCGGCTCGGTGACCGGGCCACCATGACCGGGCCAGAACACGCGCTCTTCACGCCCCAGCAATTTCTGGATGGAGGCCATGTAATCGCCCATCGCCCCATCAGGTGGCGCCACAGTTGTCGTCGACCACGCCATTACATGATCGCCCGAGAGCAGTGCATTTTCTTCCATGAGCGCAAAGGCGAGATGATTGGCGGTGTGGCCGGGGGTTTCGATGGCGGTGAGCGTATAGCCATCGCCCTGATGCACAGCGCCATCGGCCATCACATGGTCGGGCGCGTAATCATAATCAGCTCCGGTATCGAGACGGACATATTCACCGTCCACCAGATCGCGCGCGGGGCGGTGCGGCGCTGCACCGAGAATCGGTGCGCCCGTGAGATCCTTCAAACGCGCGGCAAGCGGTGAATGATCGCGATGCGTATGGGTCACCAGAATCGAGGCTACGCGCTCCTTCTTGAGCCCCTCCATCAGAGCGTTGAGATGCGCCTCATCAAGCGGCCCGGGATCAACCACCGTGACGTGGCCTTGGCCGACGACATAGGTGCAGGTTCCTGTGAATGTCATCGGGCTAGGATTGGGGGCCACAATCCGGCGCAGCAGCGGCGAAACCTGCTCCAAAACGCCAGCGGGGGCAGGTGCAGCCCGGTTGAACGGGATTTCTTCGGCCATGGCGTGCGGCTTTCGGCTGGCTTGTGACAAACGCGCCGAGACCCTATACATCGTCATTATGTGAGGGAAGGGGCGTGCCCCGGCCGGTTTCACCGGTCTGATCCAGGAAGAGAATACCCATGCAATCAGGCTCGTTGGTCGCAAATCTTTGGCCGGTCCAGTCGCGTCGCGATGAGATCCTGCGCGGTCTTGTCTTCGCGTTTGCAGGCGCTGCGCTTTTGACCCTCTCGGCAAAGGTGAAGGTGCCGTTCTACCCGGTGCCGATGACCATGCAGACCATGGTCGTGCTGATGATTGGCCTCGCTGGTGGCATGCGCCTCGGCGCGGCGACGGTTGGTCTCTACCTGTTGCAAGGTGCGCTCGGTTTCCCAGTCTTTGCTGACACGCCGGAGCGTGGCATTGGCCTCGCTTACATGGTTGGCCCGACAGGCGGTTATCTCTTCGGTTTCTTTGTGGCGGCAGCTTTTGCAGGCATCTGCGGTGATCGTGCGTTCGGTCGCTCGGTGCTCGGCTCGTTGGCCACCATGACACTCGGCCACGCCATCATCTTCCTGTTTGGCTTTGCATGGCTCGCGACTTTGATTGGGCCTGACAAAGCCTTCGCCGCCGGCGTCGCCCCGTTTGCGATGGCGACTGTTTTGAAGGTTGCACTCGGCTCAGCGCTGATGCCGGCCTTGTCGCTCTCGCTGCGCCGCAAGGGCTGAGACGGGAACGTTCTTCCATCGCATCAAAAGGCCGCCTTCGGGCGGCTTTTTCATGTTTGGACTGTCTGCCCCTGCAGGCCAGAGCGCATCCGCGGGGGCTATGGTCCACCCGCTATTCTTGCTATCACTCTCAGCAATATGAGGCCGCTCATCGGCCGCCGCGAGGCAGAGGAAAAGAGATCATGAGTTCTCACGAAAAAACATCACAGCATGCGTCAAGCACGGATGCGCTCGCCGCTGATCTGGCGGCGCTACGGGCCGACATGGCGCGGTTGACAGAGACCATGGCCACCTTGGCACACAATCAATCCGGCCATGCCTCCGCCGCCATGTCTGAAAGCATGGATAAAGCGCGTGTTGTGCTGGACGAGGCCATTGCAGCGCTCACCCAGACAGGCCGGGACCTCGCCGACGAAGCGTCGGGACGGTTGCGCAATATGGGCACTGAGGTTGGCGCCTCGATCGAGAAAAATCCTTTGACGGCGGTCATGATCGCTGCCGCGATCGGGCTTGTGATTGGCATGCTTGGGCGGGATCGGCGCTAAGGACAGGGTGATGTTGGTTCGTGCACTGATCGCTGCCGCGCAGGATGCCGCAGGCTCCTATGTTCGCCGGATCGTTTTTTACGCCATCGCTGGTGTTGCGGCGCTTGTCGCGATCGGCTTCCTGTCCGCCGCTTTGCATCTTTATTTGCGGGCGTGGTTAGGCGGGCTTGCGGCCTCGCTCTGGCTTGGCGCTCTTTATGGCGTGGTTGCGCTGATATGTGTTGTGGCCGCCTTGACGACGCGCACACCGCCTTTCACACAGCGCGCGGAAAGCCTTGTCGCCGAAGAAACAGAAGAACGCGTTGCGCAGGTGCGCGCGGCCGTCCGCGGAGCGGAAGAGGCGCTGCGGGCGACGGGCGAGGATGCGCTGAAGAAGGCCACACCCACGGGTGTTGTAACGGTTGGCCTGCTGGCGGGGCTGTTTGCTGCGCGCTGGTTGCGCGGGGGTCGCTGATCAATCCCGCGCCGTCAAAGCGGACCATGCGCAGCTGTCACTGAACAGTCCCTGAAAAGGCCCCTATGCTGCCTCCTCCAGCGGCGTGCTGCAGTGAGCGGCGAAGGCATGAGCGGGTCGCCCACGCAGACCCTCTCCCACGGATTGCCGATGCCGCTGAGACCGCTGCTGAAGCGGTGAGATGCCGGTGGTTCTGAGTTTTCGACAAGAAAAAACCGCCCTGAAGGCGGCTCGCTCTCTCGGGAAAAATGGTCGGAGTGGCAGGATTTGAACCTGCGACCCCTACGTCCCGAACGTAGTGCGCTACCAGACTGCGCTACACTCCGACAGGCCTATTGGGGCTTCCCCCGAAGGCGGGGCGACATATAGCTCCCCGAGGGGGGGACCGCAAGCAGGAAACAGGAAGCGCCGGGCACAAAGATTTTTCATTTGCTCACCGCCTTGTCCTATGCCAAACGGCTCCTCCGGCCATTAATGGGGCGTAGCCAAGCGGTAAGGCAGCGGATTTTGATTCCGCCACGCGGAGGTTCGAATCCTCCCGCCCCAGCCACCCAGTTTCCAAACAACCGAATTCCGTGGGCTCCCGACCAAAACCGCGTTGGTTCCGCGGTTGGTTCGCGCGCGGCGGCGCTTGATCATCGATGGCGCTGTTGCCGGTGCGCCTTTTGTTCTTGGATTTGCTGGCTTGGTCTTGCAGGTGCAAGGCGTTGAGCCGCGCGCGCATCAATATCGCGAAATGAACGGCGTCGATTCTTAAAGCCTAGCGAACTTTAATTGCCCCGCCTGCCGATAAGAAGATCGGCTTGAATACCCTCGGCCATTGACCGAGCGTTACCTGTCCCGCATGTTTCATCCCGATTGAAAGAGCCCGCTCGAAGGCTCGTCTTCTGGGAGATGATGATGGCGCGTTGTATTCGTTGGGCGGTCGTTGCAATGGCCGCCATCTTAGCATCCGGTGCGCAGGCTCAAACGGGTAAAGTCACGGTGGTGACGTCGTTCTCAAAAGACGTCACGGACCCGATCAAAAAGGCGTTTGAAAAAGCGGTCCCCGGCACGACGCTGGAAGTGCAAAACCGCAATACGAATGCCGGCGTCAAATTTCTTGAAGAAACCAAAGCCAACAATCAAATCGATCTCTTTTGGGCTTCAGCACCCGATGCGTTTGAAGTGCTGAAGACCAAGGGGCTCCTCCAGAAATACCAACCCAAAGCAACCGGCATTCCGGAAAAAATTGGCTCTTACCCCATCAATGATCCGCAAGGCACATATTTTGGGTTCGCGGCGTCTGGCTATGGCATCATGTGGAATGAGCGTTACGCCAAAGCCAATAAGCTTCCCGATCCAAAAGAGTGGAGTGATCTCGCCAAGCCGGTCTATTACGATCATGTGTTGATGGCTGCGCCCTCGCGCTCGGGGACAACGCATTTAACAATCGAGACCATTCTGCAAGGCGAAGGTTGGGACAAGGGTTGGCGCGCCATCAAGGATATGTCTGGCAATTTCCGGCAGATCACGGAACGCTCATTCGGTGTGCCTGAGGCGGTGAATTCTGGGCAGGTGGGTGTCGGCATCGTCATCGATTTCTTCGCATTTTCCTCACAGGCCTCCGGCTTCCCGGTCAAATTCGTCTATCCCACTGTAACAACGATTGTTCCGGCCAATGTCGCAATCGTTGCCAATGCACCGAACAAGGCAGGGGCAGAAGCCTTCGTTGATTTTCTGCTTTCCCCGACGGGGCAGGAGGTTCTGCTTGAACCATCCATCCGCCGCTTGCCGGTTAATCCATCCGTCTATGCGAAAGCGCCGGCCGATTATCCAAATCCATTCACCAACCCGTCGCTCGGCGCGCGCGTCAAATTTGATGTCGATCTGTCTGAGAAACGAACCAATGTCGTTGATGCGCTTTATGATCAACTCATCACATTTCAACTCGATAATCTAAAAGCGGCAACCAAAGCCCTCCACGAGGCCGAAACAGCTTTAGCCAAGAAAGATAATCCGCAAGCCCGTACGTTGGTTAAAGAGGCACGCGATCTCATTGCGGCCATGCCAATCACTGAAGCGCAAGCGGCCTCGCCTGAAATTGCAGGCGTCTTCACTGGGGCCAAGGAAAAAGGCGCGCGGCAGGCTGAGCTTGAACAACAATGGGCGAGCT
Organism: Beijerinckiaceae bacterium; assembly: GCA_018882635.1. GTDB lineage: Bacteria > Pseudomonadota > Alphaproteobacteria > Rhizobiales > Beijerinckiaceae > TNE-4. The sequence continues at coordinate 2,542 of VERN01000109.1, read as the reverse complement.
TTGCCAAAACGCGCTATCAAGAGGCACAAGCCAAAGCCGAACAAGCATTGAAACTGGCGCGGTAAACGGGAGTGGGCGGCACTGAGTGCCGCTCCACCACACCGAAGGTGTCGAAGATGGACCGCGCCGCGACCTCGCAATCTCCCGCACAATTTGTGGCACATAAAAAGGCCGCCCGCGCTACGCTGGGGCAGATGGCGCTTGCGATAGGCATCGCCTTTTTCCTTTTGGCCTTTTTGCTGTTTCCCGTAGCAACAGTTCTTTATGTCGCTTTTACGGAAAAAGGGTCAGGGAATTTCACGCTTATTAATTTCATCGATTTTGCCAATACGGATTTGTTCGTCCGATCATTCTGGAATTCATTTTATGTGTCTGCGATGTCGGTCGTCTTGGCTTCGGTGTTTGCTCTGCCCTTGGCCTATATCACCACACGCTTTACATTTCGTGGCGCTGGCCTCATCCAAACGCTTGGATTTCTACCATTGATCATGCCGCCTTTTGTCGGTGCGGTGGCAATGCTGTTGCTGTTCGGGCGCAATGGCTCGATCAACCTTCTGCTCGATGAATGGTTCGATTTTAAGATTCCCTTCATGGAAGGATTGAACGGCGTCATCCTTGTTCAATCGATCCATTATTTCCCGTTCATCCTGGTCAATCTCTCCGCATCTTTGCGCAATATTGATCGCGCCATGGAAGAGGCGGCGCAAAATTTAGGAAGCTCTGGGTTTCGCTTATTTCGACGCATCGTCTTTCCGCTTGCAATGCCAGGTTATCTGGCCGGCGCATCGCTTGTCTTTGTTAAAGTGTTCGATGATTTGGCGACGCCACTTTTGCTGAATGTGAAAGATATGTTGGCGCCCCAAGCCTATCTGCGTGTCACCTCAATCGGCATCGCCGATCCGATGGGTTATGTCATTTCGGTTGTTTTGATAGTGATGTCGGTCTTGGCCATGTGGCTTTCAGCGCGCGCAATGAAAGGTCGGGATTACGCAACCGTTCAACGTGGCGGTGGCGGCCTGATGAAACGCAGCATGAACCGATTTGAGACGATACTGGCCTATAGTGTCGTCACCCTCATTCTCTTGCTGGTTTTGGCGCCTCACATCGGGCTTTTACTATTGTCTTTTGCCACGGTCTGGTCTTTCAGCCCTTTGCCGGATGGCTATACTTTTGCTCATTACAGTCGCGTGTTCGGCGACAGTTTTGTCTATATCAAGAACACATTTCTCTACGCGTCTCTCGCCGGTATCATTGATGTCGTCCTCGGCGTTGCGATTTCCTACCTCGTCTTGCGCACCAAATTGATCGGCCGCGAATGGCTGGATTTTATGGCCAGTGCCGCTTTAGCCATTCCTGGTGTCGTTCTTGGAATTGGTTTTCTGCGCGCCTTCTATGGCGTGACGTTATGGAATGGTCAGCCCTTGGCAACAGTATGGATTATGATTGTCCTCGCGCTTGCCATTCGGCGCCTGCCTTATGCCTTGCGGGCGTGCTACGCAGCCCTCCAACAAATTTCACAATCGCTTGAAGAGGCAGCAGAGAATCTGGGCGCTGGCAAAGCGCGCACGGTGCGTCGCATTGTGTTGCCCTTGATGACGGGCGGAATCGTAGCTGGTTTCGTAACGAGTTTTTCAACCGCTGCAGTGGAATTGTCGGCTACCCTGATGCTCGTTCAATCTAATTCTGATGCGCCCTTGGCCTATGGTCTCTATGTCTTCATGCAAACGCCCGCAGGGCGTGGGCCGGGCGCTGCGCTCGGCGTTATTGCCGTTCTATTGGTTGCCGTGTGCAGTTGGGCCTCCCATGTTCTGATTGAGCGCACGCAGAAAGCCAAAGGAGCCACATCGTGACTGAGCTTCATCACGGCGCACCTCATCGGCATGCGTCCGATCTTGAAATTGCGGGCGTCCATTTATCCTATGGACAGCACGCCGTTTTGAAAAACGTCAACCTGTCGATCCGGCCCGGGGAATTTTTTGCGTTTCTCGGGCCATCAGGGTGCGGAAAGACAACGCTTCTGCGGTTGATTGCTGGTTTCAATCACGCGGATCGTGGTCTTGTTACCGTAAACGGACGTGATATTTCGTCTTTGCCGCCATGGCGTCGTGATGTCGGGATGGTCTTCCAATCTTACGCGCTCTGGCCGCATATGAATGTGGCACGCAATGTCGCCTTCGGACTGGAGGAGCGCCGCATCCCGAAAGCCGAGGTGAACGCGCGTGTCAAAGCGGCACTCAATCTTGTCGGACTAAGTGATTATTCTGAACGTCTGCCATCGCAATTGTCGGGCGGTCAACAGCAGCGTGTTGCTTTGGCACGTACAATCGTTATCGAGCCCAAGATTCTCCTTCTGGATGAGCCGCTCTCTAATTTGGACGCCAAAATGCGCGTTGATGTGCGACGTGAGCTGCGCGAGCTGCAGCAGCGGCTCGGCGTCACCACCATCTTCGTGACGCATGATCAGGAAGAAGCGAATGCGATTTGTGATCGTATGGCTGTGATGAACGAAGGGGTCATCCAACAGGTGGGGACGCCACGCGAG
>VERN01000108.1 GCA_018882635.1 Beijerinckiaceae bacterium | reverse complement strand
TCCCTGTGCGCATCCCGCAGAAAAAGGGCGATCCGATTCTGTTTGATACGGATGAGCATCCGCGGCCGGACACAAAAGCCGAGCAGCTTGCCAAGTTGAAAGGCGTGAACGCGCCGCATCTTTCCGTGACTGCGGGCAACGCATCAGGTGTTAATGACGGCGCCGCTGCCATGGTGCTCGCCTCTGAAGCTGCCGCCAAAGCCAATGGTTTTGTGCCACGTGCGCGCGTTGTTGCGATGGCTGCTGCTGGTGTTGAGCCGCGCATCATGGGTGTTGGCCCGGCGCCTGCTGTGCGCAAGGTCCTTGCACGCGCGGGTTTGACACTTGATCAGATGGATTTGATCGAGCTTAACGAAGCCTTTGCGGCGCAAGCGCTCGCGGTGATGCGCGATCTCGGCCTTCCGGACGATGCCGCTCATGTGAATCCTAATGGTGGGGCGATTGCGATTGGCCATCCGCTTGGCATGAGCGGTGCGCGCCTCGTAATGGCCGCCATGTATGAACTTCATCGCCGTGGTGGCCGCTATGCGCTGTGCACAATGTGCATCGGTGTCGGCCAAGGCATTGCATTGATCATTGAACGCGTCTGACGGGGAGTTATCGTTATGTATGCTCAATTGGTGAAAACCGACTCGGACCGGGTTCGTGGTCTTGATGAAATGTCCGCCGAAGAACGCGCTTTTCAGGAGCGGATTGATCGCGGCGAGAAAATCGAACCGAAAGAATGGATGCCGGAAGGCTATCGCAAGACATTGATCCGTCAGATCGGCCAGCACGCGCATTCAGAAATTGTTGGCCAATTGCCTGAAGGCAATTGGATTACGCGCGCGCCAACACTCGAGCGTAAAGCAATCCTGTTGGCCAAGGTGCAGGATGAGGCTGGCCATGGCCTCTATCTTTACTGTGCGGCTGAAACACTCGGCGTGAGCCGTGATGAACTCATCGAATTGCTTCATGCTGGCAAGATGAAATATTCGTCGATCTTCAACTATCCGACCCTTACTTGGGCCGATATTGGTGCGGTCGGCTGGCTGGTGGACGGTGCTGCGATCATGAACCAAGTGCCATTACAGCGCACCTCGTTCGGGCCTTATAGCCGCGCGATGATCCGCATCTGCAAGGAAGAAAGCTTCCATCAGCGGCAGGGCTACGACATCATGATGAAAATGGCTAAGGGCAGCCCCGCTCAAAAAGCCATGGCGCAAGATGCGCTCAATCGATTCTGGTATCCGGCCCTGATGATGTTTGGACCATCCGACAAGGATTCGGTTCACTCCGCGCAATCAATGGCCTGGAAGATCAAGATCAACACGAATGACGAGCTGCGGCAAAAATTTGTCGATCAGACAGTGCCGCAGGCGCATTATCTCGGCCTCACCGTTCCCGATCCAGACCTGAAATGGAACGAGGAAAAGGGTGGCTATGACTTCTCCGAGCCCGATTGGTCGGAATTCTTTGATGTCATTGCCGGCAATGGCCCGTGCAACACAGAGCGTCTCAATGCCCGTGTGAAGGCATGGGAAGATGGGCGCTGGTTCCGTGAAGCGCTCGTTGCTCATGCAGACAAGCGCGCTGCTGCGCGTATCGCGGCCGAGTGAATTCAACAATGCGCGGCGAGCATCGTTGCGCCTCTCACATGTCGGGGAATTGATCATGTCCAGCGAATGGCCTCTTTGGGAAGTTTTCATCCGTGGTCAACATGGCCTCAATCATCGCCACGTCGGCAGCTTGCATGCGCCGGATGCTGAGCTCGCCATTAAGCATGCGCGCGATGTCTATACGCGCCGCAATGAAGGCGTGAGCATTTGGGTCGTTAAATCAAACGACATTACGGCTTCAAGCCCGTCCGATAAGGGGCCGCTGTTCGAGCCGTCAAATGCCAAAGTGTATCGTCATCCCACCTTCTACGATATTCCGGAAGAAGTGGGGCATATGTGATGGCCACAGCTGCGACACCGTCAGTCAACGATGCGCTGGTCGAATTTCTGCTGCGTACTGGCGACAATACACTCATCCTAGGACATCGAATCTCTGAATGGTGCGGCCATTCGCCCGTTCTTGAGGAAGATATTGCGCTGGCCAATTCGGCGCTCGATCTGATCGGCCAGACGCAGCTTTGGTTGGGCCTTGCTGGTGAAATTGAAGGCAAGGGGCGCACTGCCGATAACCTTGCTTACCTGCGTGACGCGGCTGAATTCCGGAATGCGCTTCTGGTCGAACGTCCGAATGGTGATTTCGGTTTCACCTTGATGCGCCAATTTCTTTTTGATGCTTGGCATTTCGAGTTACTGACGGCGCTGACACAATCGAAAGATCCGCGAATTGCCGAAATCGCGGCCAAGTCTTTGAAAGAAGTATCTTACCACATCGAGCGTTCGGCTGATCTGATCGTGCGCCTTGGCGATGGCACGGCGGAGAGCCATAAACGCATGCAAGATGCGCTTGATCAACTCTGGTCTTATACCGGCGAATTGTTCATTGGCGATGCGTATGACGATGTTTTGGCGGAAGCCGGGATCGCGCCGCATCCGGCGAGCCTCAAAGATAAATGGCTAGCTGTCGTCTCGCGGACGCTTTCTGAAGCCACGCTGAAAATCCCATCCTCGACCTTTATGCACAAGGGTGGCAAGCGCGGCATTCATACCGAACATCTTGGTTTTATTCTTGCCGAGATGCAGTTCTTGCAACGCGCTTATCCTGGCGCCACCTGGTAAGGTCGGTTGCGATGACACAACCGGTGCTTCCTTCTCTTGATCAGGTTCGGCAGTGGCTGTCGGTCGTGCCTGATCCGGAAATACCGGTGATCTCTCTCACCGACCTTGGCATCATTCGTGATGTGAATTGGGACGATGATACGCTTGTAGTGACGGTGACGCCGACCTATTCGGGTTGCCCGGCGACAAGTGTGATCAACCTCGATATCGAAAATGAGCTACGCGCTCGGGGTATCGAAAAGATTACGCTGAAGCGGCAATTATCTCCGCCTTGGACGACGGATTGGATTAGTGCTGAGGGCCGCGAAAAATTGCGCGCCTATGGAATTGCTCCACCGATTGACGGGACAGCCGCCGATGGGCGGCTGATGGAGCGTATCGAACGCCTTGCCTCTGGATCTAATCTCGCTGTGGCGTGCCCTCGTTGTGGCTCGTCGCGAACAGAAATGGTCAGCCGCTTTGGCTCAACGCCGTGCAAGGCGAGCTGGCGTTGCCATGACTGTCTTGAACCCTTCGACTATTTCAAATGCATCTGAATGATGCGGGAGTGAACGCCCATGTCTCGTTTTCATCCCCTTGAGGTGACGGATATCCGTCGTGAAACGCGCGACGCTGTCGTTGTTACGCTGAAGCCGGTCAATGGTGATGCGTCGGCCTTTGATTTCACACAAGGTCAGTATCTGACTTTTCGGCGTGATTTCGACGGTGTTGAGTTGCGGCGTTCTTATTCGATCTGTGCCGGCAAGGATGAGGGCATTTTGAAAGTTGGCATTAAGCGCGTTGATGGCGGCGCTTTTTCCACTTGGGCCAATGAACATTTGTCAAAGGGCGAGATCATCGAAGCGATGCCGCCGATGGGCAATTTCTTCACAGCTATCGAGCCTGAAATCGCTAAAAACTATATTGGTTTTGCAGGTGGAAGCGGTATCACACCTGTCCTGTCGATCATCAAGACCGTTCTGGCGCGCGAGCCAAAATCGCGTTTCACGCTCGTCTATGCCAATCGCCAAGTCTCGACGATCATGTTCCGCGAGGAGCTTGAGGATCTCAAAAACATTTATCTTGGTCGGTTCTCCGTTCTCCATGTGTTGGAGAGTGAGGCGCAGGAGATCGATCTTTTCACCGGTCGTATCGATGCTGAGAAATGCGCAGCCCTATTCTCGACCTGGATTGATCTTAAGGCCGTCGATACGGCCTTTATCTGTGGGCCCGAACCGATGATGCTCGCGATTGCGGCGGCATTGCGCGATCACGGTCTCAATGATTCGCAAATCAAGTTTGAGCTGTTTGCTTCGGGGCAGGGTGGGCGCGCGAAAGCGAAGGCTGTATCCGTCAATGCGGCCGATCAGGGTGCGCATTGTGATGCGACGGTAACCCTCGATGGTGCGACGCGCAGTTTCAAAATGCCGAAGCAGGGGGAAAGTCTGCTTGATGCGGCGCTCGCCAATCATATGGATGCGCCTTACGCCTGTAAGGCGGGCGTGTGCTCAACCTGTCGCGCCAAAGTGCTTGAGGGTGAGGTGGAAATGGTCACCAACCATGCGCTTGAAGATTATGAAGTGAAACAGGGTTACGTTCTCACCTGTCAATGTTACCCGCTGACAGACAAGGTCGTCGTCAGCTTCGACCAATAAAGCGCGCGGGGGAAACCATGTCCGATACAATGAACATTGACGATTATCTTGCGCAGGGCGGCATCCTATCGTCACCGAGCAATGTGTCACCGCGCTATCGTGGTGAATTATTGCGCTTGATGGCGACGTTTGTGGACAGTGAATTGGCAGGTTCCGCCGGGTTCGCTGACACGATCAATGATGCACCGGGCATTAAGCAGCGTATCGCAGCGGCGCGGATCACTCTTGAAAAGACGGATCATGCCGAGCGCGTCCTCAATGTGATGGGCACATTCGGTGTCGATAAGGCGCGTTATGCCGTTCATCATCCGTGGGCGGCTCGCGTCGCCCGTGATGCAGATCTTGGCACATCACGGCAGGCGACAGATATGCGCCTTTCGGTCTTTTATTATCCGCTCCAAGGCTGGGTTGATGCGGTTGTGATGAATGTCCTTATGGGGCGTGCCGTTGGGATACAGCTGACCGAGTTTTCTAAAGTGTCTTACGCACCGCTTGCGGAGGTTTTCCGCGAGATTGCGCCGCGTGAAGCGCGGCACGCTGAACTTGGCGTGGAAGGGCTTCAGACAATTGCGCAGACCGAAGACGGGCGCGCCATGGCCAAAGTCAGCATCGCTTTTTGGAAACCGCGCGTTGCGGCGAGTTTCGGTCAATCGGAATCAAAGCGTTTTGAGACACTCAAAAAGTTCGGTCTCCGCCATCGGACAAACGAAGCTTTGCTCGCCGATTGGACCAAGGACATTGATGCGTTGCTCGCATCCTTACATTTAAACTAAGACTTATAGTGAAATGGGACGGAGAGTGGCAAGGCCTGATGGTTCTACTGCTTTTCATCCAACAGCCTTGATGCCTTCAAGCATCATTGTTGAGACAATTTCAGAATAGTCTTCGCGGCTGATTTTTCCATCGTCACGAAACCAAAGGTACATCCAATTGAGGATGCCAAAAAGCGACATCGCGACTGGCATAATGAGCGGCTTGTCTTTGTTGACGAGCAAGGGATTGATCTCGGCCAAGGTGTCGCAGAAATGGGTCACGATCCGTCTTTCGATCGCACGGATTTCGGCCTTTTGCGTATCGTTTAACGCACTGCTCGCATTGAGCTGGACTTTGTGTTCATTGTCAGCGTCACGATAGGTATCCAGCACCGCCCAGATCAATTTGCGTAGTCTTGCATCGGCTGGAATTGCGCGATCATCTGCTTCGCTCACGGCATGATCAAGTTCAAGCAGATGTGTTTTGATGATGTCAAAGATCAGTGCGTCTTTGCTTGGATAATAATGGTAAAGTAGCGCCTTTGAGACGCCACCATGGCTCGCAACCTGTGCCATGGACGCTTTTTCCATGCCGCGTTCGGCAATGACCGTCGCGGCACTTTTCAGGATCGCGTTTTGCTTCTGCTCAAAATCATCTGCGCGGGTGCGCGCCATGCTTAATCTCTGTATTTATAGGGCAGGGCACTTTCTCAACAGCGTCCTGACCATGATTGGAATCAGCTCTCAAAACATACAGTCGGGTTTACTGCTTTGGCCGGTTATCGACAACCCGTTTGGCCTTCCCTTCCGAACGCACCATGCTGTCGGGATCGCGGACTTCGATACGCGTACTGACACCCACAACGCTCTTGATGTGATGCGCCAATTCTTTTGCTGACGCGGCGCGGGCCTCAGCACTGGCCGCGTTCATGGCTGCTTCAACATGGACAGTCATGTTATCCATGCGGCCTGAGCGGCTTAGTTCGATCTGGAAGTGCGGCGAGAGGCCGTCGCATTTGAGGATTTGCTCTTCGATCTGTGTCGGGAAGACGTTCACGCCGCGCAGAATGATCATATCGTCAGAGCGGCCAGTGATTTTTTCAATACGACGCATCGAACGGGCTGTGCCAGGCAGGAGCCGTGTCAGATCGCGCGTGCGATAGCGGATCATGGGCAAGCCTTCTTTCGTGATCGTCGTGAACACGAGTTCGCCCATCTCGCCGTCGGGCAATACTTCGCCAGTCTCCGGATTAATAATCTCCGGATAGAAATGATCTTCCCAAACGTGAAGGCCATCTTTGGTTTCGACGCATTCATTCGCCACGCCCGGCCCCATTACTTCCGATAGGCCATAAATATCGACAGCGTGCATATCAAACGCGTCTTGAATTTCTTCGCGCATGGCGTTTGTCCATGGCTCAGCACCGAAAATGCCGACCTTGAGCGAGCTCTTGCGCGGATCAAGCCCTTGCCGGCGAAACTCGTCCAGAATGGACAACATATAGGACGGCGTCACCATGATGATGCGAGGCTGGAAATCTGTCATCAACGTGACTTGGCGCTCAGTCATGCCGCCTGAAATGGGAACGACTGTGCAGCCGAGGCGTTCGGCGCCATAATGTGCGCCGAGGCCGCCAGTGAAGAGACCATAGCCATAAGCAATGTGAACCATGTCACCCGGGCGACCGCCTGATGCGCGAATGCAGCGCGCGACAAGATTGGCCCAAATATCAATGTCGTTTTTTGTATAGCCAACAACGGTTGGCTTGCCTGTTGTGCCTGAAGACCCGTGAACGCGGATAATTTGTTCGCGCGGGACAGCAAACATGCCGAACGGATAGGTATCCCGCAAATCCTTCTTCGTCGTGAAAGGAAATTTTGCGATATCGGCCAGCGTTTTCAACTCTTCGGGGTGTACGCCATGTTCATCGAAGCGTTGGCGGTAGAAGGGTGAATTTTCGTAGGCATGTTTCAGCGTACGCTTCATGCGATGGAATTGCAGGGCTGAAATCTCATCGCGGGAGGCGATTTCGATTGGCTCCAAATCTTCTTTACGCGGTGCTATATTGTCCATCTTATCCTCCCCCACTCTTCGTTATTTCGTTTCGGGCAAATGTGTGCCCTTCACCGTGCGTGAATGACCACGAAAGATCGCTATCGTTTCACCTGCAGGATTGGTCACGGTCACGTCATAGATGCCGCCGCGGCCGCGACGTGAGACTTCGCGCGCATCAGCTGTCAGTTTTTCGCCAGCGAAGGCGGGCGCGATATAGGTGATCGCAGCCTGTTGTCCGACTGTGTTTTGATTGTAGGTGTTGCAGGCAAACGCGAAGGCGGAGTCTGCGAGTGTGAAGATGTAGCCGCCATGGCAGGTGCCGTGCCCGTTCACCATCGCTTCTGTCACGACCATTGAGATGATAGCTTCGCCGGGTGCTACACGATCGATCGTCATGCCAAGCGCCTGCGATGCGCGATCATCATCCCACATGCTGGCTGCGCAGGCGGCAGCAAGTTCGTTCGGCGTCATGCTTATCGTCCCTTGAAGTCAGGCTTCCGCTTCTCGAGGAAGGCGGCCACGCCTTCGGCATAATCGGCGCTGCGGCCGGCCTCGCGTTGCAGATCGCGTTCAAGGTCGAGCTGCTGGTCTAAGGAGTTTGTACCAGCCGCTTGAATGGCGCGCTTGGTCAGGCCAAGGCCTTTGGTGGGGCCAGAGGCAAAGCCAGTCGCTAACGCCATGGCTTCTTCTTCCAGCCTGTCGTCATCCACAGCCTTCCAGATCAGGCCCCAATCGGCCGCCTTCTCAGCGCCTAGAGGCTCCGCTGTCATGGTCAGGGCCTTGGCGCGGGGTTCGCCCAAGATGCGGGTTAGGTTCCAAGTGCCCCCGGCATCAGGAACCAGACCGATTTTTGAGAAGGCCTGAATGAAGCGTGCGCTTTTGGCGGCCAGCACAATATCGCATGCGAAGGCGATGTTGGCGCCTGCGCCCGCTGCGACACCATTCACGGCGCAAATGACTGGCTTTTCGAGGCTGCGGATCAACCGTAAGGTTGGATTATACAATGTTTCCAATGTCTTGCCGAGATCGGGCGCTTCTGTCGCTTTGCGCGGGTCGCGATCGCCCAGATCTTGGCCAGCACAGAAGCCGCGGCCAGCCCCTGTCAGAAGAACGGCCCGGACAGCAGCCTCATCATGAGCCCGCTGGATACCCGCGCGGAGGGCGTGGTGCATCTCTTCATTGAACGAATTCAGCTTGTCAGGGCGGTTCAGCGTCAGCCGGAGGACGCCTCCTTCAAGCGCTACCAATACCGTGTCGGATCCGCTCATGGCTCTCCCCTCCGCCCATCTTCGTCGACGACTTGGCCGAACGTTGAATGAAGATAGGGATTGCATAGACCGACCGGTCAGTCAATAATACTGAGGTCATATACAGGGAGAGACCTATGAGCCACCTATTCGATCGTCACCGGGCGCTGCTGAATGACGCGACCGCCGCGCTTCGCAATCGTGGTTATTGGTCTCCCTTCTCCGAAATCCCCAGCGGCAAAATCTATGGCGAAACAGCCAAGGCTGACGGGACAGCGGCATTCAAGGCGCGCCTCGGCAAGCCGTTCGATCTGCCCGGCCATCCCGAAACGCACCGTGTCGGCGCGGAAGAATCCCCTTGGGGCCCCAAACTCGCGGTCACCTATCCGGCTGCAGATGCTGCGACCTTGATCAAGGCCTCGCAAGCCGCAGCGCCGGCTTGGGCCGCTGCAACGATGGAAGCGCGTATCGGCGTCTGCCTTGAAATTCTTGTCCGGCTTAATCGTATCAGCTTTGAAATTGCCGAAGCCGTGACTCACACGACCGGACAAGCGTTCGGCATGGCGTTTCAGGCAGGCGGCCCGCACGCGCAGGATCGCGGCCTTGAAGCGGTCGCTGTCGCTTATGAAGAAATGGCGCGCGCGCCGAAAGATGCCATGTGGGAAAAGCCGCAAGGCAAGGCCGCGCCGATCGTTCTCGAAAAACATTGGCGCATCGTGCCGCGAGGCATCGGCCTTGTCATCGGCTGCCGTACCTTCCCGACATGGAACAGTTATCCGGGTCTGTTCGCCAGCCTTGCGACGGGCAACACCGTGATCGTGAAGCCGCATCCGGGGGCCATTCTGCCAACCGCTTTGACAGTGGCAGTCGCGCGCGACGTTTTGAAGGAAGAAGGATTCTCGCCCAACGTCGTGCTGCTTGCAGTCGACGAGCCCGGAAAGGAAATCACCAAGGATCTCGTGCAAAATCCTGATATCGCCATCATCGATTACACAGGCTCAAACGCGTTCGGTGAATGGGTGCGCAATAATGCCGGTGATGCGCATGTTTATACGGAAGAAGCAGGCGTTAACTCGATCGTGATCGCTGCGACAGATGATTTCCAAGGCATGTGCGATAACATCGCATTTTCACTTGCCCTCTATAGCGGGCAGATGTGCACTGCGCCCCAAGATATCTTTGTGCCGCGCGGTGGCATCGAAACCAATCTTGGTCACAAAAGCTTCGATGATGAAGGCGTTGGAATCGCAGCTTCGATTGATGCTCTACTAGCTGATCCTGCACGTTGCGCGGGCGTGTGTGGTG
>VERN01000308.1 GCA_018882635.1 Beijerinckiaceae bacterium | reverse complement strand
GAGAAGGTGCAATACGGCATTGATCGCTACACCAATGAGGTGAACCGCCTCTATGGCGTGATGAATCGCCGCCTTGAAGGGCGCGATTATCTGGCGGGCGAGTACACAATCGCTGATATGGCCTGTATCGGCTGGGCCCGTTCCTGGGAGCGGCAGGGCCAGAACATCAAGGATTTCCCAAACCTTGAGCGCTGGCTCGACCGGATGCATGCGCGCCCGGCTGTGGAGCGCGGGCTCGCCGTTTTCGCTGAAGCGCGGCAGAACTACGACCTCTCCAAGGATAAAGAGGCGCAGGCCGTCTTGTTCGGGCAAAAAGCCCGTTAACCTGCGTTGTTTTAGGCTGATTTACGGCCAGAGCCGCACGGGAAACATTGACCCGGGCGGCCTGAGGCCGTATTCCAAAACCGCCGGAGCGGTGGCCGAGAGGCTGAAGGCACTCGTTTGCTAAATGAGCAGACCCGAAAGGGTCTCGCGGGTTCGAATCCCGCCCGATCCGCCATAAAATCTACATAAGTATCTGATTTATATAGATAAAAATTTTTCCTGGGCGGTTTCGCTGCCCCAATTCATCCCCGATGCGGCTGTTTTTGCAGAGAGGCTTCCCCTAAAGGCCAAGGGCAGAGACTCAAATTCTCTCGGGTGCACCAGCAAACGCGAACGCTGAGCCAAATCTCCTTCGTTCGCTAGCTGGGCGAGGCGGCGCCGGGGTAACGCGAAGAAAATGGGTTGCGGGAGGCTAAGTACCCTTCAACCTTGCCTGTTCAGAGGGCTCAGCAACAACGCCACAAGTTATAGGGGCACGTGCCGTCAAACTAATAATTTAATGATCAGCAAACTTGGGCCTGATGAGGCGATAAAAACGACGCGGGCAGCTTAAGTATCAATTTGTCCGCTGATCGCGTGTCTTTGTAAAAACCGTAGATTGATCCTTCTCTGCGTGTGGATGTGCATGCATTGCGCGGAGCATTTCTAAGCGAGCAGATTGGTTGTGCTGAAAGGCTAAGAGTGGCGTCAGTTTAAAGCCCAAATTGGGCGACAATCTCTATCTACCCTCAATTAATTGTGCTCAAAACTATTGGTGTATTCATTTCGAGGTTCCTGATGTCTGAGATTAATGCCTTTAACGCAAGCCCGGCTAACGGAAACATCTTTTCTTGGGCAGGGGCAGGTCAGCAGGATCTCTTAAATGCATCACAAGGACCGGGAGCTATATTTCCTAATCTAACCGATGCATCAGTCAGGTTATTTTATAATCTTCCAGGTTTCACCGTGACAAGTGAAACGGCAGAAACTTTGGCAGTTTATGCTGAAGGCATCATCAAAAATAAAGGCTTGTTTAATCCGCTCATTAAGGATGCTACGAACGGCTTTATCAATCGTATTCTTTTTCAGACCGATAAAAATTATGGAAATCCAGGGCGATTGATAGAGGACTCGCCCTATTACCAAAGGACCATGAATGGACCTCTTGATACGTTAAACACATTTTTCAAGACGCCGATTGATATGAAAGGTTTGCCTTATGCAATTGATTTGACCAAGAACAATGAAAACAACACGCTCATTTTTGGACCTCAATCGAATACGAATATTAGTCTCGGTGATGGAAATAATCTTGTCTTGAATTCGCCGGCAATGTTCGACCAAATCTCGACCATTTATACTGAGGGTTGGGATAGAAGTCCTCTTCTTCCACAATTGGACGCTCCACGTCTTGCGGGGTCTTTGAATTACGTTCTTTATCCAAGCATGCAAGGCACTAAGGGAACGAATACAATTCAAGCCGGAAACGGCAACAACGTGATTTATTATGATAGTAGCTTCAGCCAAATCAAAACTGGCAATGGCAACAACATATTCGCACCGTCATTTGGGTCATTTAACTGGGCTTATAATAATTTCTATCCCGCTGAACAGATTCTTAAAGAAACATCGTTTGATGCAAACTATATGAAACAATGGGGCACGCCAAAAGCGTCAAACGCAACATGGCTAACGCCCATCACGCAACAAGCTGCATCTGAACAGTTAGGCTCTAGCAAAATTTACAATGGCAATGACCTTTATACGATTTCAGTAGTACAATTTCTTTTACCCCCTGTAATTGAACGTATCTATAAAGGTGGATCTTTCGGGGCACCAAACAACGCGACCGATGCGTCAAATAGTGTCATTGCTGCCCTGACGCCCACCATTGGTGGGATGGCTATCATGGGTGGAAATGGAAATGACACGTTCTAT
>VERN01000107.1 GCA_018882635.1 Beijerinckiaceae bacterium | reverse complement strand
GCATGTGCCCAGCCTTTGGCTCGCTACGTGTTGGATTACGCATGCGCCGCACGGCGACCGTTCTATCAGGGTCGGCCTGCTGCGTTTATGGCCTGACCTTTACGTCGCATTTCTACGGTGCCAAGCGTCCGGTCGGTTACGTTCCGTTTAATTCAGAAACGCTCGTCACCGGTAAACTGTTTGAAGATATTCGCGATGCGGTCTTCAAACTCGCCGATCCAACCTTGTACGACACCATTGTCGTGACCAATCTCTGCGTGCCAACCGCCTCGGGAACGCCACTGCGTATTCTTCCACGCGAGATCAACGGCGTTCGGATCATTGGCATTGATGTCCCAGGTTTTGGTGTGCCCACGCATGCTGAAGCCAAAGACGTTCTGTCCGGTGCGATGCTGAATTACGCCCGCAAGGAAGCTGAGCAGGGACCCGTGCAACGACCGCGCGGCCCGCAATCCGAACGTCCGACGATCACATTGCTCGGCGAAATGTTCCCCGCTGATCCGGTAGGCCTTGGCCGTATCCTCGATACTCTTGGTCTTGCTGCCGGTCCCGTCGTTCCGGTGCGCGAATGGCGTGAACTTTATGGCGCGCTTGATTGCGCAGCCGTCGCCGCAATCCATCCCTTCTACACAGCCTCGATCCGCGAATTCCAAGAAGCGGGTCGTCCCGTATTTGGCTCTGCACCCGTTGGCGTCGAAGGAACCGCTGCATGGCTCGAAGCAGCGGCGAAAATTGGCAATGTCGACGCGGCGCGTCTTGATGCAGCAAAAGCCCAATTACTGCCAGCCATTCAAGGCGCTCTCGCCGGTCGGCCGATCAATGGCCGCATCACGCTGTCTGACTATGAAGGTTCGGAACTGCTCGTGGGCCGTCTGCTCGTCGAGTCAGGGGCTGATCTGCGCTATGTCGGAACCGCCTGCCCGCTCACGCCTTGGTCAGAAGCCGACAAACAATGGCTTGAAGCCCATGGCGTTCACGTTCAATTCCGCGCCTCGCTGGAACAAGACGTCGCCGCCTTCCACGAATACAAGCCCGATCTCGCCATTGGCACCACACCTGTCGTGCAGAAGGCAAAAGAGAATCGCACGCCTGCGCTTTACTTCACCAATCTTGTCTCAGCGCGTCCGCTATTCGGCGTCGCTGGCGCTGGGTCGCTCGCTCAAGTGATCAATGCCGCGATTGGCGGCAAAGCCCGTCTCGACGCGATGAATGATTTCTTCGATGGCGTCGGTGTCGGCGATAAGGCCGGCATCTGGGAAGATGTCCCGAAGGAACGCCCTGAATTCCGCGACATGATGCGTCGCCGCAATGAAAAACTCGCCCGTCAGCGCAAGCAAGAGGAGATGATCTAATGTTGATCATCGACCATGATCGCGCCGGTGGCTATTGGGGCGCCGTTTACGTCTTCACCGCGGTGAAGGGGCTTCAAGTCATTATCGACGGTCCGGTCGGCTGCGAAAATCTGCCGGTCACATCCGTTCTCCATTACACAGACGCCCTGCCCCCACACGAATTGCCGATCGTCGTGACTGGCCTTGGCGAAGAAGAACTCGGTCGTCTGGGAACTGAAGGCGCAATGAAACGCGCCCATCAAGCGCTTGATCCTGATTTGCCGAGTGTGGTCGTCACAGGCTCCATCGCCGAAATGATTGGCGGCGGTGTGACCCCGGAAGGCACGTCCATTCAGCGCTTTCTGCCCCGCACCATTGATGAAGACCAATGGCAATGCGCGAACCGCGCGATGCTGTGGCTGTGGAATGAATTTGGCGCGAAAAAAGTGCCAAAGGTTCAAAAGCCGCGGCCTGAAGGTGCGCGCCCTCGCGTTAACATTATTGGCCCTGCCTATGGCACGTTCAACATGCCGTCCGATCTCGCCGAAATTCGGCGCCTGGTCGAAGGAATTGGTGCCGACGTCCATATGGTGTTCCCGCTCGGCACACATCTGAGCGATCTCCACAAGCTCGCTGAAGCCGATCTGAACATCTGCATGTATCGCGAATTCGGACGCCTCGTCTGTGAAGCGATCGGCAAGCCTTATTTGCAAGCGCCCATCGGTCTTCATTCGACGACGGCCTTTTTGCGCACGCTTGGAAGTGAATTAGGGCTCGATCCTGAACCGTTCATCAAGCGCGAGAAGCACACCACGATCAAGCCGTTGTGGGATCTGTGGCGCTCTGTCACGCAGGATTTCTTCCCCACAGCGAGCTTCGGCATTGTGGCGGGCGAAACCTATGTCCGCGGCGTTCGCAATTTCCTTGAAGATGAAATGGGCCTTGTCTGCAATTTTGCTATCCCGCGCATTGCGGGTGCGAAAACAGACAATGAGGCGATCCGCGCGCAGATCAAAGCCAATCCGCCGCTCGTGTTATTCGGTTCATTCAACGAACGCATGTATGCCGCTGAAGCCGGTGGCCGTTCAATTTATATCCCCGCTTCCTTCCCCGGCGCGATCATCCGCCGCCATACGGGAACACCCTTCATGGGTTATGCGGGCGCAACCTATCTCGTGCAGGAAATCTGCAACGCGTTGTTCGATGCGCTGTTCTCGATCCTTCCGCTCGGCACCGATCTTGATCGCGTCGATCCCACACCCGCACGTCTCGGCGATGCGCTGCGTTGGACGGATGAGGCGACCGAGATGCTTGATGAAATTCTCGCTGCCCATCCTGTGTTGGTGCGCATTTCAGCCGCTAAGCGTTTACGCGATGCCGCTGAACATGCCGCGCGTGGTGCAGGCGAATTAGAAGTCACCGCGGACGATGTCGCCCGCGCCAGTTCAATCATGGAGGTGCGCTAATGCACCCCTCCCATCTCGTTTCACCCTCGGAGAACCGGACCATGGCTCAATTGATCGGTACCGCGATGCGCAGTCCTGTCGAGCGTCACGCCGCGCGTCAGCAAGACCAGCTCTTGTTCCGCGTGTCTTATGCAGGCGGTTATCTTTTCTTCCTCGCGTCTGCCGCGGCCTGCCGCGTTCTGCCACGCGATGTGAATCCGTTCACCCGCGGCCAAAAAGAGCGTTCATCGATTTTCGATGATGCGCGCCGCGCGACGACGGCCACGATTCCCTACGCCTTTATGGGCTGAGGGTAGCTACCCGTCCGGCCTTAAACCGGACGATCTCTGTCGCAACGGGAGACCGTTGAGACGTCCTTGCCGCGCGGGGGATGCGCGGTAACGGCCGAAAGGCCAATTCGGAGGTCGTATCCATGACCGACAAAGTAGGCCCGATGGGTCTAACCGAAGCAGAGGCTAAGGAATTCCACGGCCTCTATATGCAGTACTTGTTCCTCTATGTCGCCGTTGCGGCGGTTGCGCATCTGCTCGTGTGGATGTGGCGTCCGTGGTTCGGCGCGCCGAAGCCGATGCTGTCCTCGCTGGAAGGCGTGGGACAGACGATTGCTTCGTCGCTTTCATTCCTGGTCTGACGGGAGAAAGCCATGTGGAAAATTTGGTACAGCATTTTCGATCCGCGCCGTGCACTGATCGCCCAGGCGATCTTTCTCGGCGCTCTGATGTTCACGATTCATCTGATCCTTCTGTCGACGGATCGGTACAATTGGCTCGACGGTGCACGCACCGTGAAAAAGGCCGAAGGCGTCACGACGTCTCAGCCCGCCAAGATCGCTGCGCATCTCGATCTGTCGAAGCTCAACGGTTAATTGTCGCTATAGGCTCGGGCGTCCGCGCCCGAGCCCACTTCCGCCTGATTTAATTTTTCGTCCGCTGCACCGCGAGGGAGGGCTGCGCGATGTCAATGCTCAGCTTTGAAAAGAAATACCGGGTTCGGGGAGGCACGCTGTTTGGCGGTGATCTTTTCGATTTCTGGGTCGGCCCGTTCTATGTCGGCGTGTTCGGCGTAACGACGATCTTTTTCACACTGCTTGGAACCGCGATGATCTTCTACGGAGCATCGCTTGGTCCGACATTCAATCCATGGCAGATCAATATCGCGCCGCCTGACTTAAGCTACGGCTTGGCGCTGGCGCCTTTGAAAGAAGGCGGGATCTGGCAAGTGGTCACCGTCTGCGCGATTGGGGCTTTCGGGTCTTGGGCGCTGCGCGAAGTGGAAATCTGCCGCAAGCTCGGCATTGGTTTTCACGTGCCGATCGCTTTCTCCGTTGCCATCTTCGCCTATGTCACACTCGTCGTGATCCGCCCTGTTCTTCTGGGCGCATGGGGACATGGTTTCCCCTATGGCATTTTCAGCCATCTCGATTGGGTGTCGAATGTCGGCTACCAATATCTGCACTTCCACTACAATCCGGCGCATATGATCGCGGTGACGTTCTTCTTCACCACGACACTCGCGCTCGCGATGCATGGTGCGCTCGTTCTGTCGTCCACCAATCCGCCCAAGGGCGAGAAGGTGAAAACGCCAGAACATGAAGACACCTATTTCCGTGATCTCATCGGCTACTCCGTGGGCACGCTGGGCATTCACCGCCTCGGCCTGTTCCTCGCGCTGTCCGCCGGTTTCTGGAGCGCGGTGTGTATCGTGATCAGCGGCCCCTTCTGGACCCAGTCATGGCCAGAATGGTGGACGTGGTGGCTCGATCTCCCGATCTGGCGCTGAGGAGGCGATATCCATGATCGAATATCAAACAATCTTCACCCAGGTGCAGGCCCGCGGCCATGCCCATGATGGTGTGGCAATGGATCGCGGCACTTGGCCGCGCGAAGGCAAGCCCTTCTTCAACCATTGGCTCGGTGTCATCGGCAACGCGCAGATCGGCCCCTTTTATCTCGGCACGCTCGGCCTTGCGTCGCTCGTCTCGGGTGGTCTCGCCATCTTCATCATCGGGATGAATTATCTCGCCTCGGTGAATTGGAATCCGATCCAGATGGTGCGTCAGCTATTCTGGCTGTCGCTCGATCCGCCGGCTCCGAAATATGGTCTCTCCTTCCCGCCTCTGAATGATGGCGGCTGGTGGATGATTGCGAGCTTCTTCCTGTTGCTCGCCGTCATGCTCTGGTGGGGTCGCACCTATTGGCGCGCCCGTGCACTTGGCCTCGGCACACATGTCGCTTGGGCGTTCGCGTCGGCTATTTGGTTGTTCCTCGTCCTCGGTCTTATTCGGCCGATCTTGATGGGATCGTGGAGCGAAGCAGTGCCTTACGGCATCTTCTCGCATCTCGATTGGACCGCGGCCTTCTCGATCCGCTACGGCAATCTTTTCTACAATCCGTTCCATGCGCTCTCGATCGCATTCCTCTACGGATCCACGCTTCTCTTCGCGATGCACGGCGCGACCATTCTGGCCGTGCACCGTTTCGGCGGCGAGCGTGAAATTGAACAGATCACTGATCGCGGCACGGCGTCTGAACGCGCTGCTCTCTTCTGGCGCTGGACGATGGGCTTCAATGCCACGATGGAATCGATCCATCGCTGGGCATGGTGGTTTGCGGTGTTGACGACGCTGACAGGCGGCATTGGCATCCTGCTCACCGGAACGGCCGTCGACAATTGGTATCTCTGGGCTGTCAAACACGGTGTCGCGCCGCAATATCCCGACTATTGGCCGACCGTCACTGTTGACCCCGCGTCTTTGCCGGGAGCTGTGAAATGAAAACAATCTCATTCGCACGCAAAACGCTGGCCGGTGCGCTGGCGATCGGATCGGCGATCCTCCTCGCCGGTTGCGATCTCCCGCCACAGGAAAGCGAACAATCCGGCTATCGCGGCACGGGCATGGATCAAATCCGCAGCCCCGAACGCGTGGATGTGTTGCAAGCTCTGAACGTTGTTCCGGAGCCGCAACCTGAAGCGCCGAAGGATGGCCCGCCGGTTTCACAGATCTATCAGAATGTGAAAGTGCTCGGCCATCTTAGCGAAGGTGAATTCCTCCGCATCATGACGGCCATCACCGAATGGGTGATGCCAGAGCAAGGTTGCGGCGGCTGTCACTCTGACAATCTCGCCGACGACTCGATGTATACGAAGGTCGTTGCGCGTCGCATGTTGCAGATGACGCAAGACATCAACGCGAAATGGACGAACCACGTCGCGCCAGCCGGTGTCACTTGCTACACCTGCCATCGTGGCCTGCAAGTTCCGCAATATGTCTGGTTCAATGATCCCGGCCCGACAACGCCCGCTTATATGGGCAATCGGAATGGTCAGAACTATCCCGCAGCCGCTGTTGCATATTCAACGCTGCCGTCTGATCCCTTCTCCACGCTCCTGAACAACCCGAACCAGATTCGTGTGCAGAACGCTGTTGCTCTGCCGACCGATCTCAAAGCTCCGGGTAAACCCATTCAGGATACTGAGACGACCTATGCTTTGATGATGCATATGTCGAAGGGTCTCGGGGTGAACTGCACCTTCTGCCATAACAGCCGCGCCTTCTCGTCGTGGGAGCAAAGCCCCCCGCAACGTTCAACGGCTTGGTATGGCCTGCGCATGGTGTCGGATCTGAACCATTCCTATCTCGATCCGTTGAAGCCGGTATATCCTGAAAATCGTCTCGGACCGACGGGCGATGCGCCGAAAGCGAATTGCGCAACCTGCCATCAGGGCGTGAACAAGCCGCTTTATGGCGTCAGCATGCTCAAGGATTACCTGACCGAGCTCTCGGCCAAGAAGTAAAAATTCGAAAGCCCGGCCGCGAACGGCCGGGCTCTCATGAATGAGGCGGTTCCCTTCGGGGAGACGCCTCTGGCCGGCCGTCCCCGGCCAGTAAGGAAACGCCGCATTCCGGGTGGGGGTGCGGCGTTTTCTTTTGTCTGCTCTTTATTCCGGTTTGGCAACGACAATCGGCCGCGCAGCCGCGACGGCCCTGTTAGAGGCCTCGATCGCGCTCAAAAAGAGGGTTTGTGCCCTCGCCCGCGCCGTTTTTGTGCAATTCGAGAGCGTTTTCGACTCAGCCGGAGCGTTTTTCGAGCTTCGGCCCGAATCCCAACAGCGTAGCCACGTCCTTGAGCATCACCCGCACATGGGCAAGCTTTTCGCGCCTGACGAGCTCTTTCTCCATATAAGCCTGCCAGGTGAGCTTCTGGACGTCGGCGTCCCCGCACATGGCAACAAACCGCTCGCGGAGCCAATCGTTCCGGTACCAAAAGCCTTGTAAAATCCCGAGCGCGAAGAAAACCCGGCCATGCAGCTTCATGAAGCCTTTACGCGCCGAAGACAGCGCGCGCGCATCGCCCGTTTTAAGAGCCTCACCCACAGCTTTGGCGGCCATTTCGCCACATAACATCGCGTAATAGATGCCTTCACCTGAGGCCGGTGCGACAACACCGGCCGCATCACCGGCAAGCAAAACATCACGCCCATTATCCCAGTTTTTAAGCGGATTCAGCGGGATGGGCGCGCCCTCATGACGGATCGTTTTATAGCCATCAAGCGCCAATTTCTGGCGCAAGGCGCCTATCGCGCCGCGCAACAAAAATCCTTTATGCGCCGTCCCGGTGCCAATTGAGGCCGTCTTTCCATGCGGAAAAATCCACGCATAAAAATCAGGCGAGAACTGCCCCTGATAATAAACGTCGCAGCGCAACGGATCGTAATGCGGCGACGCTTGCGGCGCTTCGATGATTTCATGATAGGCGAAAACATATTTAGGTTTTCCCGCCTTGGGAACGGCGAGCCGCGCCACTGTCGAATTAGCGCCATCAGCACCAATGACAAAACGCGTTTTGATATGCTGTTCGCCCTCAGCCGTATCGAATGTGAGAATGGAACATCCCCCGTCACGCCGATAGGCCGTGAATGTTCCGCTGACGCGCGCAGCACCCGATTGCGCCGCCCGGGCCCGCAACCATGGATCAAAACTTTCGCGATCCACCATGGCGACAAAACCATCATTCTCGATTGGCATGTCGACGCGCTTTTCAGATGGCGCGATAATCTGCGCACCCTTCACTTTTGCGACCAACAAATCATCGGGAATGGCATAATCACGAATAAGGCGTGGCGGAATTGCGCCGCCACATGGCTTGATGCGCCCTTCCCGATCGGCGAGCAGCACTGAATATCCCGCCCGTGCCAGATAGTCGGCAGCAGTCGCGCCCGCCGGTCCGCCACCAATCACGGCGACATCGTAAATCATCTCGGGATGTTGCAGAGCGGACCGCGCCATCATGAAACCCTCATAAACCGTTCTGCATGGCTGCTTGCATGGTGCCGCGTCCCACTGTGAGGCGTCCACCATCACTAATTTTAAGCGCGATCCATGCGGCAACCAGAAATGTTACACCCTCAAGCGCGAACACGCTGCCATAGGCCATCGCCTGTGACGACGCGACGAGCCGCGCAATATCGATAGCGACAGTGCCCACAAAACCACCAAGTCCGAAGGCAATCGCCTGCGCCGCGCCCCACACACCCATGCGCGTCCCTTCGCGGGCTTCCGCACCTTCTTGGCCTTTGGCCAACGCCATCATCGATGCGATCGCTGCAACGGCGAAGGCGCCATTCGCTGTACCCAAGATAAAAACGAGCGGCCGCAAAGGCGCGACCGGGCCAATCATGGCAGCAACACATAAGCCTGCAACGGCAAGGGCCGATGCAATACAACCGCCAACCATCCACGCTTTGAGAACGGTTTTTCGTGATCCGCCGAACACACTACCCGTCACCGCCATTAAAATCATACCGGCGAGAACACCGCCATGTTGAACGCCTGACAGCTTCGTAGATTCACCGGGCGAAAACGTAAACACCGCGCCTGCAAATGGTTCCAGAATTAAATCCTGCATATTGTAGGCGAGCATTGAGATGAAAACGAAATAGGTAAAACGGCGCGCTTCGCGATCGTTCCACACATCGTGTAAGGCCGCTTTGAAATTTGTCTTTGGCTTTTCTGCAACGACGCGTTCACTTGCATGGGGTTCAACACCCCAAAGCGCAATCGTGGCAACCAAAACGGCAACCACGGAGACACCGCTGGCCACAGCAATCAAGCGTTCCGGCGAGAATGGATCAAGCAATTGCCCAGCAATAATCGTGGTGACGACGAAACCTGCGATCATCATCATCCAAACAATCGTTGCAGCTGCAGCACGCCTTTTCTCAGCGACATGTTCAGCCAGTGTGGCCAACAAAGATGTGCCAGCAAAACCGACACCAAAACCGATGGCGAGAAAGGCAACAATTGACGCCGCAATTCCAGCCCAACGATCTGTCAGCATCCATGCTGTCGACGCGGCAGCGCCTGCACCACCAAGTGCCAAAACAAGCATGCCGAACAAAATCCAAGGCGTACGCCGCGGTGCATTGTCGGAGATATGGCCAAAACGCGGGCGCAGCATTTGCACGGCATAATGCAGAGCCACAAGAGTGCCAGGAACCGTTGCGGCAAGCCCTACCTCAATCACCATCACGCGGTTGAGAGTGGACGTGGTGAGAACGACGATGGCACCCAGCGCCGTCTGCACCAAACCGAGCCGCACAATCGAAACCCAGCTCAATCCTTGATGCGAGGCCATGTCCGTCTCCTAAAGGCTAGCGCTTCTGAGCGCGATGGCCGCGATCATCATGCCGAGAACATACAATGATGTGCCGGTGGCGTTGTATCGCGCCGCTTCCGCCCGCGGTGAAGCAAGCAGACGTTTCATCAAAACAAATTGCGCGATCAGCAGAGCTGTAATCGCAAGCGCTTCAAGCGGACGACTCCAAAGCGCAAGCAGCGCAATCACAACCGCTTGCGGCAGTGCCATCATAATGCAGGCAAGCCGCGCCGCATTGTCAGTGCCAAGAAGAACGGGCAGCGAGTGAATGCCGATCGCCGCATCACCCTCTTCTGATTTGAAATCATTCAGCGTCATGATGCCATGCGCGCCGAAACTGTAGAGAAATGCCAGAAGGATAATCGGCGCAGACGGCATCCCGCCTAACA